>CAYOXP010000012.1:14302-15540 GCA_964407995.1 uncultured Aquiluna sp.
TCAATCGCGATTCAAATGGGTAGCGCGGTTGATACCGTCGAAGCAGTTCGTGCACTTCCGCTGATCTCAGCAACTGGTGTTACCTCCATCGGCGAAGTAGCAACAGTCACTTACGAGGACGCACCCATTACCTCGATTGCACGCACCAATGGCAAACCTTCACTTGCGGTTTCTATCACCAAAACCCCAGATGCCAACACGGTTGCAGTTTCGCACGGAGTGCAAGATCTAATTCCAGAGCTTGAGGCAGCTTTAGGTGGCGACGTGACAGTTGTGACCACATTGGACCAGGCACCATTTATTGAGAAATCGATCAAGGACCTAACCACCGAGGGTCTTCTGGGTCTTGGTTTTGCGGTCATCGTGATCTTGATTTTCTTGTTCTCGGTGAAGTCGACTCTGATCACCGCCATCTCGATTCCAACTTCGGTTCTCATTACCTTCATCGGGTTGCAGACTGCCGATTACTCACTAAACATTTTGACCCTTGGTGCACTGACCATCGCGATTGGTCGCGTGGTTGATGACTCGATTGTGGTTATCGAAAACATCAACCGACACCTTTCTTATGGCGAGAAGCGCAAGAAGGCGGTTCTCACCGCAGTCAAAGAGGTGTCTGGTGCTATCACCGCCTCCACGATCACAACAGTCGCGGTGTTTTTGCCAATCGCGCTGGTTGGTGGCCTAATCGGTGAGCTATTTAGACCATTCGCGTTCACAGTTGCAATCGCACTTCTAGCATCGCTACTTGTTTCGCTAACCATCGTTCCGGTTCTTGCCTACTGGTTCCTAAGAATGCCGAAGCGCCTTGTGGCGAAGAAAGAAGCTGATCCGAAGCACTTCGAGAAGAAACAGCGCCACGAAGAGGAGGAGCGTGAAAAGAAGTCTTGGCTTCAGCGCGCATACATCCCGATGCTGCGTGGCACATCTCGTCACCCTTGGTTGACTTTGTTCGCCTCGATTCTGATTCTTGGCTACACCTTCTCGTTGGTGCCACTTCTCAAGACCAACTTCATTGACGGCGCTGGCTCGACTCAGTTCATCGCGAGATTGCAGATGCCGGCTTCAACCACGTTTGAAGACCAAGATGCCGCTGCAAACGATCTAGAGAAGCAGATCTTGATGGTTGAGGGTGTCGAGGTAGTTCAGTCAACCGTCGGTTCAGCAGCCGATGGTCGCGTGGCCTTTGGAGCTGCCGCATCTGGCATCTCAATCACAGTCCAGGTTTCTGAAGAGGC
>CAYOXP010000013.1:0-5704 GCA_964407995.1 uncultured Aquiluna sp.
GCAGTTGTTTACGCAGGAACCGGAAGGTAAATAGATGTCAAAGCCAAACCTCGCACTTGTAGGAGCTACCGGAGCCGTTGGCACCGTGATGATTGACATCATCAACTCTCGCGAGAACATCTGGGGTGAGATTCGCCTGATTGCATCTGCGCGCTCTGCGGGCAAGGAAATCATGGTTCATGGTGTTCCGCACACCGTAGTTGCCTTGAGCGAAGAGGCATTTGATGGCATCGACATCGCTATGTTCGATGTGCCAGACGAGGTATCTGAGGTTTGGGCTCCAATTGCTGCAGCCAAGGGCGTTGTTGCAGTTGATAACTCAGCAGCATTCCGCATGAACCCAGAGGTTCCACTGGTTGTGCCTGAGGTCAACCCTCACGCAGCTAAGAGCCGCCCATTGGGAATCATCGCAAACCCTAACTGCACTACCTTGACCATGATGGCTGCCCTAGGTGCACTTCACAACAAGTGGAAGCTGACCGAGCTTGTCGTTTCTTCTTACCAGGCTGTTTCTGGAGCCGGAGCTCCAGGCATTGAGCGCCTTGCCCAGGAGATCGCAGCAGTGGCTGCGAACCCAGAAGCTGGCCTCAAGACCGACAATGTTTCTGAGACCCTAGAGCGCCACGGCGTTGAGCAGGCTCACTCGCCTTGGCCAGTGCCAATCGCTTTGAATGTCATTCCACTTGCTGGATCGATGAAGGACGGCGGCCACTCCTCTGAGGAGCTAAAAGTGCGCAACGAGAGCCGCAAGATCCTTGGTATCAAGGACCTAAAGGTTGCAGCAACCTGTGTTCGTGTCCCTGTTCAGGTTGCACACTCGCTCGCTGTTCACGCTACCTTCGCAAACGACATCACTCCTGATGAGGTTCGTGCAGAGCTAGAGAAGCAGCCAACCGTAGTTGTTATGGATGACCCTGCAAATGGTGTGTTTCCAACCCCAGCTCACGTTGCTGGCCAGGACCCAACATTTGTTGGCCGCATTCGCCAGGCCGAAGATTTCACAAACACCATCGACCTGTTCGTAGTTGGAGACAACCTTCGCAAGGGTGCTGCGCTAAATACTTACGAGATTGCTGAGCTGGTAGCTCAGGAACTTGCCTAAGAAATAGTTATTAGCGTCGCACTAGGTGGGCAGAAGAGTCTCACCGGTGCGTAAATAGAGCAGCCAAGACCACCTGAAACATGGAGTGGGCAAACCTTACCTTCATGCTGCCAAGCGCTTAGGCCTTGAGCGTATTCGGTGGGCAAATCACAGTTTGTGACCAGCGCCTTTTTGCCAGGCAGGCAAATCTGACCTCCGTGAGTGTGACCTGCAAAAATCATGTCTGCGCCATGCTGCATAAAACCTTCGATTACGCGCAGGTATGGAGCATGAGCGACTCCAAACACCAAATCAGCTTCGGCAATCTCTTTGCGTTGGGCCGGCAAGGTCTCAAGCTCATCTAAGTTCTCGTGCGGATCATCAAGACCCAGGAAACCAATTGACTGGTTACTAATGGTAAGCGTGCCTGATTGGTTATTTAGGTTAAGCCAACCAGCACCTTCGAGCTCACCGGTGAAGCGCTCGGTGTCGAGGTTTCGATCAACTTTTACCTCAGATGGGCCAGCGAAGTATTTGAGCGGGTTTCTGGGTTTTGGTGCCCGGTAATCATTCGATCCATTCACAAACACGCCTGGCAGCCCCATCAATGGTGCTAGGGCATCGAGGGCCGGGTTGATGGCATCTTTGTGACCAAGATTGTCTCCGGTGTTCACAACCAAATCTGGCTTTAAGGCAGCCAGCTCGTCAAGGAACTTAGCCTTGGCTCTTTGCCCAGGTGCGAAGTGCAGATCAGAAACGTGAAGCACCTTGATTGGCTCAACTGAACCAATCTTTACCTCAAGCTCGTAAAGCTCGAAGGGGCCTGCGTGGCTAGCTATCCACATCGGTTCGGTATCAGAATCACAGCGCTATTTGCCGTGACTTCAGCACCCACTTCTGGTTGAGTGGCCAGTGCAACATCGTTAGGCAGGTTTGCATCACATTGGCTCAGCAGTGCGAATTGGCTTGGCTGGGGGAGTGAAACGACCAGGCCTAGAGCCTCAAGTGAGGAGAAGGCATCGGTAATTGATAGGCCTCTAACACTTGGAATTACAACTTTGCCGCCTGCGGAAATGTAGACGGTGATGATTGACCCTCTTGGCACCAGCTCACCAAATTCTGGAGTGCTGTAAGCAACGGTTCCAACCGGTAGCGAGCTGGCAACTTCGCGCTCTGCGATGGCAACGTTTAGCTCACTTGTGATCATTGTGGCCTTGGCGGACTCAATGTCATAGCCGACTACGTTTGGAACCGAAAGCATGGTTGCATCTGTGTAGCGAGGCAATGCGGCTGGGAACTTCTCGCCGATGTAGTGCTTATCAACCTCAGTCATGATCTCTTTCCAGATTGCATGACGGATGGTTGATACAGCACGACCATTTACTGACTTACTTGACTGGCTGGTTAGACCAACGACGTTTCCTACCCAGGTTGCAGTTGCCACCTTTGAAGAGAATCCGCTCATCCAGGTGTGGATACGGTCATCGGTAGTACCGGTCTTACCAGCAAGCGGGGTTCCGTCACCTGGGTTTGCAGCGGCACCGGTGCCACCGGATACCACGCCACGCATCGCGTCAACCATTGCGTGGGCGATCTCAGGCTGAACCGCCTGATTGCAAATAGTCTGGGGGACCGGCAGTTCTTCTCCGGTTTTGCGAAGCACGACCCGGTCAATCGCAACTGCCGAGCAGGCTAGACCGTTGTTTGAGATACCCGCGTAGGCAGCCGCCATAGTTAGTGGAGCAATTTCGTTGGTTCCAAGAATTGCTGATGGTACATAGAGCAATTCGGTTCCGTCGGCACGGTGCACGCCAAATGCCTCAGCGGTGTCGCGAATTGCACAAAGGTCTAACTTTGAAGCCATCGCTGCGAATGCCGTGTTCTGCGAAGTCACTACAGCTTGGCGAACAGAGATATCGTCAATTGTCTTGTCGCCGGAGTTGTTAACTTCCCAAAGACCAACCACTCCGCCACAGCTTGCTCGGAAGTCTTTCTCGACGTTCCAAATCTTGACTTTGTCTGGCTCACCATCTAGGTCAACGTCTTCACCAGTGAAGATTCGACCATCAACATGGTCGCCAAGGGTGTAGCCATTCTTGAGCCACTCGGCCAAGGTGAACACTTTGTATGTGGAGCCAGGCTGGAAACCAGACGATCCGCCGTATGGCTTATCGGTGTTGAAGTTCACCGAAGTGCGACCAACATCTGGGTTGTCTGATTGATCAAAGTAGCGGTTCTGAACCATTGCCAGCACTCGGCCTGTGCCAACCTCAACAGAAACAGATGCGGTACCAAAAGCCCACTCATTTTCTGGTGGCAACATCTCCATGGTTGCCTTGTAGGCAGCCTCTTGAACGTCTAGATCCAAGCTGGTGTAAATCTCTAGGCCACCGCGACGAAGTAACATCTCGCGGTCCTCAGGGGTCACGCCAAACTCAGTCGAGTTTCTAATGGTCCAAACCGTGAAGTCACAGAAGAATGCCGTTGTCTGGTTTGCTTCGCAACCTTGACGACTCTTAGTTATGTTGGTCTGAATCGGAGATGCTTTGTAGGCGTCTGCCTGCTCCTGGGTGATGTAGCCCTCATCGGCCATAGCCTGAATTACGTAGTTGCGACGACCAATACCGCGTTCAAGGTTGCCGGCCTCATCTGGCTTGTAGTCGTTAGGTGACTTGAGCATCGCAGCGATGTAGGCAGCCTGAGGAACATTTAGTTTCTTGGCGGGGATTCCAAAGTAGTACTGGCTTGCAGTTTCGACACCGTTGATCTGGTTTCCCAAGAAAACCAGGTTTAGGTAACCGGCAAGAATGTCCTTCTTGGAAACTTCCTTTTCGAGGGCAATCGCAAGCCTGATTTCACGGAGTTTTCTGGCGATTGATACTTCGGTTGCTGAGGCGATTGCCTCCGCATCGCCAGAAAGGTTCGCAGCCTCAACCTGAGACTGGCGAACGTACTGCATGGTGATTGTCGAAGCACCAGGGCCCTCACCAAAGGTGGCGAGGTTGGTCAAAGTTGCACGAAGTAGCGAGATGATGTCGACGCCACCGTGTTCGTAAAAACGTGGGTCCTCAACTGCAACTACGGCGTTGATCAGGTTGGGGGAGATGTCCTCAAAAGGAATCTCGATGCGGTTCTCGTGGAAGAAGTCAGCAATTTTTACGTTCTTGCCATCGCGAAGTGCGTAGATGGCTGATGCCTGTGAGGCATTAACTGGCTTGATGTAGGCAGGTAGACCCTCGAACATTCCAACGCCAGTGGTTGCGGCTACGCCTGCAACTGCGGCAATAGGGGCCAAAATCGCTACCGAGAGGACACCGGCAACGGCACTGAGCAAGCCAAATTTGAGTATGTTTGTCAGCGCGGAAGAAGTTTTCTTTCCGGACATAGACTCTAGGTTACCCGCCCAAAGCTGAAATGGAGCTGTAAATGACCAAGTGGGAATACGTAACAACGCCACTGCTACTTCACAAAGAAACTCAGATTTTAAACACCTGGGGCGCCCAAGGTTGGGAGCTGGTTCAGGTGATCACCGGACCTCAGGGCGGCCTGATCGCATTCTTCAAGAAAGAGGCTGAGTAAGTGTCTGTAGAACAAAAACTTCAAGAACTAGGGCTTGAGCTTCCAGCTGTCGCAACCCCAGCCGGCGCCTACGTCCCGGCTGTAATTTCAGGCAACCTAGTCTTCACCGCAGGTCAGATTCCATTGGTTGATGGCAAGCTGATGGCAACCGGCAAGGTTGGTGCTGAGATCACACCAGAATTCGCCAAGGAGATTGCGCAGCGCTGTGCGCTGAACGCCATTGCCGCGGTAAAGGGTGTGCTTGGTGACTTGTCTCGCGTCAAGCGTGTGGTTAAGGTTGTCGGCTTTGTGGCTTCTGTTCCAGAGTTCACTGGCCAGCCAGGTGTTATCAACGGAGCATCCGAACTTCTAGGCGCAGTGTTCGGTGATGCTGGCCTTCATGCAAGAAGCGCCGTAGGTGTTGCTGTTTTGCCGCTGGACGCTCCTGTCGAGGTAGAGCTAATCGTCGAATTCGAGTAACAAGTTAAAGCAAATGGCCCCTGAGAAATCAGGGGCCATTTCTTGTTTTAGCTAATCGTTTGCGCCGGCGCTGATGCGACCGGTGATGGTGTCCATCACTGATGTGTCAGCGAGGGTGGTGACGTCTCCAATTGGCCTGTCTTCCGCGACGTCCCTAAGGAGCCTGCGCATGATCTTGCCCGAGCGAGTCTTCGGTAGTTCGCTAACCACGAAGATGGTTCGCGGCTTGGCAATTGGTCCAATTTCCTTGGCAACGTGCTCACGCAAGACTTTGGAGGTGTCGACATCGTCGCCGACTTCATCTAGGTGTGAACGCTTGAGAATCACGAATGCCACAACTGCCTGGCCGGTAGTCTCATCCTTCGCGCCAACCACCGCTGCTTCTGCAACGAATGGGTGAGATACCAGTGCTGACTCAATCTCGGCGGTCGAAAGCCTGTGACCCGATACGTTCATCACATCGTCTACGCGGCCAAGCAGCCAAAGATCACCATCTTCATCCAGTTTGGCACCATCGCCCGCAAAGTACTTGCCTTCAAAGCGAGACCAGTAGGTCTCTTTGTAACGCTCAGGGTCACCCCAAAT
>CAYOXP010000013.1:5804-14983 GCA_964407995.1 uncultured Aquiluna sp.
CCGATGACGTCTCGGTACCACATCCAGGCCTCAGGGTTGATTGGCTCACCAACGCTTCCAAGAACGCGAATGCTTGATAGGTCGTAGTGAGTTGTAACGCTGCGACCAATCTTCATGAAGCTGCGGATAGCGGTTGGAGCGGTGTACAGGATGTTTACGTGGTACTTCTGAACAATGTCCCACCAACGACCCCAGTCTGGGGTGTCGGGCGTGCCTTCATAAATTACCTGAGTAGCACCATTAGCCATAGGGCCGTAAGCAACATACGAGTGACCAGTAATCCAACCAATGTCTGCGGTACACCAATAAACATCCTGACCCTCGTGAAGGTCAAAGACATTTTTGTGGGTGTAGCTGGCCTGGGTTAGGTAACCACCGGTGGTGTGCAGGATGCCCTTTGGTTTTCCGGTGGTACCGGAGGTGTAAAGAATGAAGAGTGGGTGCTCGGCGTTGAAGCCTTGAGCAACGTGCTCGCGGTCGACCAGGTTGAGCTCTTCCTCCCACCATAGGTCTCGATCCTCAGTCCAATCGACTTTGTTGCCACAGCGCTTAACAACCAAAACGTTCTCAACCGATGGACAGCGGTTGTCGGCAAGTGCCTCATCAACCGCAGGCTTCAAAGCACCTACTTTGCCTTTGCGATAACCGCCATCAGCGGTGATAACTAGCTTGGCTTCGGCGTCTTGGATGCGTGAAGCAAGGGAGTCAGCAGAGAAGCCACCGAATACCACTGAGTGCACGGCACCAATGCGTGCCACTGCCTGCATGGCAATGATTGCCTCTGGAATCATTGGCATGTAAATGGCGACTCGGTCACCGGCTTTGATGCCTAGCTTCAAAAGTAGATTGGCTGCCTTTTTCACCTCGATAAGAAGATCGAGGTAGGTGTATACCTTGCTGTCACCCGGCTCGCCTTCGAAGAAGAGCGCAACCCTCTTGCCCCAACCAGCCTCTACATGGCGATCGAGGCAGTTGTAGCTGACGTTGATCTCACCATCGTGGAACCACTTTGCAAATGGTGCATTAGACCAATCAAGTACTTCGGTAAATGGTTTGTGCCAGTGCAGCTTGTTCGCTTGCTCCGCCCAGAAACCTAGGCGATCTTCTTTGGCTTTTTCATAGAGTGCGGGTCTGGCAATAGCAGACTCCACAAACTCTTGGCTTGGCTCGAACCTTCTGGTTTCGTGCATCAAGTTAGCAATTTCATGTTCAACAGACATCGTTGTCCTCCAGATGTTGACCTCACCATCTTGGCAGAAAATTTTGAAACAAATTGCCATAAATGTTTGGCATGTTGATTTTGTAGAAAAGTTTCACCATTTGGGGGACAAAATGAGGATATCCGCATACAATTTTCATTACTGACCATGTCAGTTTTTGCGGTTGCTGCGTCCCCCCATGCGGCAGCCGCCCGCCGGTAGCTTTCCCCCAAAGCTACCGGCCCTTTCTTTTTCCACAGTTTTCTGTCTTTGTCTTGGCTGGCAGCCGTGTGTTTTGCAGGCTTAGCACATGGAACTAACTCTCAATCCGAAGTGGCAGGAGCTGCTCGAAACCCCTGGATTGACCGACTTGGTTATCAATGGCCACAACCACACCTATATAGATGTCGGCTTTGGGCTTAGGAGAACTGCCAACCCTTTTGAGTCGAATGCACAGTTGGTAGATGAGCTGATTGAACTCGGATACCTCAGTGGCAATCGAATAGATGTCTCGAAGCCCATATCAGACTTTTCGATTAATTCAGCTCGTTTTCATGCGGTGCTGCCATTTGGGGTGAGTGAGATTCCTTTGGTTTCGATTCGCAAGCATCCCAGTACGCAGATCACCTTGGAGCACTTGCTGGAGGCCTCAATGTTGACCGATAGTCAGTTTGAATTTTTGGTTTCGGCCCTAGAGCACAAAAAGAACATTTTGGTTGCCGGACCTACGTCTGCAGGCAAGACGACATTGCTGTCTGCACTCCTCGCACGTTTGAGTGAGCGCGTTATCTGCCTGGAGCAAATTCCAGAGCTCTACATAACTCAGCCAGCCATTTCATTAACCGAAAGAGTTAACAATCAAGAAGGCCTCGGCGCAGTCTCACTTCAGCAACTTGTCATCGAGGCACTTCGCATGCGGCCGGATCGGATAGTGGTTGGAGAAGTTAGGGGTAGCGAATTCGGAGTGCTGCTTCAGGCTATGAATAACGGCCATGCCGGGGCAATGACCACTTTGCACGCAAGAAGACTTAGCGACATACCTGCCCGTTTGATGCTCCTTGGGCAACTTTCTAACTTGTCTTCCACCCTCACCTCGAAACTGGTCGGTGGTTCTTTTGATCTTGCACTTCAGGTTCAGCGGATAAACGGTCAGCGCCTACTAACCAACATTGGTGAGTTCACCGGCCGGGGGCTGGAAATTCGCGAGGTGAAGCTGTGAGTGAGATTGCAAAATTCGTCTCCCTATTATCGGCGGGCGTGCCACTAGGGCAAGCCACGGAGTTTATTGATGGTGAGAAGCTCAAGGCTTCACCATCTGCGGTGCTGGTCGAAGACGCCAAAAGACTCGGTGCTCCAATTGCCTCTGTTGGCGATCGAATCATTCAATTTGAAGCCGAGGTCCAGAGATTTGAGTCTGAGATTGCGCAAGCTGGAGCGGTGCCAAGGCAAACCCGAAACCTGCTTTTATGGTTGCCAGCCTTCTCGTTGGTTCTTGGGCAGCTTTCAGGTTTCGGGACTTTCTCTGCGCTTCTCAGCCCGATAGGGCTGATGGCGGCACTTGTCGCTGGCTTTTTGATACTGGCTGGCATCAGGTGGTCTTCGCGAATGCTTGCTGAGCTCGAAAAACCAGCCACGCATCCAGCTTTGAGCCTGATGCGTTTGGGTTTAGCCGTTCGCAGTGGTCAATCAATACAAGCTATCGATCCAGCACTCACAAATGATGCTCAAGAACTACTGGCTCTCACTAAGACCACAGGTGCACCACTAACCAAGCTGATTGATGCCGAGGTTCAATCAAGAAGTACCTTGGCTCTTCTTACTGCTATGTCTGCCGCCAAGGGCATGAGCGTGAAGTTGTTGGTGCCCATGGGTCTGACGGTGTTGCCCGCCTTTTTTATTTTGACAATCGTCCCGATGTTTATCGGCATCGGGTTCTAAAAGAAAGGAGATACAAAATGCGAACACTCAAATCTGATCAAGGAGCAATAACCGCAGAGTATGCGATCGCCACACTGGGCGGTGTTGCCTTTGCCGGCCTGTTGGTCTTGGTGATGCGCAGCGATGCCGTGAAAGACATCCTGTTTGGTCTGATAGCCCGTGCCCTTGGCATTCAGTAGAGACGAAGGGGCTGTAACGGCCGAGTTCATGCTGCTCACCCCGACCATCGTTTTGGCCCTAGCAGGAGCACTCGGACTGTTCCAGCTAGGGCTAGAACGCCTGGCCCTGTCACAGTCGGCGTTCTACGAGGCGAGGTCTCAGGCGATCGGACACGGTTCCATCGAGCAGGCAGGGATTGATTTTCAAACCAGAACTCAGGGCCAATTGCTTTGCGTCACCGCGTCGAAATCGCTGCTATTCAAGATCGAGGAGTCGGGGTGTTACCTAATTCATGGCGCGTAGAAACCGGCGCAGTTGCAGCGCTCATCGCTACTAGTTTCTCGCTGGTTGCAATATGCGTCTCCAGCATCGGGCTAGCGGTGGAACTTAGCTTTGAAAGACAAAAATTGCAGTTAGTTGCTGATCACGCGGCGCTGACCCTTTCTGAAACCTCGCGGGGTTTAATTGCGGGGTTTAGTTGTGAAAAAGCAGAGCAATATGCAAAAACTTTTGACATGGACCTAGATTCATGTCGTATTGTCAGTTCCGTCGCCAGCGTTACGTTGACGAAATGGTTCGGTCCTTTCCGCCTGGAAGCCAAAGCTTCGGCCAGTCCGAATTAGTTACATATAAAGAGGAGCGCTTTTGTCGAAAAAGCTCGTGATTGTTGAGTCTCCGGCTAAGGCCAAGACCATTGCCAAGTATCTGGGTAATGATTTTGAGGTTTTGGCCTCGGTTGGTCACATTCGCGACTTGGCAGAACCTAAAGAGATTCCTGCGGACAAGAAAAAGGGCCCACTCGGTAAGTTTTCGATCGACGTCGACAACGACTTCGCACCTTTCTATGTAATTTCACCGGGTAAATCAAAAACCGTTAGCGATTTGAAGTCGGCTATGAAGAATGCCGATGAGCTTTACCTCGCAACCGATGAAGACCGCGAGGGAGAGGCCATCGCTTGGCACCTACTTGAGGTGCTAAAACCAAAGATCCCAGTGCGTCGAATGGTTTTCAACGAGATCACAAAAGATGCAATTCAAGAGGCAGCTAATAACACTCGTGAGCTAAACCAGGATTTGGTTCAGGCTCAGGAGACTAGGCGAGTGGTTGACCGTCTTGTTGGTTATGAGATTTCTCCAGTTCTTTGGAAGAAGATCAACCGCGGTCTATCTGCAGGTCGCGTGCAGTCGCCCGCTATTCGAATGATTGTGCAGCGAGAGCGCGAGCGAATTGCGTTTATCGCAGCCAGCTATTCCAGCGTCACCGCAAACCTATCCAAAGAAGGCATTGACTTCGAGGCCAAGCTCTCCGCGGTTGACGGCCAGAGGTTGGCGACTGGCAAGAGTTTTGATGAAAACGGCAAACTAACCGCAACAGCACTGGTTCTAGAGCCAGCCGTTGCCGACGAGTTGTCAGTCGCATTGAAGGGAAGCAAACTGGAAGTAACCGGAATCGAAGCTAAACCTTCGACCCGTAAGCCGTATGCTCCGTTCACCACCTCAACTCTGCAGCAAGAGGCGTCGCGCAAATTAGGTATGAGTGCCAAGCAGGCCATGGATACTGCACAGCAGCTTTACCAAGAGGGTTACATCACCTATATGCGAACCGATTCGCCTTCGCTCTCAAGCCAGGCGACCAATGCCGCTCGTGCCGCCGCAGCAGAATTGTTTGGCAAGGACTTGGTGGCGGATGCGCCTAGGGTTTACGGCTCAAAGTCAAAGAATGCTCAAGAGGCACACGAGGCCATTCGCCCATCTGGTGAGGTATTCAAACACCCTCGTGAACTCACCTCGGTATTGCATGGAAAGTCACATGCGCTTTATGAGCTGATCTGGAAGCGAACCGTTGCCTCGCAGATGGCAGACGCAAAACTTTCAACCACCTCGGTGAAATTTGCGGCAGAGGCAATGGGCAAGAAGCTTGAATTCTCGGCAAGTGGCACCACAGTTACATACAAGGGTTTCTTAGCTGCCTATGACGAAACTCGAGAGGATGACTCCGAAGAGCAGGCAAAGCTTCCAAACCTCTCAGAAGGAGAGGGTCTGACAGCCGGCGAAGTGGTAGCAAAGTCTCACCAAACTCAACCACCTGCTCGTTACACCGAAGCTTCCCTGGTGAAGGCACTCGAAGAGCAGGGAATCGGAAGACCTTCAACCTACGCCGCAATCATCTCAACAATTCTGAACAAGGGCTATGTCGTAAAGCGTGGTAGCGCCTTGGTCCCAGAGTGGATTGCATTCACCGTCACTAGATTCTTGGAAGAGAACTTCGGTGATCTAGTCGATTACGAGTTCACCGCCAAGATGGAAGAAGACCTAGACCGAATTGCGCTCGGTGAACTGGACCGCTCTGGATGGCTGAAAGACTTCTATTTCTCGGATGATGGCTTGAAGTCAACCGTTGATTCTTTGGGAGAATCTGACCCAAGAACAATCAATAGCTTTGAGATTGCCGATGGCATTTTGCTAAGAACCGGTAAGTATGGTCCTTATCTTGAGGTTGCCAAGGGTGACGAGCGTCAACTGGTGAACATCCCTGAGGGTCTGACCCCAGATGAACTAACCCATGAAAAGGCCATTGAGCTGATCAATACCCCTCCTGCGGAGGACCGAGTTTTGGGTCAGGATCCAGATTCAGGGCTGGACATCATTGTGAAAGACGGTCGTTACGGTGCCTACGTCACGTTGGTTGACGAAGGTAACCCGAAACCAAAGACCGCATCATTGTTCAAGAGCATGAGCGTGCAAACGGTGAGCTTCGAAGAAGCTGTAAAGCTGCTGTCTTTGCCTAGGGTTATCGGAGTCGATCCGGAGACCGGAACTGAGATAACAGCCCAGAACGGAAAGTACGGCCCTTATCTAAAGCGCGGTTCTGACTCCAGGTCTCTATCTGCAGAAGAGCAGATCTTCGATATTTCCCTTGAAGAGGCAATTGAGATCTACAAGCAACCCAAGTACGGCGCTCGCAAGACAGCCAGCACTCCGCTGCGTGAGTTTGGCGAAGATCCAGCTTCGGGCAAGCCAGTGGTTGCAAAGACGGGTCAATTTGGAAACTACGTAACCGATGGTGTTATCAACGCTACGGTGCCTAAGGACGAAAATCTTGATGAGCTTTCAAGCGATCGTGCCTTCGAGCTGCTGGCAATCCGTCGTGAGAAACTTGGTGTAGCTCCGGGCGAGGCACCAAAGACCTCCAAGGCGAAAAGTTCAAGGAAAAAGCGCTGACGTGTTCATCACATTTGAGGGTATTGACGGGGTGGGTAAGTCCACCCAGCTAAACCTGCTTCAACAGTGGCTGGAGGGTCGTGGTCACGAAGTGGTTAGAACCCTGGAACCGGGCGGCACCGAGCTCGGACAAGAGATTCGTCACTTGCTGCTTCACCGAAAAGGTGACGTTGCCCCAAGATCTGAGGCACTACTTTACGCGGCTGACCGAGCGCACCACGTTGCAACGAAAATCCGACCTGCATTAGAAGCGGGGAAAGTTGTTCTCAGTGATCGATATTTCGATTCTTCGGTCGCCTATCAAGGTGCAGCGCGAGAGCTCGACGTGGAGGAAGTTCGAAATATCTCCCTTTGGGCAGTAGACAACCTGCTACCCGATCTCACGGTTTTGCTTGATCTCGATGCCGAAGCAGCCATGATTAGGCGCTCATCAACTGGTACCGAACCAGACCGATTAGAGCGCGAAAAAGTTGAGTTCTTTGTTCGAGCTCGAGCGCAATACCTCGCGCTCGCTATTGAGCCTCGCTTCTTGGTCGTTGATGCAACCAAGTCTGTCGATGAGATCCAAGAGCAGATTCGCATGCGTCTTTTAGAATCGGGCGCGGTGTGAACCACCCAATTTGGGATGAACTGTTGGGTCAGCCAGAGGCAATCGAACAGCTTCAAAAAGTAGTTGAAAACAAAGACGCTGGCGTTCATCATGCGTGGCTGTTTACTGGACCTGCTGGTAGTGGTCGATCAAATCTAGCCAAGAGCTTTGCCGCCGCACTTGAGTGCGATGAAGGCGGTTGCGGCACCTGCCAGCAATGCCGATTGGTGCAGGCCGATGCCCATCCGGATGTGACACTTCTAGTCACTGATCGAGTTGTAATCAGCATCGATGAGGTTCGAGATTTGGTTGCCAAGTCATCAATGGCAACAAATGTCGGCAAGTATCGAGTGATCATCATTGAAGATGCTGATCGCATGACCGAGCGAACTTCGAATGTGCTTCTGAAGGTGCTAGAGGAGCCGGCTGACAATGTGGTTTGGGTGCTCTGTGCGCCTAGCGTCTCAGATCTTCTGCCTACTATCCGCTCAAGAACTCGCAACCTAAACCTTCGTTTGCCTTCTATCGATGAGGTCGCGACCCTTTTGGTGGAACGAGATGGAGTGGATAGAGAACTTGCTAAGCGCTGCGCTCTTCTTGCTCAAAATCATGTCGGAATGGCCAGGCGGCTAGCGCTCTCAACCGAGGCACGATCTCGCAGATCAGAGACACTGCGAGTGCTAATGGCCATCACAAACCTGAGTCAGGCAATGGTTGCGGCGGAAAAACTATTGGGTGTAGCAAAGCGAGATGCCGAGTCTGTATCTGCAGAAAAAGACGCCAATGAAAAGGCGGCTCTGATGCATGCTTATGGACTAGCTGCCGACGAGAAGTTGCCACCAAATCTAAAAAGCCAGTTCAAGGAGCTTGAGGATAATCAAAAGCGCAGAGCTACCAGAACCTTGCGCGATGGAATAGATCGCATCTTCACCGATGCCGAATCTATTTATCGTGATGTGTTAGCGATGCAGCTCGGAGCCGGGGTGGAGCTCGTCAACACGGAGGTGGAGGCTGAGATCCAAGATCGAGCCTTTGGATCTAGATCCGAGAACACTATCGAGATCTTGGATTCGATCTCGCAGGCTCGAAATCGCTTGTCCTCAAATGTGAGGGATTTGTTGGTTTTAGAGGCGCTATGCACCAAGCTGATTTTCAGGGGGAAGTTTGCGTCTTAGATCTTTACTGTTGTTGCCGGTGCTTTTGCTCTCTGCTTGCTACCCGCAGGTGCCGATGACGCCAGTCGAAGAGGTGCAAAACGGCAAGGAGCTGACTGCTCAAGAACTGATTTGGACAGACTGCGAATCTGGCTTTGAGTGTGCAACGATGGCCGTGCCATTGGATTGGCTAAACCAAGACGGCCAGTTTCTAGGAATTCACCTCACCAGAAAAACTGGTTTTGATTTATTGCCACCACTTTTAGTTAACCCTGGGGGACCTGGAGCCTCTGGCGTCAGCTTTGTTCAAGATAACTATGAGGGAATTGGCACTTCGAATCTCCGCAAAAACTTCCAGCTCATCGGTTTTGATCCGAGAGGGGTTGGTTTATCCGAGCCGGTAACCTGCCTGGATGTCTCTCTTAAAGATCAGCTTTATTACGGTCAATCCCCATACGAATTTGGTAGTCCTCAAGATATAGCTTGGTCTAAAGACTTGGTGGAAAAATTCGCCAAGAGCTGTCAAACGGTTGGTTTTGACCTTGCGTATTTCAACACCCAGCAAACCGCTAGGGATATGGATCTGATCCGTGAACTGCTTGGGCTTGATCAGCTTGACTACCTGGGTTACAGCTATGGAACCGAGCTTGGTGCGGTCTACAGTGCATTATTTCCGGAGCGAGTCGGCAAGTTCGTACTCGATGGGGCTGTTGACCCAACATTGAGTGCGGGGGAGACGCTACTCAATCAGGTGGTCGGATTCGATGGAGCCTTCGACGCTTATCTAACTGATTGTTTGTCTCAAGCGGGTTGCCCATTTACTGGTGATCTCGATGCTGCAAAGACTCAGGTTGCAGAATTTCTGCTTGGTTTGGAGAGCAGTACGCTATCGACTGACTTCGATCGAGAAGTTGGTGT
>CAYOXP010000014.1:0-14706 GCA_964407995.1 uncultured Aquiluna sp.
ATTGATGCTTTGGTACAAAACTATGCGGCATTGCGCATTATTGCTTCGGCAGACGAGCGAAATCTTGCCTCGCTTCGGTTGCTTTCAAAACTGGGCTTCAAACATGATCCACTACGAGACTGGGAAGAAGTATTCAAAGGCGAAAATGTCAAAGTTCTGTTCTTTGAAAAGCTGACCGCTCTTTCCTGAAACAGGGAGTAACTCAAGCTCAAACAGTGTTGTAACTGACATGGAAATTTCTGGTAAAAGAATTCTCGTTGTCGGGGCATCCGGAGTGCTTGGCAGCCTAATAGCGCAAGATCTAATGGCACATGGCGCCAAGGTACTCGGCACTGCAAGCTCCAATGAATCTGCTAGCAGGCTTCCATCAGGCTTAGAGCTGAATTTGCTTCTCAACCTTGAGGATCAACGCAGCATAGAAGAGCTTGCTAACTACTTGAATGTCACTGGCCTCGATGGGATCGTCTTGGCAAGTGGTCTTGTTGGATTCGGCAATACCGATCAACTAGACCCTCAGGTCCTTGACCAGCTTTTCACTGTTAATGCGCTGGGGCAGATCAAACTGCTGCTGGCTATTCAGAATGCTTTAGTCAATGGCGGGTCTGCATTTGTTGTTGCGATCCCAGGTGTTGTTGCAGAAACCCCATTGCCTGGCATGGCAGCCTACAGCGCATCAAAGACTGCCCTACAAGGGTTCCTAACCGCGGTAACCAGAGAGTGGCGCAGGCAGGGTGTCAGCGTGATTTCAGCACGACCAGGGCATACCGATACTGGTTTGGCTTCTAGGGCAATTGCAGGCATTGCACCGGCTTTTGCTCAAGGACTCAATCCTGTGGCCGTAGCTCAGAGGATTGTGCAGGCGATTTTGAACGACGAAAAAGACCTTGCGTCAAGTAATTTCTAGCTGACTGCGTCTTTGGTGCAAGAACTGCAGCCAGATCACTGCGGATAACCAAAGCACCTGAGCCACCGCTATGACTCTTTCCGAGAGACCGACTATCGGCTGACCAGGTTCAAGCCAAGTCAGCAAAAACCATACTGTTATGGCTGTGAGTAGAACTGTCGCAGGTATAGCGCCAACAGGCCGCAGGCTCCAGTGATAACGCCTGTCGAAGCGCATTGCAAGAATCGGCCAAGCGGAAAATAACACGAAGGAGATGGTTGCGAAGATTCTGTGAAGCTCTGAGCTTGTTAGCTGCGTGGGTGTCGCAAAAAAGGCGAATCCATAAGTAGAAAGTCCTGCTAAAAACAACGCGACTCTGCCTGCCGGAGCCAGGGATCGGGCGCTCCAGGCGCCAATTAGCGTCAATGTCCCACCAAAGTAGAAAAAGCTAGTTTGAATCCACTTAACAGGGGAGTCATCCGCTGCGAGATCGGAAATTGTTTTCGCAATAGGGTCGTAATCCGGCATGAGTAATCCAGAAATAGTCCATCCCAAAACATTCTGAATGGGCCCTAAAGTCGCTGCGACCAGAGCCCATATTCCGATTAACTGCATAAACCTAAACTACAAGAGCCCAGTAACTAGTTAGTGAACATAGCTCTTTAGTTCAAGCTCAAGCTATTCTTTATAGGTCGCAAGCCTGCGCAATCCCCCAATTTCTCGGAGTCATTTTGCATTTACATGAGTTCAAGAAGGTGCCGCTGGCCGCTGGAGCCAAAGCGCTGCTAGATGCATTGAGCACTCGGGTTGTTATTGCCGATGGCGCCATGGGAACCATGCTGCAGGAACAAAAACCAACCCTTGAGGACTTCCAAGGTCACGAGGGCTGCAACGAGATTTTGAACATCACCAGACCTGATATTGTCACTTCAGTTCACGATGCATATTTTGAGGCCGGAATCGATTGCGTCGAGACCAACACTTTCGGTGCCAACTGGTCTAACTTGTCTGACTACGGTATCGACGACCGTATTGAGGAGCTGGCAGCCGCAGGTGCCGCTCTAGCGCGTCAGAGTGCCGACAAGTTCACCGCTAAGGACTCAAAGCCACGTTGGGTTCTCGGCTCAATGGGCCCAGGCACCAAACTACCCTCGCTTGGCCACACCACTTACGACCACCTAAAGCAAACCTTCGCCCTGCAGGCAAAGGGTCTGATTTCGGGAGGCGCGGATGCCTTCATGATCGAGACCAGCCAGGACCTGCTCCAAACCAAGGCTGCTGTGAATGCCTGCCGCCTGGCGATTGTGGAGACAGGTGTTCGTCTGCCAATTTTCGTTGAGGTAACAGTCGAAACAACCGGCACCATGCTTCTTGGAAGCGAAATTGGTGCAGCGCTTACTGCGCTTGAGCCACTTGGCATCGACATGATCGGCTTGAACTGTGCAACCGGCCCTGCGGAGATGAGCGAGCACCTACGTCAACTTAGCCAGCACTCGCAGATTCCAGTGATGGTTATGCCCAATGCTGGCCTACCTATCCTCACCGCAGATGGGGCTAAGTACCCCTTAGGTCCGGAGGAATTGGCTACTGCCCATGAGCAGTTTGTCAAAGAGTATGGCCTAGCCATGATTGGCGGCTGCTGTGGCACAACCCCAGACCACCTCAAGGCAGTAGTTGACCGTCTAGGTGGCAAGCCTCTGCCGAAGCGCAAGTTAGAGATTGAGCCTGGTGTCGCAAGCCTTTACCAACACGTTGCTTTGAAACAGGACAACTCTTATCTGGCGATTGGCGAGAGAACTAACGCCAACGGCTCAAAGGCATTCCGCGAGGCCATGCTGGCGGAAAACTGGGATGACTGTGTCGAGATCGCTAAGAAGCAAGTTCGAGACGGCGCCCATCTTCTAGATGTTTGTGTTGATTATGTCGGTCGTGATGGCGTAAGAGACATCACCGAGATAGTTTCGAGGTTCACCACAAGTTCAACCCTGCCGCTTGTAATCGACTCGACAGAGCCGGAGGTCATGAAGGCCGGTCTTGAGCTCATCGGCGGTCGACCAGTCATCAATTCAGTGAACTTCGAAGACGGCTACACCGAAAACTCTCGCTTCAAAAGAACCATGCCGTTGGTAAAAGAACACGGCACTGCCGTTGTCGCGCTAACCATCGATGAGCAAGGTCAGGCCAGGACCAAAGAAGACAAGGTGCGTATTGCATCAAGGCTGATTGACACCTTGATTCAAGACTGGGAGATGAGGGTCGAAGACATCATCGTCGACTGTCTGACATTCCCAATCGCAACAGGTCAGGAAGAGACCAGGCGAGATGCCATCGAAACCATCGAGGCCATTCGTGAGGTTAACCGTCTCTACCCCGGAGTTCACACCACACTGGGTGTATCCAACGTTTCTTTCGGTTTGAATCCAGTTTCTAGAGCGGTACTAAATTCCGTTTTCCTGCACGAGGCAACCGAGGCAGGCCTAGACACCGCAATCATCGATGCGGCAAAGATTATGCCGCTGGCGTCAATTCCAGAAGACCAGAAGAAGGTTGCACTCGATCTGGTCTACGACAAACGCGAATACAACCACGATGGCGATCTGACTTATGATCCGCTACAGGCAATGCTTGAACTATTTGAGGGTGCAAGCTCTGCATCACTCAAAGATGCCAGGGCTGCAGAGCTTGCAGCCCTACCAGTGACAGAGCGCCTGCAACGCCGAATCATCGATGGCGAGTCAAAGGGCCTGGAGGCTGATCTTGAACTAGCCAGGGCCGATGGAATCGCGCCGCTGGCGATCATTAACGACCACCTCCTTGAAGGAATGAAGGTTGTTGGCGATCGATTCGGTAAAGGCGAGATGCAGCTGCCGTTCGTTTTGCAATCGGCCGAGGTTATGAAGTCAGCCGTTGCACTTCTTGAGCCGTTCATGGAGAAATCCGATGAGGCCGGTAAGGGAACCATCGTGTTGGCAACAGTTCGAGGCGATGTGCACGACATTGGTAAGAACTTGGTGGACATCATCCTCACCAACAACGGCTACAAAGTCATCAACATTGGGATCAAGCAGCCGATTAACGAAATTATTTCGGCTGCCGAAGAGCACAACGCCGATGTCATCGGCATGAGCGGTCTGCTGGTCAAGTCCACGCTCGTGATGAAAGAGAATCTTGAAGAACTTGCTTCTCGCGGGTTGGCGAAACGCTGGCCGGTGATTCTTGGTGGCGCTGCACTAACCAGATCTTTCGTTGAAGATGATCTCGCTTCGCAATTCGATGGCGTAGTTCGCTATGCCAAAGATGCGTTTGAGGGCCTCGCGCTAATGGAACCGCTGGTGAAAATTGCTCGTGGTGCTGATCCTGAATCGGTGGGGTTGCCAGCTCTCAAGAAACGCATTCATGCCAAGAGCACACTCACATTGACAGAGCCTGATCAAATGCCTGAGCGCTCCGATGTTGCCAGTGACAACGTTGTGCCCACCCCACCGTTCTGGGGCACTCGCATGGTCAAGGGCATCAAGCTCGCAGACTATTCGTCCTTCCTAGATGAGCGCGCAACCTTCATGGGCCAATGGGGGCTGAAGCCTTCCCGCGGAGACGACGCGACCAGCTATGAAGAGCTTGTTGAGACCGAAGGTCGTCCGCGCTTGCGCTACTGGCTAGACCGAATCTTGGCCGAAGGCATCTTTGATGCCTCTGTGGTCTACGGCTACTTTCCGGTCTATTCAGAGGGCAATGACGTTGTTGTGCTCAACCACGGTGATGACCCGACAGGTTTGCTCGGCACTAAAGGCCTGCTGGCCCCAGATGGCTCCTCGGGTGAAATTGGAACCGAGCGACTTCGATTCAACTTCCCGCGTCAGCGCCGTGATCGACACCTCTGTCTGGCTGACTTTGTGAAAAGCAAAGCCTCAGGCCAGATTGATGTGCTGCCGATTCAGCTGGTGACGGTTGGGGCAAGCGTTGACAACGTGACCGCAAAGCTATTCAAGGAAAATGCATACCGTGAATACATGGAACTCCACGGTCTTGCTATGCAGCTCACCGAGGCACTTGCTGAATACTGGCACTCACGAATCCGTAGCGAACTTGGCTTTGGTGCAGAAGATCCAAAAAACATGGCGGACTACTTTGATTTGAAGTATCGCGGAGCCAGATTCTCGCTTGGATACCCGGCTTGCCCCGACATGGAGGATCGCCGCAAGGTAGTGGAGCTTCTGAGGCCAGAACGTTTGGGCATTGAGCTGTCTGAAGAGTTGCAGCTGCACCCCGAGCAGTCAACTGACGCTTTTGTGTTCCACCACCCTGAGGCTAAGTACTTCTCGGTCTAGAACTTGTAACGCTTTAGCGTTGCAAGAAATGGCTTACCCAAGAGCGTGACAAACACTGCCGTACTTACCGCTCTCACCGTGTCCCAGGTAAGTGTTGAACTGATCAAGCTATAGCCGAAGAAGCTAACCAGATTTTCAAAAAAGTTCGAGCTCGGTGAGTAGCTCAACGAAGTTGCAGGCCCTACCGCAAATGGCCAGAACCAAAGATTCATGATCAGGCCAAAAACGTAGGAAGCAAGAAAGCCGTAGATTGCCAAGCTCAATAACAGACGTTTTTTGACCCTCTTAGCCAGCAGTCCAGCCCCAAGGCCTACCCAGCCAACGGCAAAAACCTGGAACGCCGTCCAAGGCCCGATGCCGCCAAAAAATAGTGAGCTAACGATGATGCTGAGTGCCCCCAGCAGGAAACCAAATTCAGCCCCGACGGCTGCGGCACCTAAAATCACGATCACAAAAATTAGCTCGAATCCACCCACCCCTGAAGTTGCAATTCGCGTGGCGGAGGCAATGGAGGCCAGCACCCCGAGAAGCGCTATTTGCCTTGGTCCCGCGATTCTCCCTTGGTAAATCAGAAGTGCAGCGATCGCAATCACCGGCAGAAGTGCAATGGCGACCCAGCCCGCACTCGATTGAGCATCTGAAGGTAACGCTGGAACAAACAGTGGCCAGGTGAAACCAGCGAGTGCCAAAAGTGAAATTCCAAAAAGTAAATATTTTCTAAGTGTGAGACTCATCGCAATACCCCGCTCATTGGCACTAGGCGCTGGTTCTCGACAGCAAGATGTTGGTGAGCGAGATCTTGCGCGAATTGGCTGTCGTGCGTGGCGAAAATGATTGCGGTTCCAGTTTCTAAAACACATTTCAGGGTTTCAGCTACCCGCTGCTTGGTTTCTGGATCGAAGCCCTTAACAGGCTCATCTATCAGCAATAGTTTTGGCTTATGGCTTAGCTGCATAGAAATTGCCAGTGCTAACTGAGTGCCGTGAGAGAGGTCTCTCGGGTGAGTATCGACGTTAATCTCAAGATCAGAACAAATTGAGTCAAAGCTCGCTTTTGTAAAACCTTGCCTCACTCCTGCAACTCGATCAGCTCTCGCTAGCTCTTCCTCGAGAGTTTGGGTTACGAAAAAGTCAGAGACCACCTCTGGAACCATAGCTACGACACTTGGATCATTCTTGGCAGTTATCTCCTTCAACAAACTGGTCTTACCAGACCCATTTGGACCTGAAATCGAGACTGCCTGAGCTTGACTAATTTGCAACTTGACGTCTTTGATCAGAAGCTTTTGGCCAGCGAAAACTCTCGATATTTTTCGATCCAAAATCAAATCAGACCCAACGACCGGTTGCAGCCGGGCCAATGGCAAGGATGCAGCCTGATGCTTACCTGGTTTGAGGACGCCATCTGCAATTTGTTGCCACTGTGGGCTAAGGGCTTCAAGGTAATCGGTTCGATGCTCAACAACGATTGCGATGCCGCCGCCAGCCAAATAGTCACGGAGCGTCTTTGTAAGTTTGATGGCCATTTGTTCATCTAGGGATGCGTACGGTTCATCCAACAGAAGAATTTGCGGTTTGCGACTCAGCTCCCTTGCGAGCACTAGGCGAACCGCCTCCCCCTCGCTGAGGTGCTGGATTTCGAGATCAGCCATCGACTCAAAACCGATGCCTGATTCGGCCGGGAGCTCATCCTTAACGCTTGGACCCCAGATTGAATCCCTTGGCTGTTGTGGCAGGTATCCGATGGATCCAGCTGCGCTTACTGAGCCCTGGGTCACAACCCCTAGCTCTTCCGCCAGCCCCGAAATTGCCAGTAGCAAACTCGTTTTACCAGCAGCGGTTGGGCCTGTAATGACGACCAGCTGACCTGGCTTTATAGACAGCTCTGGCACAACCACATTGCCAACTTGGAGATCTTCTACCATCAACATCGGTGCAGCTACTGACTTCGTGTTTTCGATGGAGATTCTGGTTGCTAGGGCTAACGCTCTGGCGGCTGCCGTCTCCAATACTGGAATCAACATCCGATGCTTTTTCTCACCACGCAGTCTGGTTGCGAAGCTAATTCTCTTGATGGCATCCACAAGAGATGGAAGCTGAGCCCAGCCGATAGCAATGGCCATCACCAACTTCTGGCCGAATAAGGCTTTTCGGCTCAAGTTGATTAGTTGGCTAGGTCTTATAAGTGATGCCATGAAACCAAAGCCAAGAATCACGGCCGCGAATGGTAAAGCGGTTATGACATTCTGCAATAGGCCTTCTGCGGTTACCGAGCCGAACAGGGTTATGTGTCGAAATGGACCAATCAGGGAAAGCTCTGGGATGCTGAACAGCTGCCTGCCCGGTGTGCTGGCTCCCCCAAAAACAACCGCATACACAAGCCTTAGGGCGATAAAAGCGCTGGCTAGAAAACTAGCCATTCGCAGCTGCCTAAGGCTTGTCCGCATTAGTTATCCGGATTAGATGCCTGATCGCCCGAGGCAAACGCCAGGCCAACCGATTGGCCTCGCTTTAGCTGGAGAGAACTGGCGCCTTCCATTGCATATTCCCAGCCGATCTCGGGATCGTTGATTACCCAAAGTGCCCAGTAGGCGAATGCCGGTGGCATATCCTCACAGCTTTCGGTGTGAGGGTCTTGTCCTTCAACCTCAATGACCTGGTCCGCTGCCGGGGCGCCATTCACGCGGCACACGATCGCCTCTGGATAGGTCAATGTGCCCTCGATGCCAACTCCAGCTTCGTGCAATGCATCTAGGGCCAAAATCTGCTCACCCTCGAAACTTACACAGTTAGAAATTGGCTCTTGATCCAGAATCCCAAAATTAACCTTCACCTCGACACCGTCGCACGGCTTTGCAGAAACAGCTTCTGAAGCTGGTGCGCAGCCGGCCAGCAAAAATAGCGGCAAAGCGATTAGGGCAAGTTTTTTCAAGAGGGGCCTTTCACAGAACCGTAAAAGTTTACTTTCTGAAAAGCTTCGGATATCACTTGTTTCCCCAAAATGCAGGGCTTGCCTCTAGACCGGGATCTTGATGGTGACCTTGGTTCCGCCTCGAATCGGCGATGTCCAGAGAATGGTTCCACGGAGTTCGGATTCAACCAGGGTTCTAATGATCTGAGTGCCTAAACCAGATCCGACTTTACCCTCGGCAAGACCAACGCCATCATCGGTAACCGTGATCTCGATCTGCTTTTTGTGACGCACGGCCTCAACGTGAATCGTTCCACTGCGGTCAGCAAGACCATGTTCGACTGCATTGGCAACAACTTCGGTAAGAACCAATGCCAGAGGGGTCGAACGTTCAGCCGCCAGCTCACCGAAGCTGCCATTGAATTCTGTTTTCACCGTGTTGTGATAACCGGCAATTTCTGGAACCAAAAGAAGAACTCGTTTGAAAATCTGATCGAAAGATGTCTCTTGATCAATGCCCTCTGAAAGGACGTCGTGCACCACCGCAATCGCGCTAACTCGACGCATGGCCTGAGCCAGAGACTCCTTAACTTCCTCGCTGTCTGACTGCCGCGACTGAATTCTTAGTAGCGAAGCTACGGTCTGCAAATTGTTCTTTACGCGATGGTGGATTTCACGGATGGTCATGTCTTTTGTCAGAAGAGCACGTTCACGATATCGAAGCTCAGTCACATCGCGACAAAGCACGATTGCACCAACTCGTTTACCGGCCTCAAAAAGCGGTATCGAGCGAACTGCGATGGTGACACCCGGATACTCCATGTCGGTTCTCCATGCGCCTTTGCCCGTTAGGACCAGTGCTAGGCCTTCGTCAAGCTGATTTAGGTGCCCTTCAAGAGAGTTCACTGTTTCTGAAAACAGCCTGCCCTCAAGTTCGCCATCCACACCGGCGCGATTGAAAAGTGAAAGAGCATTGGGGCTCGCAAACAGAACTCGACCACCCTGGTCGAGGCGAATCAAACCATCGTGGGCTCGTGGTGCGCCACGTTTTGAGGCAGTACCGGCCTCTGGGATTGGAAATTGCCCGAGCGAAACCATAGCCAGCAGCTGATTTGCAATTGCGATGTAATTAAGCTGCAGCTTGTTTGGGACTCTTGACTCACCAAGATTGGTATGGCGCGTGATTACGGCCAGAGGCTGATCCCCGGGCTGAAAGCCTGGTGCAAAAACTGGATAGGCAGCCAACTTGGTAGTAACGCCCTCAAAGTTACTTGGCTGATCGGGTATGACTACTTCCCCAGTCTCCCATGCCTTCTGAATTGTTTGGTCCCAATCAAACCGAGAAGGGGTGCCTGTAACATCTCGATAGAACAGGGTCGCTGCCGCGGCGGGTCTCGCAAGTGCGGTGGCGTGCAATTTTTGGCGATGGGGCACCCATAGAACCAGGTCTCCAAATGCCAAATCTGCGATCAATTGCCAATCGGCCAATAGCGAGCGCAACCACTCACTTAGCTGGGCTTTCTCGGTCACGCTGACGAGTTTAGTGGCCTGGCTCTAGCATCCAAAAGGTCGAGCGCGAGGGTATGAATGGCATTAGATAATTTGCTGCTCCTGGGACTTAGTAGCAAAGGTTTACCGGTGGCAACTTGCCATTGCACTGCCGATCTATCCTCGGGCAACAAGGCCTTCGGATCGATTCGCCCCACTTGATGCAGAACCTCTCGAATTTGGCGGATTGGGTTTTTACCCACAGTTGATTGCGATACGAAATTTCCTACCGCCCAATACTCATGTTCGAATTCCCTAACATCGAACAGAAAACGATTAATGCCCACTGGGTCGGTGGCGAAAACGGCAAGTATGCGATCGCAGATTTGCAATGACCACCGAGTGGCGAAATTTCTGTCGCTATCTGAGCGAGTTGACACAAGGCCTTCTTCGAGCTCATCGTTTAGGTCGAGGACCACGAAGTCGTAAGACCTCTTTGCTACTTCCATAAGACCGCCCAGGCCAGCTTCATCAAGCTCTGGCCAACGCAAGTTTGCATTCATGCCGGTGATCACATCCAGTCGATTGTGACCGAATTTGATTTCGGCCGAAAGCCGCGTCATCTCCCCTTCGTCCAGTCGGCCCTGCCTGGCTAATCGAGTTAGGGCGGTAATGCCAGGGCCGGCATCGACAAGTCCCATTAGTGCAGCCAATGAGGGGCGCCGTGAGTCCAGATCAATCAAAAGCACACGTAGTTTTTGTGCCGCCAGTTCGAATGCCAAATTCGATGCCAACATAGTTTTACCGCTGGCTGCTGAACCCCAAATGGAAATGACTTCTGCGTGAGAAGTGGTAATTACTGGGTCGGCATCAATCTCGACTGGAAAATCCGATAGATCAATCACGGTCATGGCAGAGGCAGCAGGTAGATGTCGTTTTCAGCAGTGATTGACTGCATGACCAGGGTTGATGAATTCAAATCGATGAGAAGCTCAACCTGAGCAACGTTGTTTGCAAACAGGCCTTCGGGCTCGATTACTGAGACCACCTTTGATCTCGCCACAAGAAGCTCGGTTGAATATTCATCTTCAAGCTCCACCACTCTCCAAATAGAAACCCAACTTCCCGGCATCACGTTTTGTGGCACCTCCAATGCCGGTGTTAGTCGGATAGCTGTTTGACCGACAGGGATGTCCATCGCGACATTCGAAAATGGCAACAGTTCGCCTGGGCTGATTGTGTCAATCAGCTGAAGATCCGCCTGTAGATCATTGACATCCAGATAACGGCTCTCCACCAGCCCAAGGTTTAGTGGCACCAACTCAAAATCAGAAAGTGAAAGCTTGCTGCCGGCAGAGATCTCACCCTTCGCCACCAAGTACTCAGGAAGCGGGCGATTTAGCGAAAACCACCCGACGGTCCCCAGCGTGATTGCCATCACAGCGGCCATCCACAGCCAGTTGGGAAATGACCTTCGCAAGACTTTTGCCATTTGATTCCTCCTTGGCCTAAGAATTGCAAATTCTCAAAATCTCAGATTTGAGTTATCCACAGGGCAAATGATCAAGACCTGGATCGAATCAAGTGGCCGCCAATAGACACCTTGTCGAGACTGTAGTCTCAGGAATCCATCTAGGTATCCCAGGCCCAATTCCTCACGGCTACGCAGATTGAACTTCAATCGAGTTGGCCAATTTATCTGTTCCATGACTTCTGTGAAACTCACTTGATTGGCTTCGGGTGGGCGCCCCCAAACTTTGACATTCGCGCTCGTTCTCACCAATACGGTTTGGTTACCTACTCGTCCCAACAAGAAATCAAGACCGCCTTGAGGTTCTGATAGCCAGAACTCATCGACGAGATAGCTAACGCGCAGATTCTTCGCAGCAGGAATTGGCCCATTGAATTGGGTTTCGAGATCTGCGAGCTCATCCATAGCGGGAATGGTGCTCGCAAATTGTAGAGAATGCAAAAAGTTATCCACAGCCCCAAAAATAGGGCTTTTCAATTTTGTTCCCTCGGTTGCAAACTTCAACAATCCTGAACCCTGAGACTGCAAAGGAGCATCTGATGACAAGTGACGCAAGCGTAAAAAGCCCTGATGCGGCAAGACTTTTCGCCGAAATTTCGCAGGCGTATGTTGAGATCCTGGCCGGTATTCGAAGGCCAGAACAATTGGCGCGTTGGCTAAGCGACAAGATTTACTACGACGTTTGCCAGCGAGCTAAAAGAGAGGCTCAGCAACGTTCGATTACCGGGATGCAAAGTCGCCCGGAGATTACCTTGAGAAAGAGTAAAACTTTTCCCACAGATCCAAATGCAGTTGAGGGCGTCGTGCTACTCAGGGTTTCTGGATCAACCCGAGCAATATCACTCAGGGCCGAATTCATCCACGAACGCTTCAGAATTACTGAACTCCGAATGATTAGTTCTTGAAGAAAGCGCTTCCCTGGCCACCCTGCTTAGGCTTCTTTGCAGCCTGCTGGTTTGCCTCTTTGTGAACATCGACCCCACCCTGCTCGGTAGGAGCTGAGTAGGTCAGCTGCTGCGGGGCAGCAGCAGGTGCAACCTGAGGTTCGGATTGCTTGATCTCAATGTTGAACAAGAACTGCACGGCTTCCTCGCGGATGCCAGCCATCATGTCGCTAAACATGCCATAGCCTTCGCGCTGGTACTCGACCAGTGGATCGCGTTGAGCCATGGCGCGAAGACCAATTCCCTCCTTGAGATAGTCCATCTCATAGAGGTGGTCGCGCCACTTTCTGTCGATTACCGACAGCATTACTCGACGCTCCAACTCGCGCATCAGCTCCTCGCCAACCTCTTCGGTTCGCTTGCGATATGCGATGCGCGCATCGTCAAGAATTTCTTCGATTAGCCAGTTGCGAGTGAGTTTGGCCCTTGAACCGGCAGCCTCTACAACTTCAGAGATTTCGATGCCGATCGGGTAAATAGTTTTCAGCTCGGTCCATAGCGCCTCAAGGTCCCAGTCCTGACTGGAGCCCTCTGGCAGGTTAGAGGCGACGATCTCTTTGATTGTCTCCTCAAGGAAGGAGTGGAAAGTGCCGGAGATGTCTTCACCCTGCAGAATGTGACGACGGTCGGTATAAATCGCTTCACGCTGACGGTTCATCACATCGTCATACTTCAAAATGTTCTTGCGAATCTCAGCGTTACGAGCCTCAACCTGAGCCTGCGCCGATGCAATTGCACGAGATACCATCTTGGACTCAATAGCCGAATCATCTGGCACTGAAGAGCGGTTCATCAATGCGGCAGCAGCTTGAGAGTTGAACAACCTCATCAGGTCGTCAGTCAAAGACAGATAGAAACGTGACTCACCTGGGTCACCTTGACGTCCAGAACGACCACGGAGCTGGTTGTCGATGCGTCGTGATTCATGTCGCTCGGTACCCAAAACATATAGACCGCCTACGGCAAGCACCTTTTCAGCCTCAGCTGCCACGGACTGCTTCACCTTTGCAAATACCTCGTCCCAAGCGGCCTCGTACTGTTCTGGCTGCTCCTCTGGGTTGAGGCCGAGCTTGTGCATCTCCTGAACCGCTAGGAATTCAGCGTTACCACCAAGCATGATGTCGGTACCACGACCGGCCATATTGGTAGCAACCGTAACCGCACCAAATCGACCCGCCTGGGCAACAATCACGGCTTCGCGCGCATTGTTCTTAGCGTTCAGCACCTCGTGCTTAATTCCGGCCTTAGCTAGGAGCTTGGAGAGATACTCGCTCTTCTCAACGCTTGTCGTGCCAACCAAAACTGGTTGACCAGTTGCGTGACGGTTGGCGATGTCCTGCACCACCATCAAGAACTTGACCTCTTCGTTCTTGTAGATAAGGTCTGGCTGGTCCTTACGAACCATAGGTCTATTGGTAGGAATTGGAACCACACCAAGCTTGTAGGTGGACATGAATTCCGCAGCTTCGGTTTCCGCGGTTCCGGTCATACCGGAGAGCTTCTCGTAGAGGCGGAAGTAGTTCTGCAATGTGACCGTGGCCAAGGTCTGATTCTCGGCCTTGATGGCAACGCCTTCTTTGGCCTCGATGGCCTGGTGCATGCCCTCGTTGTAGCGACGGCCAGGTAGCAGGCGGCCGGTGTGCTCATCAACAATCTGAACCTCGCCGTTGACAATCACATAGTCACGGTCGCGACGGAACAGTTCTTTCGCACGAATCGAGTTGTTCAAGAACGAAATCAGAGGAGTATTTGCTGTCTCGTAGAGATTGGTGATACCTAAGTAATCTTCAACCTTGTCGATACCAGCCTCGAGTACGCCAATTGTGCGCTTCTTCTCATCAACCTCGTAGTCAATATCTGGCTGCAAAGTGGTTGCAAGTTTTGCGAATACGCCAAACCAGCGGTTTACGTCAGCAGATGCCGGACCAGAAATGATTAGCGGCGTTCTGGCTTCATCGATCAAAATCGAGTCAACCTCGTCGACCACTGCGAAGAAATGACCGCGCTGAACCAAATCCTGCTTACTCAAGGACATGTTGTCGCGAAGGTAATCAAAACCAAACTCGTTGTTCGTTCCATAGGTAATGTCGCAGTTATACATCTCGCGGCGCTGCGCAGGCTCCTGCCCACCCAAGATGCAACCGGTCGTCATGCCAAGGGCTCGGAAAATGCGGCCCATAAGTTCAGACTGGTAGCCGGCGAGGAAGTCATTGACAGTGACCACGTGAACACCGCGACCAGGGATCGCATTTAGGTAGGCAGCCAAGGTGGCAACCAAAGTCTTACCCTCACCGGTCTTCATCTCGGAGATGTTTCCAAAGTGAAGCGCTGCACCACCCATGAGCTGAACGTCAAAGTGACGCATGCCCAAGGTGCGAGATGAAGCCTCGCGAACAGCCGCAAAGGCCTCTGGCATTAGATCGTCTAGAGACTCACCCTCGGCGTAACGCTGGCGCAGGACCCTGGTCTCATCGTGGAGTTCTTCGTCGCTGAGCGCCTGGAAATCGCTCTCTAGCGCGTTGACCTGCTGGGCGATTGATTCAAGACGACGCAGTAGCTTGCCTTCGCCAGCGCGCAGCAGCTTGTCAATAAATGAAGCCAATAGATACTCCTCGAGTTTCG
>CAYOXP010000015.1:0-14289 GCA_964407995.1 uncultured Aquiluna sp.
CACCAGAAACATTCATGACCAATTTGCCCAAGTTCACTGGGTGAAGACCATCAGCATCTTTTGCTGGATCTATCAGCTCGAGCATTGAATTGGCATCCATGCCACCTGGCAGCGGCAGCTGCACAATGTAGCCAGTTACCTCTTTGGAATTGTTTAGGTCTCTAATTGCAGCCCTAACATCGGCGTCAGATGCCGATGCAGGAAGATCCACTCGAATGGAGTTGATTCCAACTTGAGCACAGTCACGGTGCTTACCATTCACATAGGAGTGCGAGCCTGGGTCATCGCCAACCAAAAGAGTTCCAAGACCTGGCGTGATTCCCTTGGCTTTGAGGGCTCCTACCTCGATGGCAAGTTCGGCTTTGATGGCCTTGGCAGTTGCCAGGCCGTCAAGCACGATTGCGGTCAACGAATTACCAGTTCTCTAAGCCGTTGTAGAGCGGGATGTTCTCGGTTAGCTTGTGCACACGAGCGCGAAGTGCAGGCAAATCGGCACCTGGCTTCAAAGCACTTGCGATAATCTCTGCCACCTCGGTGAACTCCTCGGCACCAAAACCACGAGTTGCAAGTGCTGGGGTACCGATACGGATACCAGAGGTAACCATCGGAGGGCGAGGGTCGAATGGAACGGAGTTCTTGTTTACGGTAATGCCAGCCTCGTGCAGGATGTTCTCGGCATCCTGACCCGAGATCGCTGCATTTCGAAGGTCTACCAAAATCAGGTGAACATCCGTGCCACCAGTTAGAACCGATACGCCAGCCTCAACAACATCGGGCTGAGTTAAACGCTGTGCGATGATCTGAGCGCCTTCGATTGTGCGCTTCTGGCGATCGATGAAGTCAGGCTGCATCGCGGCCTTGTAGGCAACAGCCTTAGCTGCAATCACGTGCATCAATGGGCCACCCTGCTGGCCAGGGAATACCGCAGAGTCAATCTTCTTCGCCCACTCTTCTTTGCATAGGATCATGCCCGAGCGAGGACCAGCAAGAGTCTTGTGAACAGTTGAAGAAACAACATCTGCGTATGGAACCGGAGACGGGTGCAACCCTGCCGCAACTAGGCCAGCGAAGTGAGCCATGTCAACCCAAAGCTTTGCACCAACCTCATCCGCGATCTCTCGGAAAGCAGCGAAGTCAAGGTGACGAGAGTAAGCAGACCAACCAGCAACGATTACCGCTGGCTGAACTTCTTTTGCCCTAGCGCGAACAATGTCCATGTCCACAAGGTAGGTCTCAGGGTTTAGCTCGTAAGCGTGAGCCTCGTACATCTTGCCGGAGAAGTTCAACTTCATACCGTGGGTTAGGTGGCCACCGTGAGCAAGGTTTAGACCGAGAAGGCGATCTCCTGGTGAGGCAAGTGCCATCATTACCGCAGCGTTTGCGGTTGCACCCGAGTGTGGCTGCACGTTTGCGTGCTCGGCACCAAACAGCTCCTTGGCACGAGTTCGAGCCAGCTCTTCTGCAACGTCAACCGCTTCACAACCACCGTAGTAACGCTTACCTGGGTAACCCTCTGCGTACTTGTTGGTTAGAACCGAACCCTGAGCTTCCAGAACGCCGCGCGATACGAAGTTCTCGCTGGCGATCATCTCTAGGGTGTGGCGCTGACGGTCCAGCTCCTGCTGGAGAACCGCTGCGATTTCAGGATCGGTTTCGCTCAATGGCGAATTAAAGCTTTTTGGCTGAGTGGACATGTGCCGAGTTTACCAGTTGGGCAAAGCGAAATCGGCCCTGGTGGTCAATAGAATTGCGGGATGACTGCCTCAAAAGAACACTGGGTTCTAACCTTCGTCTGCCCTGACCAAAAGGGTATTGTTCACGCGATCACGGGAGCAGTCGTCGAAATCGGTGGCAACATCACAGAGAGCCAGCAATACACCTCGCTGGACACCGACCGTTTTTTCATGCGACTCCAAATTGAGGCCGACATAACCAAAGAGGTTTTTGAGAAGCAGTTCGAAGGCATCGCGTCCAAATTCCAGATGACATACGTGCTCGATCACGTTGGACGTGCCATGAAGACTCTTGTTCTGGTTTCCAAGGCTGGCCACACCCTCAACGATTTGCTCTTCCGCCAGCGCTCAGGTCTTCTGCCCATCGAGATTCCGATGGTGATCGGAAACCACCCAGATCTAGGAGACATGGCTAAGTTCTATGGCATTCCGTTCGAGCACTTCAAGATTGGCAACGGGGTGGACAAAGCGCAATTTGAGCGTCACCTACGTGAGCTAATCGAAAAAGAAGGCGTGGAGCTAATCGTTCTGGCCCGCTACATGCAAATTCTCAGCCCGGAGTTCTGCAAAGAATTCGAAGGTCGAATCATCAATATTCACCACAGCTTCCTGCCTGGCTTCAAGGGTGCAAACCCTTACGCCCAGGCACACGCCAGGGGTGTAAAACTCATTGGTGCAACTGCTCACTTCGTTACCGAAGATCTAGATGAGGGTCCAATCATCGAGCAGAACGTAACCCGCGTTGAGCACTCCGACTCTAAGCAGAAGCTTGTAGAAATTGGACAGGACGCGGAGTCGAAAACCCTAACTCAAGCGGTTAAGTGGTTCGCCGAACACCGCGTCCTGCTGGATGGTCAAAGAACTATCATCTTCCGCTAAACCGCCAGATTCCAAAACCAAGGACACCGACGACCGCTGCCAGCGCTATAGGAAGCCACGGCACACTCGGATCAGGCTCTGATGCAAGTGGCGGCCCGGCAACTGGCTTTGCAACAACCGGTTCTGAAGTTTCAGTTACCAGGACTTGATCTAACTCGGTAGGTTCAAGCTCCAATTCTTCAACTTCGACACTCTGAGTTGGGGTCGGTTCCGGAGTAGCCGTTAGGGTCGGCCGAGGAATCGCGATCGCCTTGGCAATTTGCTCCACGATCACTGCGCTGATGGTTTTGGATTCTGTCACCACGTCCTGCGCTATCTCCTCCGACTCGGTTGCAGCTGACTCCGTTTCAGGCGATTCGGTCACAGCAATTGGGGCAGGTTCCACAACCGGTGGCGGGGCGGGGGTCGGGTCAGGATCCTCAGCAACAACCGGTGTAAAGACCGGCAACGGCGCAATTATTACTGGCTCCAAATTCGAGAATGCGAAGCTTCTCGAGATCAATGGCCCAAAGTTGCCAAGGGAGTCTTCGACTGAGTTTTCTGGGATAGTCCATACCCCTTCTCCCCACCCGCAATTTGCTTCAAATAACCAACCGCCAACAACTTGCGAACTTGTCGTTGCGCAGTCTGCAGAAGAGGTGAATGTGACCGACGCCATGCTGAAACTAACGGTTTCTGAGAACGAAACCAGCAGCGAGTATGTGTATGGTCCATCACCGGTGATGTCAATCACACTTTCAATCGGCGTAGGTCCGGTCTGGTCTATTACAAACTCAAAACTCAGATCCTGCATTGGGGATTGATTGCCCCAACTATCACTGAGTGCATTCGCCAACAGTGTCACAACCACTACTCCTTCAGAGCAAGTTGCGAGAGTTACGATACCGGCTTGATATTCCAATGCTTCGCAGCCAGATGTCGTGAATGACTCACTCGAGATTGCAGCCTGGTTGTCTCCCAAATCAATCACGAGAACCACTTCAGATAGAGAGGTGGCGAAAGGTTCGGTGAGCCAATTAACTTCTGGGCCGGTTGCATCAAAATCTACAGTTGCGGTCTGATCTGCAATTGGACCAGTCACATCCACCCCGACCGCATTCGCAAGAAGTGTCAAGGTAATTTCGCCATCACTGCAGTCACTGAGAATCACCGAGGCAACAAGCTGTTCAACGGTGATCGAACTGAGCACGCAGGCCTCCGGTGTAATGGCAAAGTCCTCTTCGCCAAGGCCATCAGCGGTCAAGGTGAATTCGATAATGAACTCAGCCGTTGATGCATCCGACTGAACCCCACTAAATGTGCGGACTGAAGGTAGCAGGGTATAGCGAAGCACGATCTTTCCGTGCCCTACCTGTACGCCTTTGGTGTGTGATGAGATCGAAATGTAGTTGGGATCGACATAACTAGAGCCACCTCCTCCGCCACCGCCATCGGAACAGCAGTCATCGTCATCGGCTCCACCGCCACCGCCTCCGTACCAACCGCCGCCACCGCCGCCGCCACCGGCATTCCAGCTGGAGCCACCAAAGCCACCTTGGCCAAAAGAGCCGGCAGAAGATGCACTACCGCCATTCGAGGCTCCGTTGAAACCCCCGGCCACCTGCGAACCTCCGCCACCGCCGGAGCCTTGTCCAGAACCTCCGTTGTCAGCGTTTAGTCCACCGCCCGGAGCACCGGCAGCACCGGAATAGCCACCGGCTCCACCACCTCCGCCCGCGACAACAATTCGAGACTCGAGAGATGTGCCAAGTCGGATATCCGACGCCCCGCCACCCGAACCTTCATTGCCGCGGTTACCGCCAGCATTACCGCCGCCGTTGTAACCTCCGGCTGCACCCGAGCCAACACCACCTACGCCACCAACGACGATGAAGAGTGACTCAGGGATGACCTCAAAAGTTCCCGTCACCGAACCGCCCAAACCACCGCGACCTCCGGCGGCACCATAGACCTCAAAACGCAGGTTGCTGGCACCTTGAGGCGTAGACCAAGAAACCGCTGTGCCTTCGTAGAAAAACTCAACGGTGCATTCTCCAGCCACGCAAGTCTCTTGCGCTATGGCTGGAGGAGCTAACAGGGTTGCGCCGGCTAGCACTGCTGCCGACGCCCATGAAAGGTATTTTTTGAACATTCCCAAAAAGTAAAACTGTCGACGAAATCTTGCAGAAAGTTATCCACAGACTGCTCTGCGGGCTGAGTTCTCAACAGGTTTTCACTTTGAGTTAGCATTGCCTCCATGCGACTTGGACTCAAGACTCTTGCCCTTACAGCCTCCCTAGTTTTGGCCCTAACTGGCTGCACCTCAGAGCCCGAGGTGATCAAATCATCTCGCTTTGAAAACCAGGTTGGTGTGCAACTATTTATGTGGAGCTGGGAGGCTATAGAGGCCGAGTGCGCGTTCCTGGGCGAAGCCGGAATTGACTGGGTGCTAACCTCTCCGCCGCAGGAACACATCTCAGGCGCGCAGTGGTGGACGGTCTACCAGCCTGTGAGCTACCAGCTAGAAACACGTTTGGGCAATCGTGACCAATTTGCCAACATGGTGAGCACCTGCAAGGAAAACGGTGTTGGGATCATCGCTGATGCCGTTATTAACCACATGGCTGGAGTTGAGTCGGGAACTGGCTATGCCGGATCCAAGTTCACTAAGTACGAATATCCCGGCCTCTACACCAGGGACGACTTTCACAACTGCAACCTAACCCCGAATGATCAGATCGAAAACTATAAAGATGTAATGCAGGTGCAGACCTGCGAACTTCTGGGGCTAAGCGATCTAAATCAAAAATCAGAGAAGGTATCGGCCAATATCGTTGCCTACCTGCAAGACCTGCTCTCACTTGGTGTCATGGGCTTTCGAATCGATGCCGCCAAGCACATCTATCAACCAGAACTACAGGCAATCATTGACCAATTGCCCGAGGGCACGAAAATCATGCAAGAGGTTTATGCCGGAGGCGGCGAGCCAATTCGACCCTCGCAGTATTTGAATTCAGGCGACGTTTTCGAATTTGACTACGCAAGAAACATGAAGTCTTACTTCAAATCTGAGGTCATCACGCCTGCGGCTAGTGCGATTAGATTCAAGGACTTTACGCCGAGCAATCAGAGCATCTCTTTCGTGTCGAACCACGATACCGAGCGCAATGGGCAGACCCTCAGTTACAAGAACGCTCGCGACTTCGAACTGGCAACCGCGATGATGCTCGCCGAGGACTTTGGCCAACCTATGCTTTACTCCTCCTACGCATTCGAGAGCTATGACGCCGGCCCAAATGAATTGGTCGACGGCGTGGTTGCTGCCGATTGTTCAGAGGCAAGCACCAGCCCCAAAGATGCTTATGCTAACTATGAGTGGATCTGTCAACACCGTTGGCAGTCAACCCTAAACATGATCAAGTTCCGCGACCAGGTTGAGGGTGCTGCAATCACCGAGAAATATCGCGAGCGTGGAGTTTACGGTTTTGCTCGAGAGGGCAAGGGCTACTTCATAACCAACGTCTTTGAACGAAAAGAAATGGCTATCGAGGTTCAAACCACACTGCCAGATGGTGAGTATGTAGACCTGATTGATGGAGGCACTTACACCATCACCGGAGGGGCGCTAAAAACCACATTAGCGCCAAAAAGTGCAATTGCCCTACTGGTTACAGAAGGTTCAAACTAGCGAATCGCGCCAAGCCTTATAGAGGGCTGAGAACTTTCCTCCGGAATTAGAAAGCTGCTCTGGTGAACCATCTTCGATGATCGAACCGTGCTCCATGACTAACACCCGATCGGCGATTGAGACTGTAGAGAGACGGTGGGCAATGATCACGGCTGTCCTCCCTTTCAGCAAAGTCTTTAGACCCTGTTGCACCATTCTTTCGGATGGAATATCTAACGAACTGGTTGCCTCATCCAGAATCAAGACGGCAGGGTTGGCCAGGAATGCTCTAGCAAAAGAAATCAGCTGACGCTGACCAGCCGAGACGCGCCCACCGCGTTTATTCACATCGGTGTCGTAACCATTTGGTAGACCAAGAATGAATTCGTGTGCACCGACCGCCTTGGCTGCCTCCATAATTTCATCAAGGGTCGCACCTGGCCGGCCAAGCTCAATGTTTTCCGCCACAGAACCCGAGAATAGATAAGCCTCTTGGGTAACCATCACGATCTCTCGACGAAGATCAGCATTTGAAATATTGCGCAGATTTACGCCATCCAGCTCCACAGAACCAGCCGTTGGGTCATAGAACCTTGAAATGAGCTTTGCCAGCGTGGATTTTCCAGCACCAGTTGTTCCCACAAGTGCGATGGTCTGGCCGCTAGGGATTGACAGCGAAAATGGCTGCAGGACCGTCTTACCGTTGGAGTAATGGAATTCGACTTCTTTGAAATCCACCTTGCCTTTTGCATCTTTGATATCGGTTGGCTGTTCAGGTTCTGGAACCGTTGGCTCTTCTTCTAATACGCCAGAGATCTTCTCCAAGGCTGAGGCGGCAGATTGGTAGGAGTTATAGAAGATGGCAATTTCTTCCATCGGATCGAAGAATCGACGGGCGTACAGGATTGCCGCTGTCAAAACACCGATACCAAGACTGCCATCCAGAACTCGGAAGCCGCCGGTAAGCAGGACTGCGGCAACCGTGATGTTGCCAATCAAAATAAGGCCTGGATCGTAAATACCGAAGAGCTGGATTAGGTGAGCGTTATGGCCACGGTAGTCCTCAACCAAGCCACCGAAGTGTTTCTCGTTTGGCTTCTCTTTGCGGAACGCCTTCACAGCGCGAATGCCGGTCATGGTCTCTACGAAATACTGAATCATGCTTGAGGAAGCGACGCGCTGCTTTCTGTAACCCTGCACCGTCCTCACCTGGAACCAACGGGTGAGAATCGCAAGTGGAATCAATGCGGCAAGGAGCACGAAGAAGCTCGTTGGATCAATCAAGAACAGAGCGCCTGCAGTAAAGATCATGAACATGCCACCCACAACCAGCTCGTTCAAGCCCCCTGCAAGGAGCTCGCCAATTGAGTCAAGGTCAGACGTTTGCCTAGCAATCACACGCCCTGCCGTATAGCGTTCGTGAAATTCAACCGAGAGTTTCTGGGTGTGCACAAACATCCGATTACGAAGCTCAAACAGCATTGTCTGCGATATTCGTGCCGTAACCATCAAGAAGTAATAGGTGAGACCTGCGGTCAATAGTGCGGCCGAGAGATAAATGAACACGGTCATTGCAATTGGCGTAAAGTCACCAACCATCGCCTTGGGTAGGGCTCCATCAATACCGAGTGCGATAAGGGCTGGGCCAGAAACCCTGAGTGCGGTTGACACCAAAATCAGTGCCACGGCGCCCGAAATTCGCTTGCGGAGCGGCTTTAGGAGCGAGCCAAGCAGCCTGCGAGATCTTGCTCTTACAAACCTTGATTCCTCTTTGGATAGATCGGTGCGATCTTCACCATGGGTGCCTTGCATGCTCATAGGTTCACCTCCCTAGCTTTTTCGGCGGCATCTAGGGAGCTGATTACAAATCTGTAGTGCTCTGATGTTTTGAGCAGCTCCGAGTGAGTGCCGAAGGCAGTGATTTTGCCATCTTGCATCAAGGCAACCTTGTCTGCGAGCATCACCGTCGAAGGCCTGTGTGCAACGATCAGGGCAGTCGTAGTAACCAAGACGTGTCGAAGGGCATCCTCAACCATCGCCTCCGTATCAACGTCGAGTGCGGATAGTGGATCATCGAGTACCAATATCCGTGGCTTGGCAGCCACGGCCCTGGCTAATGCAAGACGTTGCCGCTGGCCACCGGAAAGAGAAAGTCCCTCTTCACCAATTCTGGTCTCAAGCCCATCCGGCAGGTCATAAGCAAATTGCGCTTGAGCTATTTCAAGAGCTTGCTTCAAATCTTCTTGGTTGGCATCTGGATTGCCAAGCAAGACGTTTTCTCGAACCGATGAACTGAATAGTGTTGCGTCTTCAAAAGCCATGGCTATGTGAGTTCGAAGCTCGGATCTGGTGAGATCCCTGATATCGACACCGTCGATTTCAATTGAGCCAGAGTCGACCTCGTAAAGCCTTGTAGACAGAGCCGTCAGGGTTGTCTTGCCGCAGCCAGTTAGGCCAATTAGCGCGACCGATTGACCCGGCTCCAATCTCAGGCTCAGCCCTGAAATTAGAGGCTTGCTCTCAGGTGCCGCATCTGGGTAGCGGAACGTGACGTCCCTAAACTCCAAGGCACCGGTTGGGTTAGAAATAGTCTTTGGGGATTCGGGGTCAACTATCCGGGAAGGCTCATCAATTACCTCAAAGAACCTTGTTACTGCCGTCTTGGCCTCGAGGGTCATACCCAGCAAGAATCCGAGTGACTCAGTTGGCCACCGAATAACCATCGCAGTGGCGACAAAAGCCACCAGAGTTCCAACCGAAATCTCGCCTTGCGCGATAAGCCAAACACCAACAAATAGCGAAGCTCCCAGGGCAAGTTCAGGCAGCAGGATTAAGTACCGCCAGATATTCGCCACTGCTTTGGCTTTTCGAAGTTCAGTGCCTTTGAGCTCCAGTGCCTGATCTGAAAACTGTTTTGCAGCGAAGGGTCCTCGACCAAAAGCCTTGAGAACTCGAACACCATGCACCGCCTGCTCCACCCGGGTTGCAAGGTCGCCGGACTGATCCTGAGAAAGCCTTGCGACCTGGCCATAGATCGTTTCGAATCGGAATCCCACTAGCCAGATTGGCAATGATGCAATGAGATAAATTGCACCGAGCCAAATGTTGAAGGTGAACAGCACCGCCAACCCACCGATCATTGCCGTGAGGTTGGCAATAAAAAGCACCAACCCGAAACTTAGCCAACGCCTTATGAGATGGAGATCGGAAATTGCTCTCGACAGCAACTGGCCTGATGGCCAGCGATCGTGAAACGCAACTGGCAAGTCTTGTAATTTTGCATAAAGGGTATTGCGCATCAAGGCTTCGACGTGAGTTCCAGGGGTTAGGACCAACCAGCGCCTAAGTAGAACAAAAATTGCTTCGGCAACGCCCAACAGCAAAATCAAACCAACCGCTGGCAACAGCGCATCAACTCCACCGGAGACCAGTGAGTTAACCAGATTTTGTAAAAACTGCGGGATGCTCAATGCGAAAACATAAGTCCCAATAGCGGCAACAATCCCGAGGAAAATTCTGGGTAAGGCCTTTTTTGCGAATGGAACTAATCGCCAAAGCGTTTTTGCAGTGCTCAAAGATTCAGACATTCATCACTTCCGCCACCTTTAGGGCAGCCCTTCAGAATACCAATTGTGCTTAGTGGAAGAAGTGACGCTCACCGGTGAAGTACATGGTTACCCCAGCTTCGGTGGCCGCGGCAATCACTTCTTCGTCTCGAACACTTCCACCTGGTTGAACCACAGCGGTCACACCTGCATCAATCAACACCTGCAATCCATCGGCAAATGGGAAGAAGGCGTCCGATGCAGCAACAGAACCCGAGACTCTTTCGCCCGCGCGAGATACCGCAAGGCGGCAAGAGTCGAGACGATTTACTTGACCCATTCCGATACCCACCGCTGCATTGTTTTTCGCTAACAAAATGGCGTTTGACTTCACGGCTCGGCATGCACGCCATGCGAACTCAAGGTCGGCCAGCACCTCTTTGCTGGCCGGGGTGCCGGTAACCAGGGTCCAGTTTTTGACATCCAGGGCCTCAAAGCCATCAGATTCTTGAATCAAGGCGCCACCAGATATCTGACGAATTTCCTTGGCTGGTCGGGTGTAGCCACCTGCCAGTTCAAGAATTCGCAAATTCTTCTTTTTGCTGAGAATTGCCAGGGCATCAATGTCGAAAGCAGGCGCCGCAATGACCTCGGTAAAGATCTCGGCAACTTGTTCAGCCATCTTGGCAGTGACCTTTCGGTTGGCGGCAATTACGCCACCAAATGCCGAAACTGGGTCTGTTTCATGAGCCTTGGCGTGAGCATCTGCAATTGGGTCGGCACTGGCTTCACTACCGACCGCAATGCCGCACGGGTTTGCATGCTTGATGATTGCAACCGCAGGTTCGTTGAAGTCAAAAGCAGCGCGAAGTGCCGCATCGACATCAACATAGTTGTTGTATGACATCTCCTTGCCGCCCAACTGCTTAGCCTGAGCGATACCTGGAACTGCGCCTTGCTCGCGATATAACGCGGCAGCCTGGTGGGAGTTCTCGCCGTAGCGAAGAACTGATGCCAGTTCGTAACTAGCTGCAAATTTCTGGTCGAAATCAGCGTTGCGACCTTCATCCCCAGTGTTAGCTGAATACTCACTAGCGAGCCAACCTGCCACCGCGGCATCGTATTGTGCTGTGTGAGTGAAGGCAGCTTGAGCTAGTTCGCGGCGAAGACTTAGATCGGTGCCACCGGCATTAATCGCCTCGATGACTTTGCCGTAGTGACCTGGGTTGACAACAATTGCAACGTTGGCATGGTTCTTGGCAGCTGCTCGAACCATTGCTGGGCCACCGATGTCGATTTGCTCGACCGCCTCATCACCTTTAGCCCCAGCGGCAACTGTCTGCACGAAAGGGTATAGGTTCACCACTACCAACTCGAATGCTTCTATTTCGAGCTCCTGCAACTCACGCTTATGGTCCTGCAGTCTCAAATCGGCAAGAATGCCGCCGTGAATTTTTGGGTGAAGGGTCTTCACTCGGCCATCGAGCGACTCTGGAAAGCCAGTGACCTGCGACACCTCGGTGACAGGCATGCCGGCCTCAGCAATTTGCTTAGCGGTTGAACCGGTTGAAATCAGCTGAACACCCTGAGTCACCAAAGCCTTGGCTAGATCAATCAAGCCAGTCTTGTCGGATACCGAGATTAGTGCTCTGCGTACCTGAACTTTATCGCGGTGGGTGTATTCGTTTGAGTTTCTAGCCGATGCCACTAGCTTCCAACTTTCTGAAGGTCTAAACGACCCTCTGCTATGTCTCTAATCACTTCAACAATTTGTTCGCGCTCTAGAACCTTGATTTGTTCATGTAGGTCGGACTCGCTGATTCCAGGCGCGATGGCGATTTCGCTTTGGCGAATCACCGGCCCAGTATCAACACCTGCGTCAACAAGATGCACAGTAGTGCCGGTCTTTGTCGCGCCAGCAGCGAGAGCATCGCGAACTGCGTGAGCACCTGGAAAATCTGGCAGGAGTGACGGGTGCATGTTTATAAGTCTTGGCGACAGTGCTGCAACGAATGCCGGCGGAAGAATCTTCATGAATCCGGCCAGCACGACCACATCTGGTTTTTGGAATTCAATGTTCTTCAGAAGCACTTCTGCCCATGCTTCACGAGACTCAAAACGGGATGGTTCAACAACAAAGGTTGGAACTCCGAACTGCTCTGCGTGATCTAGGCCTGGAGCCGGGTTGTCAGCGCCGACTGCCAGAATGCGCGCAGGAAACAGTGGGTTGTCGCAGGCTTCTAAAAGAGCCCGCAAATTTGAGCCAGAGCCAGAAATCAAAACCACTATCGAGAGCATTTCCAAATCCTACTTTCGCCTCTGAGATGCATCGGTGTATGGCTTTATGGTCACCAATCCCGCCACAAACGAAGGAATCAAAACTTCCACAAACAGGGCAAGTGCTAACCAAATTGGTTCGATACCAACCTCTTGAAATCGCCCTGGCCCAAAACTCCCTGAGGCGACAAGCGCCAAGAGAAACCCTGCAACAGCCGCAATTGCTGCAGCAGTGAATGCAAAGGCCAAGGAGGCTGAGAATCTGGTTGCATATTCCCAACGCATTTCGTCGGTAAATCTACGAACCAATACGGTCCCAACAAATGCGACCAACACCGGGATAAGAATAAAAATGATGCCTCGGTCATAACCACCGGTTGGGATTGCTACAAAAACTGGAAAGGCCGGCATCGGTCCGAGCTGGGTACCCAATGCGGTTACCGACGAGCCTGTTCCAATTGCGAAGCCCGGTCCTGCGATCCAGCTCATGCCCCAGACGATCAAATTTGGCAAAATCGCCAGTTGTCCAATAGTCAGCATCACACCACCGAGAATCGACACATGCATACCCTCGTAGAGCCTTGCAACCTCAATCCAGCCAAAACCTAGGGCTAGGCCGATCATCGAGGAGCTCACCAGCACCAATGCCGATACCACGGCAAGGCCAACCCTGGTGGCTGGCGATAGCACTGTCGAGATTGACCAGTGGAGTCGGTTCTTGATTCCAAGAACTGCATTTCTAACCCAGATTCGCTCTGGTGCTTCAGGAGGATTTGACCCTTCAAAAAGCTCAAAGCGCTTGCCCCAGACTGAGGAGATAAAAAGCAGCGACCCGAAGAACATTGCAGGCGCTATTGCCGGCGCCCATTCGGCAACCACCACCGCTTCATTGATGGCGAACATCGAAACTGAGAGGCCAATTGCTCCGAACGCTGCGGCTCCACCAAGCCAGGCTGGCCAGAGTGAACTGGCTGCGGAAAGCCTGTGACCGACTCGAATAGTTAGCAGTGCAATCAGCAAAGTAATGCCTAGAGGCAGGCCGGCTATTGCGAATGCCGGGAATTCAATGCCGATGATTTCACCAGCATTGAACTGAAGTGGGACACCACAAGCGAGCAGAAAGGTATAGCCGGCAACTCTGAATGCAACCATGTAATCAACCGAACCATCACCCTCGATAAACCACGCAAGCGTGAGTGGTGCAATGATCAGTCCAATTGTGGTGGCAGCAATAATCAGCGCCTGAAGCGCTGCAATTGCGAAGCTTAGCCCCCGGTTCACCTTTAGAGCTTGGCGATGATCTCGCGCATCAAGGCGGCAGTCTCAGAAGGAGTCTTACCCACCTTCACGCCAACAGCCTCGAAAGCTTCCTTCTTTGCCTGAGCAGTGCCGGCAGAACCAGAAACAATTGCACCTGCGTGACCCATGGTCTTACCCTCTGGAGCAGTGAATCCCGCAACGTAGGCAACAACAGGCTTGGTTACGTTCTTAGAGATGTAGTCAGCAGCCTTCTCCTCAGAGTCGCCACCAATCTCGCCAATTAGAACGATTGCCTTGGTCTCAGGGTCATTCTGGAAAGCCTCAAGAGCATCGATGTGAGTGGTTCCGATAACTGGGTCTCCACCAATACCGATCGCGGTTGAGAAACCGATGTCACGAAGCTCGAACATCATCTGGTAAGTAAGGGTTCCGGACTTGGATACCAATCCGATTGGGCCCTTGCCCGAGATGTTCCATGGAGTAATACCCGCGTTTGACTGCTCAGGAGAGATGATGCCTGGGCAGTTTGGGCCAATCAGACGAGTCTTCTTACCCTTCTCAACGTTGTATGCCCAAGCCTCTGCAGAGTCGTGAACCGGGATGCCCTCGGTAATTGCAACAGCTAATGGGATCTCGGCGTCAATCGCCTCGATGATCGCTGCCTTAGCGAAGGCAGGTGGCACGAAGATGACGGAAACGTTGGCACCAGTTGCAGCCATTGCTTCCTTGACGCTACCGAATACCGGTAGCGACTTGCCCGCAACGTCAACTGACTCTCCGGCCTTGCGGGGGTTTACACCACCAACGATGTTTGAGCCACCAGCAAGCATGCGAGTGGTGTGCTTCATTCCCTCGGCACCGGTCATGCCCTGGACGATGATCTTGGAGTTCTTGTCTAGATAGATAGCCATTTGTCTAACCCCTACTTGTTTGCCAACTCGGCGGCCTT
>CAYOXP010000016.1:0-6954 GCA_964407995.1 uncultured Aquiluna sp.
CTCGACGTGACTTCGGAGACCGACCTCGTCGGGATGGCGAAGAGCGTCCACGTCGCGAAGGAGACGAGAGACCGCGTCGCGATTACTCTGACAGACCTCGACGTGACTTCGGAGACCGACCTCGTCGGGATGGCGAAGAGCGTCCACGTCGTGAATTCAGCGACAGACCACGTCGTGATGGTGATTTCAAGCCACGTCGTGACAATGATGGCGAACGTTCTCGTAGGGATGGCGGCTATAAGCCGCGAACCGAGGGGGAGTACCGCCCAAGACGTGATGGTGATTCATCGACTGAATCAAGACCTAGGCGTAATGGTGAATTTAGACCACGACGTGAAGGTGGCTATGCACCGCGTCGCAATTCAGATAGTAGACCTGCGCGCGAAGGCGAATACAAGCCGCGTCGCGAGGGAGACTCTGGTTCCGATTCAAGACCTCGTCGCAACTACGATCGATCTGACGACAAACCTCGCGGTGAGCGTCGATACTCAGATCGTCCAAAGTCCAGTGGTCGCGACTACAAGCCAAGAGGAAACCGTGGCCAGGCTGATTGATGCCTATGACTCACTTCTACTTGACCTTGATGGAGTTGTTTATCTAGGAAACAAGGCGGTTGATCATGCAATTGAGAGCATTAATCGCGCTGAGGCCGAGGGTTTCAAGATTGGCTATGTAACAAATAACGCCTCCCGCAGACCAGAAGTCATTGCCGAACAGCTCTCTCGTTTCGGATTGAACGTGACCGCAGATAAGGTTGTCGGCTCCGCGAGAGCCGCGGCGAAGATGCTTGCCGAGCGCATTCCAGCTGGATCTAAAGTGCTAGTGGTTGGCGGCGATGGGCTTTCTAGTGAAGTTGAGGCAATGGGCTTCGAGGTTGTTTCCGAGGCTGCTGCTGAGCCCGTTGCCGTGATTCAAGGTTTTAGCCCGGATGTGGGTTGGAAGCATTTGGCCGAGGCTGCCTATGCGATTCAGTCAGGCGCCATATGGCTGGCTACCAATCAGGACTGGACTATTCCACGCGAAGGCGGAATTGCACCTGGTAACGGGACCCTAGTTTCGGCAGTTCATACTGCAGTTGGAATACTTCCTGATTTTGCAGGCAAACCCTTCAGGCCAATTTTTGAGTCTGCTGTTGATCAGCTCGCTGTTTCGCGTCCACTTATGATTGGCGATCGACTAGATACCGACATCAGAGGTGCCGTCGGTTTTGGGATCGATAGCGCATGCGTGATGACTGGGGTTGCAACCAGAAAAGAATTGCTGGCGGCGAAAGTTGAAGACAGGCCAACCTACATCCTTGAAGACATGCGATCCCTGTTTGAAGAATACGAGTCTCCGAAACCATCAAGGCACGGCATGAAGCTCGGCAAAGTAGAGGTTGAGAAATTGGTCACCAATGTTCGAGTAACCAAGGGCGATGCCGGGTCACTGGAAGCGCTGAGGTGCGCAACCCAGCTAATCTGGAACTCACCAGTTCCGATTTATGGCTTAGATGTTGAGCCTGCGCTTTACGAATAGGACCAAAGTATGGATATCGAACAGCTACTTGAAGGCATTGAGGAACTAGAGGTTCCAGAGCAAATCGAACGCCTAAACCAGGTGATCGCAGAGCTGGAAAAGCTCGTTTCCTAGTGGCCGAAAGACTTGATATCGAGCTTGTGATCAGATCGCTCGCACGCTCTAGATCCCATGCTGCATCGCTTATTGCTCAGGATCGAATTTTGGTTAATGGAAAACCAGCCACCAAGCCCGCGCAAAAAATCTCCCTAGACGACAAGCTGGAGTTAACACAAGGCCCAGACTTCGTTTCGCGAGCTGGGCAAAAGCTGGCCGATGCCTTGGCTGCATTTGGCATAACCCCTTCAGGTTGGTGCCTAGATGCGGGCGCTTCAACCGGAGGATTCACCCAGGTGCTTTTGGAGACCGGAGCCGAAGGCGTTGTTGCGGTAGATGTTGGTCATGACCAACTTGTCCCTGAGCTTCGCTCAAATTCCAAAGTTGTTTCGCTGGAGGGGTGCAACCTCCGAGACCTTACCCCCGAGAAGCTTCTCGAACTCTCGGGTCAAGAATTTGATTTCAAGCTAGTTGTTGCCGACCTGAGTTTTATCTCGTTGACGTTGGTTCTCGACCAGCTTGTAGCTTTGGCTCCGAATGCACCGATGGTGCTATTGATCAAGCCTCAGTTTGAGGTGGGTAAACACTCATTGAATGCCTCTGGAATTGTCACCGACTGGCGAGAGCGACGCAGAGCGATCGAGCAAGTGGTTGATGCAGCCTGCCATTTGAAGTATCAGATTGCGGGGCTTGCGCAGTCAAGCATCAAAGGAACTCACGGCAATACCGAATACTTATTGTGGATAACCCCAAACGGCGAGGATAATCGGCAACAATGGTCTGAGGAAATCGCACTTTTAGCCAAGAGGGAGAAATGACCCGTCAGGTCTTGCTTGTAGGTGGAGCTCAAACTAAAGAAAAGGCAGAGCTCACGTTGAGCGCTGCTCGCTACCTACTTTCTCATGATTTTGCAGTTGCGATGGAGCAGTACCAGCTCGATGAGATTTCAAAGCTGGGTCTGAGTTTCGATTCAGAAATAGAAGTATTTGACGTCCAGCCGGTTGAACTGGGCATCGTAATTGGTGGCGACGGAAGTATTCTGCGGGCAGCCGAATTATTGCGGGAGCAACGCTCTCCAATCCTCGGCATCAACGCTGGGCACGTGGGATTTATGGCCGAGGCCGAGGCTGGTAATTTGAATGCCGCACTCGATGCGGTGATTTCGGGTAACTACGAGGTGAAAGATCGCCTTGCCTTGGAGGTGTTAGTTACCGAAGACGGCAAGCAAGTTTTCTCCAGTTGGGCCTTGAATGAAGTGACCGTTGAAAAGAGTGCCCGCGAGCGAATGCTCGAAGTGGTAATCGAAGTTGACTCCAGGCCCGTGTCGTCCTTTGGGTGTGATGGTGTTTTGGTATCAACCCCAACAGGCTCAACAGCCTATGCATTTAGTGCCGGGGGACCCGTGGTCTGGCCCAATGTCGAAGCCATGGTCATGATTCCCCTCAGCGCCCACGCGCTGTTCGCTAGGCCACTTGTGGTTGGCACTAAAACGGAATTGGCTATCGAGGTACTACGTCGATCCAGCGGAACCGGAGTGTTGTGGTGCGATGGGCGGAGAACTTTTGACCTAGGTCCTGGGGCGAGAGTTGAAGTTCGTCAATCGAAAAAGTCTGTGCCGATGGTGGTTTTGAGTAACGAGCCGTTTTCAGATCGCTTGGTAAAGAAATTCTCACTACCGGTTACCGGTTGGAGAGGGCCTGACCTCAACAAGTGATTGAGTCAATTGGTATCAGAAACCTTGGGGTTATTGAGTCAGCCCAGCTGACTCTGGCTCCCGGGTTTACAGCCCTCACCGGCGAGACTGGCGCAGGAAAAACCATGGTGTTAAATGCGCTAAATCTACTTCTTGGGGGCAGGGCCGACTCTTCCACTGTGCGGACAGGCCAGGCCTCGTTGCTAGTTGAAGGTTCATGGCTAATTTCAGATGCCGATCTCGAAAAGCGAATTTCAGAAACGGGAGCCGTTGTCGAAGATTCAATTCTGTTGGTGAATCGCTCGGTTACCTCGGATGGTCGATCCCGTGCTGCACTGGGCGGAGTCCAGGTGCCCGCGGGGACTCTGGCTGAGATTTCGGAGCAACTTGTGACGGTGCATGGGCAATCGGATCAGCTGCGACTCAAATCGCTTTCAGCGCAGCGCGAAGCATTGGATGAGTTTGGCGGACAGGCGGTCGCTAATGCCATCGCCGCCTATAGAGCAACATACCTTTCGTTCAAAGAACTATCCGCCAGATTGGATCGCCAGCGTAATTCTGCCGGGCAAGACCAGGCAAGAATCTCAGAGCTCAAAGAGCTAATTTCGCAATTGGAGAAGCTTGATGCCCGACTTGGTGAATTGGGTGAGATTGACGAAAAGATAAATCGCTTGAGCAACGTGGAGCACCTGCAGCAGGCGGCAAGTTTGGCACATGAGGCACTGACCTCGGAGGATCAACCAGCTGGCTTACAGCTCTTGTCGGTTGCAATCAAATCCCTTGAGCACAGCAATGATTCGCAATTAGCTAGCTTGGGGTTCAGGCTCAAAGAAGCGAGTGCGTTGGCATCAGATGTTTCTGCTGATCTTGCTTCTTTCTTGATCGACTTGGAAGCTGACCCTGGGCAGCTCGAGTCCTTGCATTCCAGAAAGGCCGCGATGGTGCAGCTTGAACGGAAATACGGGAAATCGATTGATGAGCTGCTCGAATCATTGCCAGCTGTTCAAGGCGAGCTGCTTGACCTCGATAGCTCGGATGAGCAACTAGAGAAGCTCGAAATGCAGCTGGCAGCCTTGGAATCCCAACTTGCCCATGCGGCCAGAGTGCTAACTCAAGCTAGAAAAGAAGCTGCGGAAAAACTTGTTGGAGAAGTAAGCAACGAGCTTCAGCAGCTAGCGATGTCGGGAACCCGATTTTCGATCTCAGTTACCGAGCTTTCGGATTTTGAGGCTAGCGGCATCGATCGGATCGAGTTCATGCTTTCTAGTGCCGGCAGTGAGCCCAGGCCGATAGCAAAGGGGGCATCCGGGGGAGAGCTTTCCAGAATTATGCTTGCAATCGAGCTGGTGCTGGTTGCCTCCAAGCCCTTGCCAACAATGATTTTTGATGAGGTGGACGCCGGCGTTGGAGGGCAGGCTGCTCTCGAACTTGGTAAGCGCCTCAAGAAACTGAGCGAGCGTACTCAGGTTGTGGTGGTCACGCACTTGCCGCAGGTGGCAGCTTTTGCCAATCATCAAATTCAGGTCTCCAAAGATTCTTCAGGTGAGGTGACCACATCCTCGGTCAAAGTCCTAAGCCGCGATGAGCGCAAAGTCGAATTGGCTCGAATGCTTTCGGGCAATCCTGATTCCGAGGTGGCACTTGCTCACGCCGAGGAACTATTAAATTTGGCATAGCCAATATCGTGTTGAGAGGTAAATAACTCTTGGCCGGCTGATAGATTGGAGTTCCATGGCTAGAAGCTCTGGAAATCCCTCACATATCTTTGTCACCGGCGGTGTTGCGTCCTCTTTAGGTAAAGGTTTGACCGCCGCATCTTTGGGAAATCTGCTTCGAGCACGTGGTCTCAAGGTCGTTATGCAGAAGCTCGACCCGTACCTAAACGTTGACCCAGGCACTATGAACCCGTTCCAGCACGGTGAGGTTTTTGTCACCGACGATGGCGCTGAGACGGATCTAGACATCGGCCACTACGAGCGCTTCTTGGACATCAACCTTGATGCGGCTGCAAACGTGACTACCGGGCAGGCTTACTCGACAGTGATTGCTAAAGAACGTCGAGGCGAATACTTGGGTGACACCGTTCAGGTTATTCCCCACATCACAGATGAGTTGAAGCGAAGAATGCGCCTTCAGGCAACCCAGGAGCCAATCCCAGATGTGATCATCACTGAAATTGGTGGCACTGTTGGCGACATTGAGTCGCAGCCATTCATGGAAGCTGCTCGCCAGGTTCGTCAGGATGTTGGTCGTGACAATGTTTTCTTCGTTCACGTCACATTGGTGCCGTACCTAAAGCCTTCGGGTGAGCTCAAGACCAAGCCAACTCAGCACTCGGTCGCAATGCTTCGCTCGCTTGGCATTCAGCCTGACGCAATTGTTTGCCGTTCTGACCGTGACCTGCCAGATGGCATCAAGAACAAGATTGCTTCGATGTGTGACGTCGATCGCGAGGCCGTGGTAACGGCGGCTGACGCCTCATCTATTTATGACATTCCTCGAGTGTTGAACAACGAGGGCCTAGACAGCTACATCATTCGCAAGTTAGGGCTTGAGGCTGGTGAGGTCGATTGGTCACACTGGCAGCCAGTGCTGGATGCGGTTCACGAACCAAAGCACGAGGTAACCATTGGCTTGGTCGGTAAGTACATTGACCTCCCAGATGCCTATCTTTCCGTCACAGAGGCGCTTCGCGCTGGTGGCTTTGCCGAGAGCACCAAGGTGAACATTCGTTGGATCAAGTCTGATGACTGTGAAACAGAAACCGGAGCTCGCGAAAACCTTTCAGATATCGACGCAATGTGTGTCCCCGGTGGCTTTGGAATTCGAGGCATCGAAGGCAAGTTGGGCGCCTTGCGCTTTGCTAGAGAGAATCAGATCCCAACTCTTGGTCTATGTTTAGGCCTCCAGTGCATGGTCATCGAGTATGCCCGAAACAAGGCTGGTATTGAAGGCGCTACATCTTCTGAGTTCGAGCCGGGAGCAAAGCACCCGGTTATCGCAACCATGGCTGAGCAGGTGGATGTTTTGGCAGCTGGAGATATGGGCGGGACCATGCGTCTTGGTCTTTACGAAGCAGCTCTATTGCCCGGTTCCCAGGTGGCTAGCGTCTACGGTTCGACTTCAGCAACCGAACGCCACCGCCACCGCTACGAAGTCAATAACAACTACCGCCAGCAGATTGCTGACGCTGGTTTGGTGTTCTCCGGCACCTCACCAGACGGTCATCTTGTTGAGTACGTTGAGCTGCCAAAAGAGGTTCACCCTTACTATGTTTCGACCCAGGCACATCCTGAGTTCAAGTCAAGGCCTACCAAGCCAAACCCGCTGTTCCATGGTTTGATTCAGGCGGCTCTGGAGCGCCAAAAGCAGCAGAAGCTGTTCGACGAGGAGTAAGAGAAGTTGCGGCCGCTCGATTCCTACCTGCGGCATCTCACTGTTGAGCGAGGGCTGAGTAAGAACACCATCGCTGCCTATCGTTCAGATTTAGAGAAGTATCTGGATTTTTTGGACAAGAACAAACTGTCTGAACTGACCATTGGCAAGGTGCAATTAGATGATTTTCTAATTCTGCTCAATGGACTCGGCATGAAAACAAGCTCTAGCGCCAGAATTCTTGCCAGCGTTCGTGGCTATCACAAGTACCT
>CAYOXP010000016.1:7054-13556 GCA_964407995.1 uncultured Aquiluna sp.
GATGTCGATGAGGTCGCAGAGGGCGGCTGGCTCAGGCTTAGAGGAAAAGGGTCAAAAGAACGCCTTGTTCCGGTGGGAAGTTACGCGGCGAACGCTGTTGAGGCCTATTTGGTTCGGGTTCGGCCCACTCTGGTTCAACGAGGAGGCACTCCGGCACTGTTTGTAAATCAGCGGGGGACCAGGCTATCCAGGCAAAGCATTTGGGAAATAATCCAGACCGCTGGGAAGGTTTGCAACCTTTCGGTTTCACCGCACTCTCTGAGACACTCTTTCGCAACCCACTTGATTGAAGGTGGGGCAGATGTTCGCGTTGTTCAAGAGCTGCTGGGGCATGCTTCGGTGGCAACGACGCAGATCTACACCATGGTTACTGTGGATACCCTGCGAGAGATCTACGCGTCCGCGCACCCTCGTGCGCGGCGGTAGGCTATTGGGATAAAAAACTGGAGGCAAAAAGGTGAATCTTTCTAAGAAGGAATTCCCAGTACCTAGCAAGCTGAAGAGCCACGGCCCAGCTCGCATCATTGCCATGTGCAATCAAAAGGGCGGTGTGGGTAAAACCACTACCACCATCAACTTGGCCGCATCGCTTGCCGAATACGGCCGCAAGGTCTTGGTTGTCGACTTCGACCCGCAAGGCGCGCTATCGGTGAACCTAGCCCCAGATTTTCAAGATGCTCCAACCATCTACGAACTGATGATGAATGTTTCAATGGACCCACATGAGGCCATACAGCAGACCGGTCTTGAGAATCTAGACATCATCCCGGCCAACATCGACCTTTCTGCCGCTGAGATGAACTTGGTTACAGAAATGGGTCGTGAGCGAGTGCTCGACGGAATCTTGAACAAGGTAAAAGACGAGTACGACGTTATTTTTGTTGACTGCCAGCCAAGCTTGGGTCTGCTGACGGTCAATGCTCTCACTGCTGCGCATGGCGTTTTGATTCCCATGGCCACCGAGTTCTTTGCACTTCGAGGTGTTGCACTTTTGGTCCAGACAATCGACAAGGTCAAGGCTCGCACCAACCCGACCTTGCAGCTTGACGGCTTGATCCCAACCATGCACGACAGCCGAACTCTGCACTCTCGTGAGGTGCTTGAGCGCCTGCAAGAGGCATTCGATGGCAAGGTGTTCCAGACAGCGATTGGTAGAACTGTGAAGTTCCCAGACGCAACTGTTGCCCGCAAGCCAATTACTCAGTTTGCCCCCAGCTCAGACGCCGCCGAGGCCTACCGCAGGGTGGCCAGGGAGCTGGTGAGCCGTGGCTGTGCAGCTTGAGTCGGAAATTGATTTTCAGCTCAAACTAGAGAATTTTGACGGTCCATTTGATTTATTGCTTCGCCTAATTGGCAAGCATGAACTGGACATCACCACGGTCGCACTTAGCAGAGTCACCGATGAATTTCTTGCTTATGTGAAGCAACTTGACGAGCAGGCTGGAATTGAGAGCGCATCTGAATTCTTGGTGGTTGCAGCAACGTTGCTTGACCTCAAAATTGCATCGTTACTTCCGCAGGGAGAAGTTGTCGACGCCGAGGACGTTGCTCTTCTGGAGGCGAGGGACTTGCTGTTTGCGAGGCTGCTGCAGTACCGAGCATTCAAGGAGATCGCCAGTTGGTTTGGTACAGCGCTTGAAATCGAGTCAACCCGCATTCCTCGTGAAGTGCGCCTTGAAGAGAAGTTCAAGAATCTTCGACCGGAGCTGGTTTGGGAAACCTCACTTGAAGATTTTGCAAAAATCGCCCAATTGGCCTTTGTGCCAAAGGAGATTCCCGGTGTTGGTCTGACTCACCTGCATGCACCTAAAGTGTCAATTCGCGAGCAGGCGAGAATCATGGTTGAGAGGCTTCGAAAGGCGGGCCGCCTGAGTTTCCGTGAGCTGATTGCCGATTGCCAGGATCGCGCTGAGATGGTTGCACGCTTCTTGGGCATCTTGGAGCTCTATCGAATTGGGGCCGCTGGTTTTAGTCAGGAAGATCCTTTTTCCGACTTTATGGTGGTCTGGGAAGATAAGACCTTTGCAATGGATAACCTAAGCCTTTTGGGAGCCGACTATGCCGACTGATTACGCTTTGCGCGGGGCGCTTGAAGCGATCTTGACCGTCGCTGAAACCCCGCTAACTCTGGTCACCTTGGCAGGCGCTCTAGAGGTGCCAATTGCAGCCGTCAAGACTGAGATTGAAGCACTCCAGCAGGAGTATGCCGAGGCTAATGATGGTCTGGGTAGAGGTTTTGAAATTCGTGAGGTTGGTGGTGGTTGGCGTTTGTATGTCCGGCCACAGCACGATTGGGCCGTGAAGCTTTTGGTTGCAAATGAAAACCCGGCAAAGCTTTCGCAGGCTGCGCTCGAGACGCTCGCAGTAATTGCCTATCGCCAACCGGTATCTCGTGGTCAGGTTTCCTCGATTCGAGGAGTTAATGTGGACTCCGTTGTTCGAACGCTGCTCTCCCGAGGACTGATCTCAGAGCTATATACCGATTCCGAAACCGGTGCTGCGATGTTCGGGACCACAGAATTGCTTCTTGAAGTATTGGGTATCAACTCAATTGAAGAGTTGCCAATGATTAGCCCATACCTACCTGGACAGGATGACATTGACTGAGCCCGAAGGCGTTCGCCTACAAAAAGTATTAGCCGCAGCCGGCGTAGCTTCGCGGCGAGCCGTTGAAGAGATGATTGTAAAAGGTCGAATCAAAGTAAACGGCAAGGTCTGCAAGGAGCTTGGAACCAGGATCGACCCGGAGGTTGATCAGGTCCAGGTTGACGGCATGCCAGTGCAGCTTGATCCTGATCGCGTCTACTTTGCCTTTCATAAACCAAAAGGTGTGGTTTCTACCATGGCAGATGAGAATGGCAGACCATGCCTATCGGACTACTTCATGGGGCTAGACCGGGTATACAACGTTGGTCGCCTAGACGTCGACACCACTGGTCTGTTGCTGATGACAAACGATGGTGAGCTGGCAAATCAGCTAGCCCACCCGTCCTTTGGGGTTGAGAAGCTATACGTTGCAAAGGTACGCGGCAAGATCACCAGGGTTGAGATGCAGCGCCTTCTTGATGGTGTGAAGTTGGAAGATGGATTACAAAAAGCTGATAAGGCTCGAGTAATCGATCAAAATGAACAGTCGTCGCTCGTTGAAATTGTCTTGCACTCAGGAAAGAACCGAATTGTTCGTCGAATGCTCGACGCGGTCGGTTTTCCGGTTCTGGAACTCACGCGCAAAAGTTTTGGACCACTTCGCCTTGGAAATCTAAAACCCGGGCAGTTCCGTGAGTTGAGTAAACTTGAGGTTGGCCTGCTAATGCAGGCGGCAACCGGAAAAGAACCAACTAGAAAGAGGCGCTAATGGCCGTGCGAGCGATTCGTGGAGCAATTCAGCTTGATACAGACGAGCGCTCTCATCTATTGAAGTCAACTGCAGAGTTGGTGACGAAGGTTCTGCACGAAAACCAGTTGGATGCGGCCGATCTAATTTCAATTTGGTTCACTGCTACCCCTGATTTAGTAAGTGAGTTTCCAGCACTGGCTGCACGCGAGCTTGGACTGGGTGATGTGCCGTTGATGTGCTCAGTTGAGATGGCTGTCGCCGGTTCAATGCCAAAGGTCATTCGCCTAATGATGCACGTTGAAACCAACAAGTCTCGCTCCGAGATCAAGCACGTTTACCTGCGCGGTGCAGCCGCGCTCCGCACAGATTTGGCGCAGTGAATAACCCGAACATCAAAATAGTAGGGGCTGGGCTTTTAGGTACTAGCCTCGGCCTTGCGCTGGCCAGGCAAGGGGTCACCGCGCAGCTGGAAGATCAATCCAAGGCAAACCTGCGCCTAGCCATCGAATACGGTGCGGGAATCGATTCGGGCGCAGAGCCGGATCTAGTTGTTGTTTGCGTGCCCCCTGACCTAACCGCAGATGTTGTGGTGAGCCAACTGCAAAAGCATCCGAATGCCATCGTTACCGACGTTGCCTCAGTCAAGGGAAAGATTGCCCAAGAGGTGGCCAATGCTGCAGGCGATTCTGCAATCCGCTACATCGGTTCGCACCCGATGGCAGGCCGCGAGAAAGGTGGGCCTGGGGCAGCAAGGGCTGATCTTTTCTTTGCGCGCCCATGGGTTATCTGTGCAACATCTGACCTGCAGGAGCAGGGTATAGCGATTATTCGAGATTTAGCAGTTCGAGTTGGCGCGCTTCCAACTGAACAAACCGCCCAGGAGCACGACGGTGCGGTTGCGTTGGTTTCGCACCTGCCTCAATTGGCATCGAGTTTGCTAGCCGCTCGACTAAGTGCGGGAACTGAAGATCAGCTTGCACTGGCCGGCCAGGGTCTTCGCGATACCTCAAGAATTGCGGCGAGTGATGCGGATTTGTGGGTGCAGATTATCTCGCAGAATGCGGTCGCACTAGCCCCACTTTTGAATGACCTAAGCGATGATCTTCGATCTTTGGCCGCGGCGGTGTCCGATATCGATGCCACCGGATCGCTAGCCAAGATCCACGGAGCACTGACTGCAGGTAATGCGGGAGTATCAAGAATCCCTGGAAAGCATGGTGGCAAGCACACCCAATATCAGGTGGTAACCGCAATGATTGAAGATGCCCCAGGAGCCTTGGCACAGCTGCTCACTTTCATCGGAGAGATTGGCGTTAACCTGGAGGACATAAACCTTGAGCATTCACCCGGTGCACCAATTGGACTAGTAGAAATGCAGGTGCTACCCGAAGTGGCTTCTCATCTTTCGGAGCAGTTGATTGCAAATGGATGGCGGCTGGCGTAATGGCTGAGTTCGTAATTGCCATTGACGGCCCCGCAGGTTCTGGCAAATCTAGTGTTTCGCGTGAGGTGGCCAAGCGTCTCGGTTTTGGCTATCTTGACACCGGGGCAGGCTACCGAGCATTTGCCCTGCATTTTTTGGCCAATCAAGGCGTCCCGGCTGAGGCGCTAATTGAGAGTTTCGACTACCACATCTCGCTTTCCCCAATTGGTCAGCAGGTGACGCTCTCTGGTAGCGATATAACAAGTGAAATTCGTACCGAAAAGGCAGCAGGGGCGGTTAGCCAAATTGCCAGAAACCTGGAAGTGCGAGAAGCGCAAAAGGCGGATGCCAGAGACCGAATTGCCAAGTGCGAAGAGTCAGGGATCGTTGTCGAAGGCAGGGACATCACTACCGTGGTGGCACCGGATGCTCAGCTTCGAATTTTGCTCACGGCCACCGAAGCCGTTCGTTTGAGGCGTCGTGGCCTGGAGGCTACTGAATCCGCAGAAAACCTGAAGGCAAGAGATGCCTCCGATTCAAAAGTAGTTGAGTTTTTCACGCCGGCCGATGGCGTGGTGCTGGTTGACACCAGTGAGTTAGATTTTGAACAGAGCGTTCAAGAAGTGTTAAAGCTAGTAGAGGCGGTGCGAAATGGCTGATGAGTTCGACCCAGAACTAGCCTCAGCTCAAGCGCAGGTATTGCGCGATGAGTTGAATGAGTATGAGCTCGATGAGGAAGACTACGGCCTCTTAGACCTAGAACTGGACGAGGAGTATCAGGACGGGTACCGACCTGCTCCTCCGGTTTTGGCGATCGTCGGTCGACCAAACGTGGGCAAGTCAGCCTTAGTGAATCGAATTCTTGGGCGTCGTGAGGCAGTTGTTGAAGACAAGCCTGGCATTACCCGAGACCGAGTTTCATATAAGGCAGAGTGGAACGGTAGGCAATTCACACTTGTCGACACCGGCGGTTGGGAGCACGGTGTTGCCGGCATCGATGCCTCTGTTGCAGAGCAGGCCGAGATCGCTGTTGAGCTTTCGGATGCGGTGCTCTTTGTCGTTGATGCCCTGGTAGGCGCGACTGCCTCAGATGAGCGCGTGGTGAAGATGCTGCGCGGTTCTGGTAAGCCTGTGATTTTGGTTGCAAACAAGATTGACGACGCTCATCTTGAGCCAGAAGCACATGCACTGTGGAACCTAGGGCTTGGAGAGCCTAGACCGGTTTCTGCACTTCACGGCAGGGGAGTGGCCGACCTGTTGGACGCAGCCCTCAAGGTTTTGCCCGAGAAGTCGGCAGTTGCGGCAGATGAGTACTCAGGACCCAGACGCGTTGCACTGATTGGTCGCCCAAACGTTGGAAAGTCATCACTACTAAACAAGGCGACAGGCACGAACCGCGCAGTGGTCAATGATTTGGCGGGAACCACCCGAGACCCGATCGACGAACAGGTTGAAATATCTGGTCGTATTTGGAGGTTTGTAGACACCGCAGGTATTCGTCGCAAGATGCACCGTGTTGAAGGCGCAGACTTTTACGCATCACTCAGGACTGCAGCTGCGCTGGAGCGTTCCGAGGTTGCCGTTGTGTTATTTGATGTCACGGAAGAGATTTCAGAGGCCGACATCCGCATCGTGCAGCTCGCACTCGATTCTGGTCGCGCTTTGGTGTTGGCGTTCAATAAGTGGGATCTGCTTGATGATGAAAGGCGCATCTATCTCGAGAAGGAGATCGAGCGAGACCT
>CAYOXP010000017.1:0-13552 GCA_964407995.1 uncultured Aquiluna sp.
GGCAGGACTGCCGGGACCAGCATTGATATTGCCGGTAAGAAGGAAATTCTTATTGGTCGAGCATCATCTTGTGACCTAGTTATCTCAGATGAGTTTGCCTCCAACATGCATGCCAAGTTGGTTCTGGTTGGCGAAGACTGGGTGCTGCAGGACCTGAACTCCACAAATGGAACTTTTGTTGATGGCAAGAAGGTCCTAACGCCAAACACCATTCGACAGGGCACCACAATTCGTATTGGCACAACCACTTTCGAGTTGAGGTAAGAGTCTTTGGCAGTCAAGACGATCTCCTATGCGGCTTCCGATATCGGTAAGCACCGCAGCTCGAACCAAGACTCTGGTTATGCCGGTTACCAGCTTTTCTTTGTCGCCGATGGCATGGGTGGCCACGCTGGCGGAGACATCGCTTCGGCAATTTCGTCCCAGCGTATTGCGCTGACCGACTCTCGATATGAATCGGTCGAGGAAGCCATTGAGTCTCTAAAGAATGGTGTGCTGGAAGCAAATGGCATGCTCTCTTCCACCGTGCAGGAGCACCCAGAACTTGAGGGCATGGGCACAACCTTCTCAGGGCTATTGCTGCATGGCACTCAGCTAATTAGTGCCCATATCGGAGACAGCCGGATCTACCGAGCTCGCGATGGCGAAGTTACCCAGATCACCCACGATCACACTTTCGTCCAGAAGCTTGTCGACATGGGTCGCATTACGCCGGAAGAGGCATTGGTTCACCCTCGCCGCAGCGTTCTAATGCGAGTACTCGGAGATGTTTCCGGCGAACCCGAACTAGACATCGCTGTTCACGATGCGCTGGCCGGAGACCGCTGGTTGCTGTGTAGTGATGGCCTCAGTGGGGTAGTCCCTGAAAATGTCATGGATCGAATCCTCACATCCAAGATTCCAACCGAAGAGGTTGCGGAGTTGCTGGTTGGCGAAGCTTTGGAATTCGGCGCTCCAGACAATGTAACGGTAGTGATCATTGACATCGTCCGCCCAGCGACCAAAGTTGACTTCGAGCCAAGCGCTCACTTTGTCGGATCTGCTGCAAATGAAGTGGTCATTGAGGAGCGCAAGGGTGGCAAGATCCTTCGACTCTTCTCGCCTAGAAGCTTGCTCGAACTTCTGCAAACTCCAGAAGACCCTGCTCAGTACGCACCGGAATCAGAAGAGCTTCTCAACAAGATTCTCTTGGAGACCAGACGCAAGATTCGCTGGCGTTCGGTTCGAATAATTGCAAGCTGGCTACTGGTCGCAGGCCTATTGGCAGGAATGGGATTTGTTGCTTACCAGTACACCCAAACCCGTTACTACGTAGACGTCTACCAAGGGCAAGTAACTATATTCCAAGGTATTCGCGAATCACTTGGGCCGTTGAATTTTTCAAAGCCGTATCGCGTAACCGACATCATGTTTGATGAGTTATCTCCATTCCAGCAGACTCTGCTTGAACGCTCAATTTCCGCCGAGTCACTAGAGGATGCCGAGCGCATCGTGCAGCAACTAGGCGAGGCAGTTAATGAGTAACGTCTCGCTTACCAGCGCAATTCCGATGTTGCTAAAGGCCGTTCCGCGCTCTAGAAACTTTGAGGCAGTTCTTCTCTTTTGGGTCTCAGGTATTCAGGCATTTGCGCTCGCCCAGGTTCAACTAGCGGTAGTTCAAAAGATGAGCTGGGACATGCTGTTCTATTGGGCACCGCCGGCAATTGGCGCAGCGGTTGTTCACTACGTATTGCGTAAACATGCGGTAAGTGCAGACGGTTTGATGCTGCCCCTGGCGTATCTACTAAATGGTCTTGGAATCGCGATGATCTACCGATTGGATCTTGCCGAAATTGCGCGCGGTGGAGTTGATCTCTACGCGGAGCGCCAAGTCTGGCTCACTGTTTTTGCAATGGTTATCGCAGCTGCAGTAATTCGAATCGTGCCAAACCACTTGGTGTTGCGAAAGTATCCATACCTAGCTGGGGCAAGTGCTGTCTTGCTGTTGATGCTGCCTGCGGCTCCGGTTATCGGTAAGACCATAAATGGTGCAACACTCTGGATTGCAGTTGGAGAACTTACTTTCCAACCTGGTGAAGTCGCAAAAATCTTGTTGGCGATTTTCTTCGCTGGCTACCTCATGAGCAAAAAAGACTCCCTGAGTGAAATTGGTTCGCGAGTGCTGTTCATGAAAGTACCGCGGGCTAAGGACTTGGGCCCGATTCTGCTTTTCTGGGTCGCATCACTCGGTGTGCTGGTTCTTCAGCGAGACCTGGGTACGTCAATTCTTTACTTCGGCCTGTTTCTTGTGATGATCTACACCGCCACCGGCAGGGCTTTTTATGTTGGTGCCGGTCTAACGATGATGATCACCGGTGCGCTGGTGGCATCTCGGGTTATTGACTACGTTGGTCGCAGATTTGATGCCTGGTTAGACCCATTCTCTTCTGCCAACTACAACGCTGCCGGTGGTAGTTATCAACTGGTGCAAGGTCTATTTGGCATGGCCAATGGCGACGTCATCGGCACCGGACTGGGTGGTGGTTTCCCGCAACTTATTCCGCTAGCGGAATCCGATTACATTTTGGCCGCCATGGGTGAAGAGCTGGGCCTTGCCGGATTCTTTGCGATTCTCGCGACCTATCTGCTCTTGGTTTACCGAGGTCTTCGAATCGCTAACAGTCACCCTGATGATTTCTCAAGGCTGTTGTCGATTGGTTTGAGCTTTGTGCTTGGTCTTCAGTTATTTGTAGTTGCCGGCGGAGTCATGGGCCTATTGCCAATGACTGGTCTAACCACCCCATTCATGGCAGCAGGTGGTTCGTCGTTGTTAGCCAACTGGGTAATCGTCGCTCTGCTACTGCGTATTTCTGATTCCTCATTGAAACGGGTTCAGCCATGAACCGTCAGGTGAGGAGAGTAGGCCTAGCCCTGACGGTGATGTTCATTGCGTTATTTGCTATGGCTTCCTCGATTCAGGTTCTTCGCAGCGCTGATCTTTACAAGGACTCTCGCAACGTGCGCTCTTCTTACGAGACCTATAAGACACAGCGAGGCGCCATTCTCGTTGGAGGCGTTCCGCTAGTTAAGAGCACGGCCGTAAACGATGCCTACCGATTCCTAAGGGAGTACGACTCTGTTTTGTACAGCCCAGTAATTGGGTATTTCAGTTTGTTCTCCGGCTCAGACGGCATTGAGCGAGAGATGAATAGCTACCTGTCGGGCCAATCATCTGCTCAATTCTTCGAACAGATCAACGCACTACTTGATGGCACCCCGGTTACCGGAGCTGCGGTTGAACTAACGATTGACCCTGACGTGCAGCGTGCCGCCTGGGATGCGCTTGGTAATCGCAAGGGCGCAGTGGTTGCAATCGAGCCTGCTACTGGGCGAATTCTCGCGATGGTTTCTAAGCCAACATTCGATGCCAACGTTTTGGCAGAGCATCTCTATGGCCCGGTAACCGATGCCTATCGAAGCTATGCCGACGATGAGGATCAACCCCTTGTGAATCGCGCAATAGCTGGCGATCTTTATCACCCTGGAAGCACCTTCAAGCTAGTCGTTGCGGCGGCAGCTTTGGAATCAGGTGAATACACAGCCACTAGCGAATTTGAGAATTTAGAGAAGTATCGCCTTCCAGGCACAAGTGTCTACATCAAGAACAGCTCTGGCACCACCTGCGGAGCTGGCGAGACTGTAACCCTCGAGACTGCTCTGATTAAGTCGTGCAACATTCCATTTGCAATGCTCGCTGTTGCACTTGGTGAGGAGCGCATTCGAAGCCAGGCCGAGTTGATGGGTTTTGGGCGTGACCTTGAAGTTCCACTCTCTGTAACCCCAAGCATCTACCCAACCGGGTTGGAAGACTCTCAAGTTGCCCTTACTGGTTTCGGGCAGTTTGACGTTCGCGTAACCCCCATGCAGATGGCGATGGTTGCAGCGGCTATCGCAAACCAAGGTGTGCTGATGCGGCCACAGCTCGTTGATCTAGTGGTGGCATCGAACCTAAACGTGCTAAACCAACCGGAGCCTGAAATTCTCTCTTCCCCAATGTCTCGCCTAACCGCCGGTTACCTAACCCGAATGATGGTTGATTCCGTTGAGGTTGGGGCGGCAACTCGCGCTGGCATCTCAGGTGTTGCCGTGGCAGGTAAGACCGGTACGGCTGAAAATGGCTCGACCGACCCATACACACTTTGGTTCACCGGCTTTGCCCCAGCAGAGGCTCCGCAAGTCGCCGTTGCCGTGGTAGTTGAAGACGGTGGTGGCATTGGCCAAAACGGCACTGGCAACCAGATCGCTGCACCGATTGCTCGGATGGTCATCGAGGCGGTGTTGAACAGATGAAGCCTTCGGTAGGACAGCTTTACGGTGATCGTTATCGCCTACAACTTCGCATCGCCACCGGCGGAATGGGTGAGGTCTGGCAGGCAGAAGATGAGCTGATTCTTCGTCAAGTCGCTATCAAAATCCTCAAAGAGGAGTACTTGGGTGACCCCTTGTTCCTAGAGCGATTTAGAACAGAGGCGAAGAGCGCGGCTCTTGTTGAGCACGAAGGTATTGCCAATGTATACGACTACGGAGAAGACACGGGTAGTGCTTACCTTGTAATGGAGCTTGTACCCGGCGAATCGCTATCCAGAATGCTGGAGCGAGAAAAGCGCTTGAGTGAAGAGCGCGTGCTAGACATCATCGGCCAAACTTCCCGCGCTCTCTCCGCTGCTCATGCAAGAGGCCTTGTGCACCGCGACATCAAGCCAGGTAATTTGCTCATCACCCCAGAGGGCAAGGTAAAGATCACTGACTTTGGCATTGCGAGAGTCGGTGACCAAGTACCGCTAACTAAGACCGGTCAGGTTATGGGCACTGTGCAATACCTGGCGCCAGAACAGGCGACCGGTAAAGCTTCGACTCCAGCCACCGACCTCTATTCACTTGGTGTAGTTGCTTACGAAGCGCTAGCTGGAAAGCGGCCATTCACCGGCGAAAACCAAATGGCGATCGCAATGGCTCACATCAATGAGATGCCTCCGGCCTTACCGGAGTCAATTGACCCAAGGGTGCAGAACCTAGTGCTTAGCTGCTTGGCGAAAAAGCCGGCGCAACGACCAGAGTCGGCTACCTCGCTGGCCATTAGGGCCGAAGCACTTCTTCGGGAAAAGCGCAAACCGAGGGCAACGGCAACTTTCACGCCGCCACAGGGTTATGACGAGACTCAGGCAACTGAGGTGATTCCAACCGACACGGCCCCGCTACCGCGAGCGCCGATTGTTTGGCCTTGGGTTGCCACGCTTGGTCTATTGGGTATTACCGCGGTGGTAGTAATCGTTGCAATTCTTTCCGAACCAAATGCTGATGACATCCCAACCCCCGGTGGCATACCGTCTAGCTCACAAACTTCTACACCTGAACCAACCGCTGAGCCTGAGCCAACTGCTTCGGAGACCGCGGCTCCCGAGAGCCAGCTGATTCTTCGTTCAAACATCATTGGTGAGAACCTCAGCAATGTTTCAGCAACTCTTGCTGAACTTGGCATGGTCGTAAACGCAATCCCTGGCGATGTGGTTCCCGCGGGAGACCCTAGAGCCAGGACCGTTTATGCGGTGTCTCCAACCGGAAACATAACGGTTGGTGCAACCATCGACGTTACCTATTACGTAGAGAACGTTGAGGATGTTCCAGTTGTGATTCCAGAACCGGAACCAACCGAGGGTTCGACAGATTCGGCTACGGTGTCTGACCCGGCTACATCTCCCTCCACCGAAGAGGGAACCCAAGGGTAATAAGAACGTGACCGAGTCTTTGTAAGGTGTCGCAGGGGAACAAAACTAAACTATGGCGGGGCAGGAAGAGCTATTTTGACTGAGAATGAACGACTAATCGCAGGTAGATACCGCATTGGTCAACTTGTCGGCCGTGGCGGCATGGCCGAGGTATACGAAGGCTATGACACCCGTCTTGGCCGCACCGTAGCAATAAAGCTTCTAAAGTCAGATCTAGCAAATGACGCCAGCTTTGAGGCCAAGTTCCGTCAGGAGGCTCAGGCATCAGCCCGCATGGCACACCCGACCATCGTTAGGGTCTACGACGCCGGTGAAGAAGAGTCAAACGATGAGAACGGCAACCCTCGTAAGACTCCTTACATCATCATGGAGTTTGTAAAAGGTCGCTTGCTTCGCGAACTCATCCACGATGGTGGCGTTGAGCTAGAGCGTTCAATCAGATTTATCGGCGGCATTCTCACCGCCCTTGAAGTTTCTCACCGAGCCGGCGTCGTTCACCGCGACATCAAGCCAGCCAACGTGATGATTGGCGAAGGCGACACCGTAAAGGTGATGGACTTCGGTATTGCTAGAGCCGTGAGCGACAACTCTGCGACTCAGGCTGCAACAGCAGGCATCATTGGCACCGCCCAGTATTTCTCACCTGAGCAAGCTCGTGGTGAAGCAGTCGATGGTCGCACTGACCTCTACTCAACCGGTGTGATTCTGTATGAACTACTTGCTGGTCGCCCGCCATTCAAGGGTGAGAGTGCAGTATCGGTTGCATACCAGCACGTTTCTGAGGCTGTAGTGCCGCCAAGCGAATTCAACCCTCACGTCACTCCCGAGCTAGATCAGGTTGTTATCCGCGCCATGGCCAAGGACCGCAACGACCGCTTCCAGTCGGCAGAAGAATTCCGCGAACACCTATTGGCTGCAGCAAATGGCCAGCCAATTACGAAGCCCGCTTCCGCACCGACCCCGATCGAAGCGCCTGCAACTGAAGTTCTTTCTGGGCCAACCACAGTTATGGATCGCAACGAAGGTCTTGCCACTGAGCTAATTGATGGTTTCCAGACCATGCCAAATGCGACGGTACCGACCGTCACAACCAGCAAGATTGGTGCCGGAGTGCTCTGGGGCCTTGGCACGGGTGTGGTTGTTATTTTGGTTGGTCTGTTGTTCTGGGTTATGAACCTTGGAGGCACCAGCCCTGGAATAACCCCAAGTGCTGGAATCTCGGTTCCTTCGGTTGAAGGCTCGTTGTTTGAGGATGCCTCCAACACCTTGTCCTCACAGAACCTTTTGGTTCTTAGGGTTTACGAGAAGTCAGACACAGTTCCCGAGGGTGTTGTAATCCGCCAGGAGCCGATAGCTGGCACCCAAGTTTTGGCCAACACGCCAATCACGCTTTATGTATCCAGTGGAGCAACTGAGGTTGCCGTACCGAACCTCATTGGCAGAACTGAGGCAGACGCTGTGGCACTTATCGAGGGTCAGGGCCTAACTGTTGGTCGGATTGACGTGATCTCGAGTGCGAATGTGCCGGAGGGCACAGTGATTGCCTCTGACCCGGTCGCAAACTCAAAGCTTCCTCTAGGCACCGTTGTGAACCTAGTGCTCTCAGATGGCACGGTTCAGGTGCCAGATGTTCGCAACCTAGATGTGCTTGAGGCAAGAAGCATTCTTACTGCACCAACCATTGGTTACACGGTTTCGGTCGAGATCTTTGATGCTGCAAACTGCAATGGCACACCTGGAACCCTGGTGGTAGATCAGTCCATCGCGCCTGGGCAGCAGCCACAGCTACAAAACATTGTGCTGTTTGTTGAGTGCATCGCGGCAGAGCCGGCCCCTACCGAGACCACCGCACCATCTAACTAGTACTAAAGAATTCTTGGGCTGAGGTTTTTAGCTAGCTCTAGGGCTTGGGTGTGGCCAAGGGTTGCAAGCCAATTGGCAAGCATCGTGTAGCCACCTTCGGTTAGCACCGACTCTGGGTGAAACTGAACCCCGTAAATTGGCTTTGACTTGTGCTCGATGCTCATGATCACGCCGGAATCGGTTTGGCCGGTAACCTCAAGTTCCTCCGGAACCGTGTCAGTGACAACGGCCAGTGAGTGATACCTAGTTGCGTTGAATCCCTGCGGAAGACCTTTGAAGATTTCGCTTCCCTCGTGGTTGATCTTTGAAATCTTGCCGTGCATGAGCTCTGGTGCACTCTTCACAGTTGCACCCATCGCTTCTGCGATTGCTTGGTGGCCAAGGCAAACCCCAAACACTGGGTAGTTGGTTTGCAGCGCATACTTCACGGTTGGAATAGAAAGTCCAGCCTCGGCGGGTGTTCCCGGTCCCGGGGAGATTAGAACCGCATCAAATCTCTTCAGCAGTTCAGGCAGCTCCGCCTCAGTTACAGCATCGTTTCGCACGACCTCTGTCTCAGCACCCAACTGCTGCAAATAGCCGTTGAGGGTGTAGACGAAGCTGTCGTAGTTGTCGAGAACCAGAATGCGGACCATAGTGGCAATAGCCTAACGAAACTAGGCGAATCTCTTATCGAGGTAATAAACTTCTAGCCATGCCTGAATCAAGTTCAAGACGCAAGCCTGCCAAGAAGGAAGCACCTGCCCGCCCAGTTATCGTTGGCGAGGAGCAGGAAGAAAACCCAACCTGGTACAAAGCAACCATGTTTGGCTTCATGATCGTTGGCCTTTTGTGGATCTTGACCTTCTACATCTCCAGTGCACGTTTCCCGCTAGGCAGCGCAACCCCGCTAGACCTAAGCAACTGGAACATTCTTATTGGCTTCGGAATCGCAATGGTGGGCTTTGTTATGACCACCAAGTGGAAGTAATTAGATCCAAGCCTGAATTCGCCACAGCGTAAGAACTACTAGCGCGGCGACAACCAAAATCACTCCCACAAACTGGGCTAATCTCTGATTCTTGTTTCTGGTGTTTGCGTATACCCCGGCGATCGCCAGGCCAGTTACCAAGCCACCTAGGTGACCCTCCCACGAGATGCCAGAGACGAATAGGCCCATAGAGAAATTGATTGCGATCAACAAGAAGATCTGAGTGGTATTGCCACCCATGGTCCTAATGATCACGAAGAACGCGCCCATCAAACCAAAAAGTGCACCTGATGCACCTACAACCGGGGTCTGCGGATTGGATAGCCAGAGCACCGCCACCGAGCCACCAAAAATGCTCACCATGTAGAGAGCGAAGAAGCGGAATTTGCCTAAAAGAGGCTCTAACTGCTGACCAAAAATCCAAATGGCATATGAGTTGAGCAGTATGTGCCAGGGCGATGACCAGTCGTGCACGAACCCGGCAGTAATCATTCGCCAAGGTTCAAATGGCGTGAAAAGTGGAGCGTAAAACATTGAGTTGGTGAACAGATATCCCAAAGGAGATATCTGCCCCAGCCAAATCAAAACATTCAGCACCAGAAACAAGCTGGTGACTGGTGTCTTTCTTGCCCTTAGGCGAAAAGCCATTAGATCTTTTCGATTGTGATTGATTCGATGACTACGTCATCTAGTGGCTTGTCGCGACCATCGGTTGCAACCTGCCCAATCTTGTCAACTACCTTGCGGCTAACCTCATCAACCACCTCACCAAAAATGGTGTGACGGCCCTGAAGCCAAGTGGTAGGGGCCACGGTGATGAAGAACTGTGAGCCGTTAGTACCAGGACCAGCGTTTGCCATCGCTAGCTTGTATGGCTCTGCGAAAGTTAGCTCTGGGTGAATCTCGTCACCGAACTGGTAGCCAGGGCCACCCATGCCGGTACCGGTAGGGTCGCCACCCTGGATCATGAAGCCCTCGATGACGCGGTGGAAAATAACGCCGTTGTATAGCGCCTTACCGGTCTGAGCAGCGCCAGTGCGAGGGTCACGCCACTCGATCTCACCGGTTGCTAAACCTTCGAAGTTTTCTACGGTCTTAGGCGCGTGCAGACCAAAGAGGTTTACCTTGATAGCGCCGTGGTTGGTGTGCAAAGTTGCTACTGAAGTTGGAGAAGTCATTTGACTATTGTGCCATGCCCGCCCAACAAAAATCGGGGCTAGGGTAGTTGGGTAATCCAATTTAGGAGCTATCTACATGACAGTTGCGATTCAATTCGACTCGCTCGTCAAGCAGTTCGGTAAGCAGAAGGCCGTCAATAGCCTTAGTGCGACCGTGACGCAAGGCAGAATCACAGGCTTTCTTGGGCCAAATGGCGCTGGTAAGTCAACCACTCTGAGATGTTTGGTTGGCCTTAGTAAACCGACAAGTGGCTCGGCAATGATTTTTGGCAAAGAATACAAAGACCTCGAACACCCGCTCAGCCAAGTAGGAACAGTGCTGGATTCCAGGGGTTTTCACGCAGCGCTAACTGGCAAGCAAAACCTCAAAGTTGTGTCGGCTGCAGCTGGAATCCCAGACAGTCGGGTCGAGCAGGTGCTTGAGCTAGTGGAGCTAACAGAAGCCGCGAACAAGAGAACTAAGAATTACTCACTCGGCATGAAGCAACGTCTTGCCCTAGCAGGTGCGATACTCGGTGACCCGGAGATTTTGATTCTCGATGAGCCGGCTAATGGACTTGACCCGGCTGGCATTGCATGGCTACGAAACTTCCTCAGGGGCATGGCAGAAATTGGAAAGACCATATTGGTTTCTTCTCACCAACTAGCTGAGATGCAGCACACCATCGATGATGTCTTGATTATCAACAAGGGCCAGCTGATAGCTGAGGGTAAAAAGGAAGACGTGATGCAGGGCGGAACTTTGGAAGAAGCGTTCTTGCGTCTTACTGGAGGTGCCTTGTCATGAACCTAATAAAAAGCGAGTGGCGCAAGTTGGTCTATGCCAGAGCAAACTGGGGTCTTTTGATTGCGGGCGTTCTTATCTCCGTTCTATCCACCGCAGTAACGCCAGTGATTCTCGATAGCCAAGGTGAGCTGTTTGGCTTCGGCCTTGAAAGCTCAGAAGCAATTGACTCGGTCTATGCCAACGCAATCTCAAGCTATGTCTTTGCCATCATTCTTGGCATTCTGCTTATGGCAGGTGAGTTCCGCCATGGGACTGCCGTTGCAACCTTTCTAACCGCGCCAAAGCGTGGAGCTGTGTTGCGGGCCAAATTGGTGGTTGGTGCGATTGCAGGTGCTTTACTCATGGCAATTTCTACGGGCCTTGCCTTGGTCTCGGGAGCCCTGGTGCTAAGTCTTTACCCTGAAGCTGGCACACCAAGCGAAAACATTTTTTACAACACCATGGCTGCTGGAGCCCTATCGGGTGCTGTGTTGGCGATCGTAGGAATTGCGGTTGGAACCCTGGTGCGCAATCAGATGTTGGCAATCGTCGGAGCCTTGATTTACCTCTTCATCATCGACCCAGTTCTACTCATGCTTTGGCCAGACGCCGGCAAGTGGCTTCCCTCTGGTTTGATCACCGCCATGATGTCTCTTAACATTCAATCGCCAGAGCTTGGTTTTGATACAACCAACTACCTGCCGGCGTTGAGTGCGACGTTCGTTTTGATTGGTTATGGAGTAGTGTTCGCGGCTGTTGCGGTCAGCACCAGCCTCAGACGCGACGTCGAGTAGTTTTGGTGCTTAGATTGCTCTCATGAGCAATGTCGCCATAATCACAGGGGCCGGATCGGGCTTTGGCTTCGGTCTAGCGCAGGAACTTTGCAATCTCGGTTGGGTTGTCTATGCCACCGATCGAGACTCCGTTGCTGTAGAAAAGACCAAAGCTTTTGGAGCAATACCGAGGCGATTAGACGTAACCTCACAAGAAGACATCAGATCGGTCGTCAAAGAAGCGATTTCCGACCAGGGCAGAATCGACCTGTTGGTCGCTAACGCAGGTTTTGGAAACTTTTCGTCTATTGAAGAAACCTCTTCGCAGGAGGTGCAGAAACTATTCGATGTCAATGTTTTTGGTGTTGAGAAGTGCATAAGAGCAGTGCTACCTCAAATGCGCAAACAGCGCTCTGGGCGAATTTTGATTACCACTTCGGTTGTGGCCCACGTTTCTTTAGTCGGGCTGGGTTGGTATGCGGCAACCAAGCATGCGATCAAAGCATTAGCTAATGCACTGCGCCAAGAGACCGCATGGCTTGGAATCAAGGTTTCAACCATTGAGCCCGGAACATCCAAAACAGGTTTTGGCGCAGTCGCATTTGGATTATTGGAATCTGGGCGTGAATTCTCTGATTACGACAAGGTGATGGCAGGCCTGAATAAATGGCTGGGTGGTCTATATCGAATTTCCCCAGGGCCAAACAAGGTAATTGCGAAGATGCTCAAGGCTGCAACGGCAAGAAGACCCAAGGCTCACTATCCAGCGAGCTGGGACGTTAGGGCTTTGAAGCTCCTGTTCTACGTGTTACCTAAAAGTTTGTTAGATCGGTTCGTACTGTGGCTAGCAAAAAAGTAGGTCTCATCGGCACCTGGATAGTTATCGCGCTATTCACGGCCTCTGGGATCCTTCACCTCGTGAACCCAAGTGCATTCCTATGGTTGATGCCCGGGTGGACCCCATTTGTTATAGAACTAATTGTCATTTCAGGGGTTGCAGAACTGATTGCCGCATTCGGCTTGGCATTTCGATTGCGCTGGGCACCCATCTTCACAGCTCTTGTGCTGCTGGGGGTATGGCCAGCAAACTGGTGGTTTGCCTTCGACGTCCTCGGCCAAGGAGATCTCTGGCTAGCAATTGCAGCTTGGGTAAGATTGCCGCTGCAAATCCCGTTGATTCTGTGGGCATGGCGATCCGAAACCAGAGCCAGATAAGAAGGGAACAGCGCCGGTCTCACGGTGCTGCCCTCCTTGACCTTAGATCTGGCGGTTAAGGGCTCTTAGGTGGTTTTCGCTTCCTGAGCGAAGTCTCTCTAAAACATCGACCACATCTTGGTCAGAAGCTGTTGCCAACTGGTCAGTTATGTCTGCGATGTCTTTCTCCTCGATCAAAACGCCGACTTGGTAGGCATCTTGAGCGCTCTGTGAGCCCATTGCGATCAACTGGTCGTACAGGGCTTGAAGATCTGGATCATTAAAAACGCCGAGCTCTTCTGAGCGAGGGTCTTCAACCCCATATGCGTCTAGCAAGCCAAGCACTTGGTCCTGGTGGGTGGATTCACTCTCCAAAATGTTGCCAAATACCTTGGCTTCGTAGAGGTCATACATGACGGTGTAAACGTCGTGGGCAAGCTTCTCTTCTTCAATCAAATAGGTCAGGAGCTCCACCGTGGTGTCTTCGGATGCCAGTTGCCCAATCTCACCTGAGTCGTGGGCATCGGCAGATTCGTTGGTTTCGGTAGCCGTCTCCGTCACCTCAAATGCCTCGGTTGCTTCTCCGGTTTCGGTGGTTTCTGACTGATCCTCAGTCACTGATTCCACGACAGTGGTCTCAACCTGGGCAGCATCCTCAACGACTGGGGCGCATCCTGCCAGCGTGATAGCAGCGATGCCGAAGACGCCGAGAGTAACCATCTTGTTCATTTTCGGCTCCTTTCATTTGCCTGATTCCATAATGCCGTCGTTTTTTGGACTGAATCTCATAATTCAGATAACTCTCAGGTTTCCTACAGGTATCCCCCAGAGCTGTTTCAGGGGCTGTAAGCGGTTTTAGTTCTAGGCGGAGTTCAGGGGGCCTGGGATGACAATTTGGATGATACCTACAAACTTACGATGCAAAATTTAGAGATTTTGCTACCAAATCACCCACGGAACTGAGAGAAGCCTGTATAGATTTATTAAATAGGTAAGAAACCGCTTTCAGTGAAAGGGGGTCCTGCGCAACGGTGCGTAAGACT
>CAYOXP010000018.1:0-3477 GCA_964407995.1 uncultured Aquiluna sp.
CAGGCGTTGAGCCCTAAGGCGCTCAACGTCACATGTGATGAGTTACGAAAAGATGCTGACAAAGCTGACTTTGTTAAAAGCGAACTCGAAGCCATGGGTAAAAAGATCGACGCACAAGGCCTGAAGGCTCTGCTCAGCGCTTTTAACCAAGATCTTGCGGAGTTGGGTGGTGCGTGCTCTCAGCTCGGAGCCAATCCGTCTAAGACGATCACTTTGGAAATTGTTGAAAATACTTTTCAAGGTCGAGTCGAAACGAACGCTTTCAAAATCGCAGATGCGGCTTTGTCGGGGAACGCGGCAGAGGCAATCAGGCTGTTCCGGCATGGCTTCACCACTGGAATAGACCCGGTGGCATTGAATGCTGCTTTGACTATGCGGATTAGACAGCTCGCGCGATTATTCAATGATCGCAACGCCTCTCCGGCCGCTCTCGGTATGCAGCCTTGGCAGCTCGACAAGGCGCGCAGGGAGCTAAGTGGCTGGGAAGAGTCTGAGCTCGCCAACCTTGTCCAATTGGCTGCGCAGACTGATGCGGACGTAAAAGGGGCTGCTCGTGATCCAGGTTTCTCGATAGAGAAACTACTTTTTGCAATGGCCAAGAAATAAAAAAACCGGGCCGAAGCCCGGTCTTTTCTGAAAGCTCGATTTAGAGAGCAGCAACCTTCTGGCTGATTGAACTCTTGCGGTTAGCTGCCTGGTTCTTGTGAACAACACCCTTCGAAACAGCCTTGTCTAGCTTGCGGTTAGCGTTCGCTAGGGCAGCCGCAGCCGCAGCCTTGTCTCCAGAAGCAGCTGCTTCACGTACGGCGCGAACTGCAGTCTTTAGCTCGGAGCGCACAGCCTTGTTGCGCTCCTCGGCCTTGCGGTTGGTGCCGATGCGCTTGATGTTCGACTTAATGTTTGCCATGTTTCACTTTCTTAGGCGAAAAACTTTTTTGAGGCGATTGACCTCAGAACAAGGGGAAACTCTACCAGTTTGCTTACAAATGGGCAAGCACCATGCGAGAATACCTAAGTTCAATTTCCCAAATCAGAGGTTAGCTTGTCTCCACGCGCTCAAAAGGCCCTTGTGCCGTCCCAGACGCCGCCGAGCCAGATTCGCAACTTCTGCATCATCGCGCACATTGACCACGGTAAGTCAACCCTTGCAGACCGCATGCTTCAGTTGACCGGAATCGTTGACGAGAGGATGATGCGTGCTCAGTATTTAGACCGCATGGACATTGAGCGCGAGCGTGGTATCACCATTAAGAGTCAGGCCGTTCGCTTGCCATGGGAACTAGACGGTTCAACCTATGCACTGAACATGATCGACACTCCTGGACACGTTGACTTTACGTATGAGGTGTCAAGATCCTTAGCCGCTTGCGAGGGGGCGGTGCTCTTGGTTGATGCTGCTCAAGGTATTGAGGCACAAACCCTGGCCAATTTGTACCTCGCAATGGAAAATGACCTCGAAATCATTCCGGTGTTGAACAAAATTGATCTCCCTGCTGCGCAGCCAGAGAAGTACGCTGAGGAACTTGCCAACCTGATCGGGGGCAATCCAGAAGACTGCCTACGCGTTTCTGGAAAGACAGGTGCCGGCGTGGCTGAGCTATTGGACAAGATCGTTGGCACTGTTCCAGCTCCTAAAGGTGACCCTGACGCCCCAGCCCGAGCAATGATTTTTGATTCTGTTTACGACTCTTACCGCGGTGTTGTTACCTACGTAAGGATGATGGACGGCCGCCTCAACCCGCGTGAACAGATCCAGATGATGTCCACCAAGGCTGTGCACGAGCTTCTTGAGATCGGTGTCATCTCCCCGGAACCTGTTCCTTCAAAAGGCTTATCGGTTGGTGAGGTTGGTTACCTAATCACCGGCGTGAAAGATGTTCGTCAGTCCAAGGTTGGTGACACTGTCACGACCAAGCTCAAGCCTGCCACTGATCCACTCAAGGGTTACGCCGAGCCAAAACCGATGGTTTTCTCTGGCATTTACCCAATCGATGGAAGTGACTATCCAAACCTTCGTGAAGCTTTGGACAAGCTTCGACTATCCGATGCTTCGCTTGTCTATGAGCCTGAGACTTCGGCTGCGCTTGGTTTCGGCTTCCGATGCGGATTCCTAGGTCTTTTGCACCTTGAGATCATCACTGAGCGCTTGGAGCGCGAATTTAACCTCTCATTGATTGCGACCTCGCCATCGGTGGTCTACAAGGTCACCCGAGAAGACGGTGGCGAATACGTCGTCACAAACCCATCAGAATTCCCCGAGGGCAAGATTCGCGAGGTTCTAGAGCCAATGGTCAAGGCAACCATTTTGAGCCCTAAACCATACGTAGGCACCATCATGGAGCTCTGCCAAGATCGTCGCGGCTCGATGATCGACATGCAGTACCTCGGTGAGGATCGAGTCCAACTTCGGTACCAGCTGCCTCTGGCTGAGATTGTTTTTGACTTCTTTGATCAGCTAAAGAGTAAGACTCAGGGCTACGCATCTTTAGATTATGAAGACGATGGTTTTGCCGCCGGCGATCTTGTGAAGGTTGACCTTCTATTGCAAGGCGAAAAGGTCGATGCTTTTAGCTCGATTGTGCACAAAGACAAGGCTTATGGTCATGGCACACGCATTGCCACCAAGCTTCGAGAGCTAATCCCTAGACAGCAGTTTGAGGTACCAATTCAGGCTGCTGTTGGTTCAAGGATTATTGCGCGTGAGACTATCCGTGCTATTCGCAAAGACGTTCTCGCCAAGTGTTATGGTGGCGATATTTCACGTAAGCGCAAGCTTCTAGAGAAGCAAAAAGAGGGTAAAAAGCGCATGAAGATGGTTGGCCGTGTTGAGGTGCCTCAAGAGGCATTCATCGCAGCACTTTCAACCGAAGATGCAAAAACCGACAAGAAGAAGTAGTTGGCGTCACAGCTACCAATTGCCGATGCCTGGCCGATCGATAATCGGCTAAAAACCGTTTCGCCTGCACAGACAACCTTTCACGCCTATGTCCACGTACCCTTCTGCGTGGTTCGGTGTGGATACTGCGATTTCAATACCTACACCGCTAGCGAAATAGGCGAAGTTTCGCAGGCCAAGTTCCACGATCATCTGATCAAGGAAATTGATTTCAGTGCGCAAGTTCTAAAAGACTCGGATCTTCAACAGAATACGATCAGCACTGTCTTTTTTGGTGGAGGTACACCATCGCTTTTTACCCCTGAGCAAATCGCGGAGATTCTTAGTTCTCTGAAGGGTCAATTTGGGTTCACCAATGATTGCGAGATCACGTTGGAGGCTAACCCAGAGGGTTTGACCAAAGACTCAATCGCTGGCTACAAATCTGCTGGAGTCAACAGGCTGAGCATGGGTGTCCAATCCTTTGACCCCGAGGTATTGAAGGTTCTCGATCGCGTTCACACCACTGAAAAGGTGGTTGCCGCATCAGCTTGGGCCAGAGAGTTAGATCTTCGACTCAGCGTTGATCTGATTTATGGGGC
>CAYOXP010000018.1:3577-7332 GCA_964407995.1 uncultured Aquiluna sp.
TATTGGCTTTCGCAAAACTGGTGGGGTTATGGCCCAGGTGCGCACAGTCACATTTCTGGACTCAGATTTTGGAATCATAAGCACCCCGCAAACTATGCAACCAAGTTGCAAACGGGTTCGCCAGCTCACTCGATTGAAACGCTAAGTGAGCGGCAAAAATTGGAAGAGAGATTGCTTTTGGAATTGCGGACGAACCACGGGGTTGAGCGGAATTTGCTTTCAAAACTGGGCGTTAAGCCTGAACTGGTAGCAAACGCAATCGCAACCGGGCTACTCACGATTGATGCCAATCAGGTTTTGAGAACAACGTTGAATGGGAGACTTTTGGTTGACGGCCTGGTGCTCGATTTTCTCACCAAATAGCTCAATTGTTTTAGAATTGGCACTCAAGGTAGGTGAGTGCCAATGATTCCAGAGAGATCTCTAGAGGTACTGCGCGCTATCGTGCAGGATTTCATTTACTCATCACAGCCGGTTGGATCAAAGTCTCTGCTGGACCGTCACCCGTTTGGGGTTTCTGCCGCAACCATTCGAAATGACATGGCGCTATTGGAAGAAGAGGAGTTGATTGTCGCTCCACACACCTCCTCTGGACGCGTGCCCACCGAGAAGGGTTATCGGCTATTTGTCGATAAGTTGTCGGATCTAAAGCCGCTCACTGTTGCTGAAAAAAGTGCAATTGAAGAATTTTTATCTGGTGCTAACGACTTAGACGACATCGTTGAGCGCACTTCTCGCCAGCTTGCTCACCTGACAAACTCCCTAGCGTTGGTGCAGTACCCATCACTGGGAAAATCGAAGATTAGGCACATCGAGCTAATTCCACTGCCTGGATCAAAGGTTTTGATGATGTTGATTACCGACTCCGGTCGAATTCAGCAACAACAGATAGAGGTCATGGGTCTCGACGAAACAACGATTCAAGAGCTTCGCGGCCGGCTAAATGGCACTCTGGCAGGTTCTGGTTTGACTGAAGTGAAGGGCAAGCTGGAAGGGTTAGATGCGGAATTCGCCCCTGAGCGTCGCAAGCAAGTATCACAACTGATTGCGGCTCTGCACTCACTGGTTGACGCAAACAGACAAGAGCGTTTGATGATCTCGGGTGCCGCAAATCTCGTGAAGCAAGAGCAGGATTTCTCGGGAGAGCTGTCACAGGTATTGGAAGCGATCGAGGAGCAGGTAGTTCTACTCAAGCTCTTGGATGAGCTGCATAACGATCAACATGGGGTTGGGCTAAGGATTGGTAGCGAGATTGGCAACGCCAATCTGAAGAGTGCATCAATCATGGTTACCGGTTACGAGAACCATGGAACAGAGATTGCGAAGCTTGGTGTCCTAGGGCCGACGCGAATGGACTATTCGGGAAACATTGCATCCGTTAGGGCGGTTGCAAGATATCTAAGCAAGATTTTGGAAGGTAATTCTTGAGCGATCACTATGAAGTACTAGGCGTATCCAGAAGCGCCAGTGATGATGAAATCAAGAAAGCGTATCGACGCTTAGCACGTGAACTACATCCTGACATCAATCCAGATGCGGCGGCTGCTGAGCGATTCAAGCTCGTCACTCATGCCTACGAAGTTCTAAGCGACCCTCAATCACGTGCTAGCTATGATCGAGGGCCTGAAACCGGTTTTGGTCTCGGTGACATTTTTGATTCATTCTTCGGCGGCGGTGGTCAGCGCGGTCCGCAATCTCGAATGCAACGCGGCCAGGACGCACTTATTCGCGTCGACCTAGACCTTGCCGAGGCTGTTTTCGGAGCTGAGAAAACCCTAACTATTGATACTGCCGTGCTTTGTGAAACCTGCTCAGGCAGCTGCTGCAAGCCAGGCACTTCGGTGCGCACCTGTGACATCTGCCGTGGAACTGGCCAGATTCAACGTCAGGTGCAGTCGTTTATGGGTGTGATGGTAACCACCTCTCCGTGTGGTAGCTGTAGGGGCACTGGTGAGGTGATCCCGGATCCTTGTTTGGACTGTCGCGGGCAGGGTCGAGTTCGTGCAAAACGTGATCTTGAACTTGAAATCCCTGCTGGAGTTGCTGATGGGATGCGCCTGCATCTCGCCGGTCAAGGCGAAGTGGGATTCGCTGGTGGTCCCTCGGGGGATATCTACCTCGAAGTTTCGGTTCGCCCGCATCCGGTTTTTGGTCGTGACGGTGACGACTTGATTGCCATTTTGGAAGTTCCAGTAGCTGATGCTGCTTTGGGATTCGAAACTAGCATTGAGACTTTGGATGGTGATGCGAAGGTTGAAGTACGTGCTGGTGCGCAGCATGGCGATGTCATCACATTGAAGAACTTAGGTGCCACGAGAATCCGTGGTCGTGGCAGGGGAGACTTGCGACTGGAACTTAAAGTGCTTACTCCCACTCGACTTGATGGCAAGGGTAAAGACCTCTTCAAAAAGCTCCGCGAACTCCACAAGGATGACAGCCCGCGTCTTGGTTCAAGACGCTCTAAGGGTCGCTTCTAATGCATTGGCTTTTTGATCCTCAGTTGAATCTGCAGAGCGAATACTTGACAGACACAGAGGCAAAGCATGCCAAATCCCTGAGACTTTCTGTCGGGGAAGAAATAGTCATTACCAATGGTGCCGGGTTGTATGTGCGGGCAACTATGACTTCCGAATCTGGTTTTCGAATCGATTCCCACTTCGAAGTTGAAAAGCCAAGGATCTCATTTCACTTGATTCAGGCACTTGCCAAATCGGATCGCGATGAGATGGCATTGCAGGCCGCCTGTGAGCTCGGCATCAGCTCGGTCACCCCTTGGGAGTCTTCTCGATCAATCGTCAAGTGGGACGGGAAGGCCGAGAAGAATCAAGAGCGCTGGCAGCAGATAGCCATCTCGGCAATGAAGCAGTCGCAACAGGCTTGGTTGCCAAAGGTCAATCCACTTGCAAAGACGAAACAATTGAAGCCTTTTGGCATTGGCCTGGTCTTGGTGCCAGGAGCGGATAAAGCCCTAGCGGATGCTGTTCCAGGCGCGTCAGAGGTCACCCTTGTTGTTGGTCCAGAGGGGGGTCTAAGTGAATCAGAGGTTGAACTTTTGACTTCGCAGGGTTTCACTCCGGTGCGTCTAGGGCAGAGTGTGCTCAGAACCTCTACCGCTGGACCAGCTGCCATAGCGGCCTTGCAGTTTGCTTTGGGCAACTGGAGCTAAGACCTAGGATTGAAAACGGAGGTTAGCTTGGACTGTATTTTTTGCAAGATTGTTGCCGGTGAATTTGGTACCGAATTCGTTGGTGAGAATGAATTTGCGGTCGCCTTTAGAGACATAAATCCGCAAGCCAAGATCCATATGCTTGTTGTGCCAAAGCAGCACACAGAGAATGTCACCAAGCTGGATGACGCTCAGGTTTTGACAGGATTTTTCGAACTTATTCGCAAGGTGGCACAAGAGCAGACTGATGGCCAGTTCAGGTTGCAGTTCAATACCGGTTCACGCGAGGGTCAATCTGTGTTTCACACTCATGCGCACATTCTTAGTTCGCAGGGCAAATAGTGGCGCAAACCAGCTTTGATGTGAACAGCATCAACACTTTGGATCTTCTTGGTCCTGAAGACCGTCTGATTAGAAGGCTCGAAAAAGATTTCCCGGGACTGAAGGTGCAGAACCGTGGTGATTCATTCATGCTCGAGGGTACTGAGGAGCAAATCGAAACTGCCCAGAAGGTCATAACCGAGCTTGCGCATTTGATTTCTCAGGGAATTGCTCCTGATGAAAGAGCTGTTACTGAAAGCGCTCGAAT
>CAYOXP010000018.1:7432-13007 GCA_964407995.1 uncultured Aquiluna sp.
GAGGTTGCACCACTTGCTTACATGCGAGGAAGAACTTTGAATGACAGCTTCATCATTTTGGATGAGGCTCAAAACACAACCGCTGAGCAGATGAAAATGTTTCTAACCCGACTTGGCTTTAACTCCAAGATGGTTGTTACAGGTGACACAACTCAAATTGATTTACCAGGTGGAAGATCGGGTCTAAACCTAGCCGCCAAGATTTTGCAGGATGTCGATGGCTTGCACATCGCAAAGTTGGGCAGTAAAGACGTGGTTCGCCACGAGCTGGTAACCCGTATTGTTGAGGCTTACGACAAGGCGGTAACAAGTGAGCATTGAGATTTCAAATGAATCTGCGATTGAGGTAGACATCGACCGCGTTTTGGCACTTGCTACCAGTGTTCGTGACTCTTTGAAGCTTCACCCAATGGTTGATGTCGGAATCATTTTTGTTGATGAGGATCCGATGACTGATTTGCACATCAAGTGGATGGATGAGCCAGGTCCTACCGATGTTTTGAGCTTTCCGATGGATGAACTTCGACCAGGTTCCGACCTAGTACCCTCACCAGAGGGCGTTCTGGGCGACATTGTGGTTTGCCCCCAGGTTGCGGCAAATCAGGCGGTCACTGCCGGGCATCAGGCAATCAACGAGATCCTCCTTCTAGTAACTCACGGGATGCTCCACCTGGTTGGCTTCGATCACGCCGAGCCTGAAGAAGAAAAAGAGATGTTTGGACTTCAGAAAAAACTCCTCGAGGAGTTTTACGCCAAGGAGCTAGATGGCTGAGTTCCTAATTGGGCTTGCCGTTGCGGTGGGCCTGGTCATGGTTGCCGCCGCACAGACACATCTGGAGGGTGAAGAAGATCCACGTGCAGGTTCTTTGTCATTAGCCCGTGCTCTGCTTTTGGTAGTTGCGGCAGCCAGTTGGCTTCTAACCATGGCGGCTTCAGCTCCAATTGCTGTGGTTTTAGCTATTGGAATCTTGATCATCTGGTTCGTGCAACAAGTTCTCGGTAAGTTCCTAGGCGCTAGAAGTCCGGGTGAAAGAATCGCCAGATACTTGGACGGATTCATTTCGTTTTGGTCCAAGTTGGTAGCCCCAATCCGCCTCACCTCGCCTGAAGTGGTTGAGGACTACGAGCAGGAGTTGATTGAGTCTGTAGAGGACTTCTCAGAGACTGTGGTGAGAGAAGTGATGGTGCCAAGAGTAGACATGGAAATCGTCTCAGGCCAAGACTCTTTGGAGCAGGCACTTGCTGTATTTATCGCCTCTGGATACTCACGCCTTCCGGTGATTGGCGCTGACGTCGATGATGTTATTGGAGTGCTGTATCTGAAGGATGTGGCTCGCTACAGTCATCAAAACCCGCAACAGCTGTCTTCAATTCCAGTAAAGGATGCGGCTCGGCAAGCACTTTTCACGCCTGAGTCGATTTCTGTAGCGCAGCTACTTCAACAGATGCAGCGAAGCGGCACCCAGATTGCAATTGTGTCTGATGAATACGGGGGAGTGGCAGGTATCGCCACCATCGAAGACCTGCTCGAAGAAATCGTCGGCGAAATCTCTGATGAGCACGATCGAGAAACAGACGAAATTGAGCTTGTGGGCAACGACACCTACCGTGTGAACCCCCGAGTGACTCTTGATGAACTGAGTGAGCACTGCGAGTTAGAACTCGACGATGAGGATGTTGACACGGTTGGCGGTCTTCTGACTAAGGCGGTCGGGCACCTTCCGAAGGGCGGAGAGGTAGTCGAGCATTCCGGTTTGGAACTAACCGCCGAACGGGTCGACAAGCGAGGGCGCATTCTTAGCGTTTTGGTTCGGAAGCTGGAGGCGCAAAGTGAGTGAATTTAGATCTGGTTTTGTATCTTTTGTTGGTCGACCCAACGTTGGCAAATCGACTCTAATGAACGCCATAGTCGGGCAAAAGTTTGCAATCACCAGCTCGAAGCCGCAAACAACTCGAAAGGCGATTCGAGCTGTTCTAAACCGCGAGGAAGGGCAGCTGGTCATCGTTGACCTGCCCGGCGTGCACAGGCCACGAACTCTTCTTGGGCAGCGATTGAATGATTTGGTAACCACGACCCTGACCGATGTCGATGTAATCGCTTTTTGCACTCCCGCAAACGAAAGAATTGGCCCGGGTGACACTCACATTGTCAGAGACATAGAACGCTTCCCTAAGGCTAAAAAGATAGCGATAGTAACGAAGACCGACACGGTCTCAAAAGAGCGACTTGCTGAGCACCTGATGGCGGTCAATGACCTCGCTCAATTCGAGGAAATAATTCCAGTTTCGGCCCTAACCGGCGACCAGGTTGACTTGGTAAGCAAGGTATTGATTTCGTGGCTACCTGTTGGGCCGATGCTTTACCCCGAAGACATTGAGACCGAAGAGACTCAAGATGATTTGATTTGCGAATTCGTTCGTGAAGCAGCACTTGAGATGGTCGAAGACGAGCTTCCTCACTCGTTGGCTGTCACGTTGGACGAAATTGTTGAAGGTGAAACCAAGCCAACGATTCACCTCAGCCTTTGGGTTGAGCGCGATAGTCAAAAAGGCATTGTCATTGGCAAGGGCGGAAGCATGCTGAAGCAGATTGGAACCAAGGCTCGCAAGCAAATTGAAGCCACCCTTGGTCACCCCGTGCATCTACAGATTCAAGTTCGAGTTGCGCAAGACTGGCAGCGCAGCGCCAAGCAACTAGGCAAACTCGGCTTCTAGTGCTAACCTGAAGTCACTATGCGTTTCGCTCTCCTGCTTAGCGGCCGCGACGAGGCCTAGATCCTGGCCCACTCTCGTCGCGGAGCTTTCCAGCGGCCAATACTTTTTTAGGCAGAGAGAAAAATGGAAAACAGACAACAAGCTTCAAAGATGCCATTTGGCAGATACCTACCTTTTCATGAGCAAATCAAGGTTGAGCTAGAGGATCGCACTTGGCCGTCCAAACGAATCACCAAGGCCCCTAGATGGTGTGCAGTTGATTTGCGTGATGGAAACCAGGCTCTTATTGATCCAATGAGCCCAGAGCGCAAGCTTGAGATGTTCAAGCTATTGGTCAATATGGGCTACAAGGAGATCGAAGTCGGGTTCCCATCTGCATCGCAGACGGACTTTGATTTTGTGCGAATCCTTATCGAGAATGGTCACATTCCAGATGATGTGACAATCCAGGTGCTTACTCAGTCTCGCGACCACCTGATTGAGCGAACCTACGAGTCCCTAAAGGGCGCTAAGCGTGCAATCGTGCACTTCTACAACTCGACCAGCGTTTTGCAGCGCCGAGTTGTGTTTGGCCAGGACAAAGACGGAATCAAGCAAATTGCGCTGGATGCAGCACGCAAGTGCTTGTCAATGGAAGCTACTGTCCCTGGCACCGAGATCTTCTATGAGTACTCACCGGAGTCATACACCGGAACTGAGCTTGAGTATGCGGTTGAGGTTTGTAACGCGGTGGCAGAGATCATCAAGCCAACTCCAGAGCGCAAGTTGATCATCAACCTTCCAGCGACGGTGGAGATGATTACCCCAAACATATATGCCGATTCAATCGAGTGGATGTCGCGCAACCTTGCACCACGCGACAGCATCATCCTGTCGCTACACCCGCACAACGACCGCGGAACCGCGGTTGCGGCGGCAGAGCTTGGCTACATGGCTGGTGCAGATCGCATCGAAGGCTGCTTGTTCGGTAATGGGGAGCGCACTGGCAACGTTGACCTAATCACTTTGGGTCTAAACCTTTTCAGCCAGGGAATTGATCCTCAGATTGATTTCAGCGACATCGATAACATCAAACGCACGGTTGAGTACTGCAACCAGTTGCCAGTACCAGAGCGTTCACCTTATGGTGGTGATTTGGTTTACACCGCGTTCAGCGGAAGTCACCAGGATGCGATCAAGAAGGGTTTTGAGCACCTTGAGCGAGACGCTAAGGCGGCCGGTAAGACCATCGACGAGCAGACCTGGGCTGTCCCATATCTTCCGATTGACCCTAAGGATGTTGGTCGCAGCTATGAGGCTGTTATTCGTGTGAACTCGCAATCCGGCAAGGGTGGTGTTGCATATCTTTTGAAGACAGACCACAACCTAGATTTGCCGCGCAAGTTGCAGATCGAATTCTCTCGAGTGGTTCAAGGTCACACCGACTCGCAAGGTGGCGAAGTTACCAGTGAACAGCTTTGGTCAATCTTCCAAGATGAGTACCTACCCTCTCAGGACGAGAGTGCCAAGTGGGGACGCTTCGAGCTAAAGCGAATGCGCACTGAATCCGACATGGATGGTGTCGTGAACCTAGACGTTCTATTGCGCGACGGTAGCGGTGAAGTTTCACTATCGGGAACCGGCAATGGCCCAATCTCCGCATTCATTGATGTTCTAGGTAAGCAAAAGGTTGAGGTCAAGGTGAACGACTACCTTGAGCACACATTGAGCGCCTCTGGGGACGCACTGGCTGCCGCTTACATCGAGCTAGAGGTTGGCGGAAAGTCGCTTTGGGGTGTTGGTATCGACGGTGACATCGCGATTGCCTCTATCAAGGCCCTAATCTCGGCTGTCAATCGTTCTATTCGCGCCTAGCCTGTGCTGTTATTAGCAAAACCGTTGGCATACTTTTGCCATGCCTAACTATCGCGACGAGGGGATCGTGCTACGCACCCACAAGCTGGGTGAGGTTGATCGTATTCTCACGATTCTGACCAAAGAGCATGGTCAAATCAGAGCGGTTGCCAAAGGCGTGCGCAAAACTTCAAGCCGATTCGGGGCAAGGTTAGAGCCATTCATGGTCTGCGATCTCCAGCTATATGAAGGGAAGAACCTCGATACCGTCTCTCAGGTCGAGCAACTTGCCAATTATGGCTCGAACATTGTCAGTGACTATCCACGGTATACAGCAGCATGCGTGATGGTTGAGGCAGCGGAGCGTCTAACTCGTGAATCCTCAAATTCACAGCAGTACCTACTCCTGCTCGGCGGCCTTCGGACAATGTCTTCCGGTGCGCAAGAATCGGATCAAGTTTTAGATTCGTACCTTCTTCGCTCGCTGGCTCTCTCTGGCTGGGTACCGGAACTCGCAGCCTGCCATGATTGCAAATCCGATAACCCTGTTTTCTTCTCGGTGCATACCGGATTCGTTAGCTGCCAGGACTGCAACGTGCCAGGTGCTGTGAGGCTTGGATCCAGTGGTCTAGGCCACCTGCAGGCGCTACTACGGGGCGACTGGGAAGCGGTGAATTCAGCTGAATCTAAAACCAAGCAGGCAGCCAGTTCTGTAATCTCTGCTTATCTGCAATGGCAACTCGAGCGGGGGTTAAGGTCAATGAGTCTGGTGGAGCGCAATTGAGCCAACTGTTTGATCCGACGCGAAAGCCTCCCAAATTCTCGAAAGTCCCGGCGCACATCGCAGTTGTTATGGATGGCAATGGCCGCTGGGCCAACAGGCAGGGGCTGACGCGAACTGAGGGGCACAAGGCCGGTGAGGTCGCACTCTTGGAGGTTATTGCCGGCGCAATTGAAGCTGGTGTCACTCATCTAACCGCCTATGCCTTCTCCACCGAAAACTGGAAGCGATCTCCCGAAGAGGTGA
>CAYOXP010000019.1:0-5363 GCA_964407995.1 uncultured Aquiluna sp.
AGTTGCGCTAGGCAACCTCGCAAGCTTATCTGGCTTCCCACCAGCTAAGCAAGCGTTTTTTTGCCTCATCGAAGCCGATTTCGCCTTCATCTAAGCGGATTTCCAGCAGATATCCGTAGGCTTCGCCGACTTCGCGACCCGGAGAGATTCCGAGAATCTCCATGATCTGCTGACCATTAAGCTCAGGCCGCATGGCGTCAAGCTCTTCTTGTTCTGCAAGCACTTTGATGCGATTTTCTAGATCGTCATAGGCATGAGCTAGACGATTTGCCTTGCGCTGGTTACGAGTCGTGACGTCTGCACGGGTTAGAGCATGGAGGCGAAGAAGTTGATCCTCGGCATCTCGCACGTATCGCCTGACCGCACTGTCTGACCATTGTTGATCCGAGTAACCGAAGAATCTCAAGTGCAGCTCGATCAGTTTGGAAACGGCTTTGATGGTGTCGTTGTCAAACCTCAGCGCGGTTAAGCGTTTTTTAGCGAGCTTGGCTCCAACCACGTCATGGTGGTGGAACGAGACAGCGCCCCCAGATTCAAGGCGCTTGGTTGCAGGTTTACCGATGTCGTGCATAAGAGCGGCCAGGCGCAACACCAGGTCTTTATTTAGGTCGTAGTCACGCTCGTAGTCAATGGCCTGCACCACCACAGTAAGCGTGTGTTGGTAAACGTCTTTGTGGTGGTGGTGCTCGTCGGCTTCAAGCCGCAGTGCCGGTAACTCAGGCAAGACATGGCCTGCAATCCCACTGTCAACTAGTGCCTCAAGTCCAGGTCGAGGATCATCGGCCAACATGAGTTTTGAAAGTTCGTCACGAACCCGTTCGGCAGAAATGATTTCTATGCGGGCTGCCATATCCCGCATGGCATCGAAGGTCTCTGGCTCAATCTCAAAACCCAACTGAGCAGCGAATCTGGCTGCACGCATCATGCGCAGCGGGTCATCCGAAAAGGAGATTTCGGGTTTTGATGGCGTCTTTAGAACTTTGTCCATCAGATCGCGCAATCCCTGATGAGGGTCAACGAAAGTTCTCGAGGGTAAGCGAAGAGCCATGGCATTGACGGTGAAGTCACGGCGAACCAGATCATCTTCTAGGTTGTCTCCGAAGGAAACGGTTGGCTTCCGCGACTCGGGGTCGTAGGAATCTGCACGATAGGTGGTGATTTCTATCTTGTCATCGCCAATTTGAGCGGCAATTGTGCCGAATTCTCTGCCGATATCCCAAGTCGCCTGAGCGATTGGTTTCACGATTTTCAAGATCTGGTCGGGATTGGCGCTGGTAGTGAAGTCAAGGTCTGGGGCAACGCGACCCAAGATGGCATCCCTGACAGGCCCACCAACCAATGCGAGTTCAAAACCAGCTGCCTCAAATAGGTTGCCAAGGCGTTCAAGCAGCGGGTGTTGGGTGTTCTGCTGCAGGTTGTTCATCGCCTGGACCACGGGTTGCATGGGCACTAGCTTGCCACAGCCGACAAGTAGAGTTGGGTCATGAAAATCATCAGACCTTACTCCGTCACTGAGGTGTCGGCTGGTGGCCTGATTATTTCAAATGAAAATCCCAATTTGGTGGCACTGATTTCCCATCGCAATCGCGGTGGTGGTGTGGACTGGTGCATCCCCAAGGGTCACGTCGAGCTTGGCGAAAACTACATCCAGACTGCTATCCGTGAGGTGCATGAAGAAACCGGCATCCAAGGCAAGGTTTTGGAGAAAATCGGTGAGATCAGCTACAGCTTCAAAATTGGGCCCAAACGAATTCGAAAGACCGTCCACCACTACCTGCTAGAACAGGTCTCAGGAGAATTGACTTTTTCTGGAGACCCAACGGGAGAGGTTTTAGACGTGCAGTGGTTTGAAATCGCGTCTTTAGAAGAGGTTTTGGCGCACGAAAATGAGCGCAAAATTGCCGAAAGAGCCATGGAGCTACTGAATTGAAGCGCCTGCTCGCGATATTTCTGATATTGCAGGTGCTGGTTTCTCCCGCCACTGCGGCGACATCTGATGTTTATATCGTGCCCGGCAGCGAGATCAACCTCGTTGCTAGAGATGGCCGAATCCCGGTCACTATAAAAAACGATGGGCCAGAACCGGTAACCGTTGTTTTACATGGAACAACCACGACTTTCAGGCTTGAGGTGCTTGGCACAACCGAGGTCAAGGTTCCAGCTGGCAGTAGCCAGCTTGCGGAGCTCCCGGTTCGGGCAATAGCAAATGGCCCAGTACAGCTGAGGGTTTGGCTTGAGGAAGATGGCGTTGAGATTGGCGAATCTCAAATGCTGTCGATAAATGTCAATTACGACGTCGAGCTATTTTTGCTCGTGAGTTTTGGTTTTTTGATGTTTGCCCTAATCGTGGTGGGTATTTTCCGAACCGCACGCAAGTTTGCTAGGCGCAATCGTGACTGAGCGCAGCGTTGCCAGAAGCTCGATGATTATGGCCTCCGGGACCATAGTTTCGAGAATTCTTGGCTTTGCAAGAGCAGTTTTGCTTGCTGCGGCAATCGGTGTCACTACCGATGCCGCAGACGCTTTTGGCGTTGCAAACCAGTTACCAAATAACGTTTACGCAATCATCGTGGGCGGTGTTCTAAATGCGGTGCTGGTTCCACAGCTGGTGCGGGCAAGAAGCCAGTCAGATGGCGGCAAAGGCTACATCGACAGATTTGTAACGCTAGCGATCACAGTCTTTTTTGCTGTCACAGTGCTCTTTACGATGGCTGCGCCTTTACTGGTGAGGCTCTACACCTCGGGTTGGGATCAGGATCAGCTAGCCCTGGCAACCGCATTCGCCTACTGGTGCTTGCCACAGCTGTTCTTCTACGGCCTGTACTCAATCCTTGGTGAGGTGCTGAACTCTCGCAGCGAGTTCGGGCCCTTTATGTGGGCACCAGTTCTCAATAACGTGGTTTCGATCTCGGGACTTGGTGCATTTGTTTTGATTTTTGGGGCCGATCCAACCGGAGACCGCCTTGTGACCCTCTGGGGTGCAGATCGAATCGCTCTATTGGCTGGTAGCGCGACGCTCGGAGTTGCGGCCCAAGCACTGATTTTGCTCTTGAGTTGGCGCAAAATTGGTCTTTCCCTGAAGCTCAACTTCCATTGGCGAGGTTTTGGTCTAAGGCCTGCGCTAAAGGCAGCTTCCTGGTCTCTCGCCATGGTTTTGGTCACTCAAATCGGAGGCCTAGTTCAAACAGCCGTGGCTTCAACCGCTGTTGCGGGACGTGATTCTGGACTGGCTGTTGCCTCTGTCGCTGCTGCTGCCATCGCATGGTTGATTTTCATGCTTCCCCACTCTGTTGTGACCGTCTCGGTCGCAACCGCGTACTTCACCCGAATGGCTCAGCACGCCGCCAAGGGTGAGATGCAATCTTTCAAGCAAGATCTAACTAGCGGCTTGCGGGTAATCGCGCTGGTGTCGGTTATCTCAACTATCACTTTGATGGTGTTGGCCTACCCGGTGGCCCGCGTGTTTGTTGGGGAATACCCCGCAACTATCGCCTTGGGTAATGTGATTATCGCGCTGATGGTTGGCCTGGTGCCGTTTAGCTTCGTCTACATGATGCAGCGGGCCTTTTTCGCCCTTGAGGACACCAGAACGCCATTTGTGTTCACCACGATTCAGATTTCACTACACATTGTTGGCTCGTTGACACTTGGTGCGGTTATGCCAAAGCAATGGTTGGTGGTCTCGCTTTCACTACTAACCGCATGCACGATTTTGGTTCAGGGGTCAATCGCTTACGCTCTACTGCGCAAGCGGATTGGTGGGTTTGGGCAGACCGGAGTCGCAAAGTCTTTGCTTGGTTTTGTGCTGGCGGCTATTCCGGCCGGTCTCGCTGGAATATCGGTTCTCGAGCTGATTGGCGGCACTTCCGCTGGCTCATTCGCGGTGGACAAGGTGCTAAATGCCATAGTTTCCAGCGCACTGGTTGCACCAGTCATGGTGATCACTTACGTGCTTTTGCTTTGGCTTTTCAAAGTTCCAGAGTTGCGCGAGTTGCAAAAGCAGTTGAAAGCTAGGTTAACAAGGCGATAACCCCAATTTTTGCGGGTATTCTGGAATACATAGATGATCATCTATGTTTGATTCATCGAAGGAAGTGGAAAATGCGCGACGTAATCATCATTGGATCTGGCCCTGCCGGCTATACAGCCGCCATTTATGCGGCTAGAGCGCAGCTCAACCCACTTCTTATCGCCTCCAGTGTTGAGCCGGGTGGCGAATTGATGAAGACCACCGAGATTGAAAACTTTCCTGGGTTCCCGGAGGGACTAATGGGTCCTGACCTAATGGCCAACTTCCAGGCTCAAGCAGAGCGATTTGGCACCGAGATTTTGTTTGACGATGTGACTGAAGTCGACCTAAAGGGTGACGTCAAAATCGTAAAGACCGGTGGTGGAGAGACTTTCGAGGCCAAGACAGTAATCATTTCTACCGGCGCGGCCTATCGCGAATTGGGCCTTCCTAAAGAGAAGGAGCTGAGCGGCCACGGCGTCTCTTGGTGTGCAACTTGCGATGGATTTTTCTTCCGCGAGAAGACGATTGCCGTTGTGGGTGGTGGTGACTCAGCCATGGAGGAGGCTAACTTCTTGACCAAATTTGCCTCCAAGGTTTACGTAATTCACCGTCGCGACAGCCTAAAAGCATCAAAAATCATGCAGCAGCGAGCGTTCGACAACCCAAAGATTGAATTCGTTTGGAACTCAGCTGTGGCTGAGCTCGTTGGTGATGGGAATCTGACCGGATTGGTTCTGGAAAACACCCAAACCGGCGAGAAGTCAGACCTAGCAGTTGAAGGATTGTTCATTGCGATTGGAAATGATCCAAGGGTTTGGCTGGTTGAGGACCAGGTAGAGCTAACTGAAGAGCGTTTTATCAAGGTTGAGGGCCGAAGTTCCAAGACCTCGCTACCAGGCGTTTTCGCGGCTGGTGACGTGATTGACCCAACTTACCGTCAGGCCATCACAGCAGCAGGTTCCGGCTGTGTGGCGGCCCTGGATGCCGAGCACTACCTAGCAAATCACTAAGGAGTTTCACGTGAAACCTGTAGATGCAACAACTGCAAGCTTCAAGCAAGAGGTGTTGGAGGCAGAGCTTCCGGTAATCGTTGATTTCTGGGCTGAGTGGTGTGGCCCCTGCCGCATGATCGCTCCGGTTCTGGAGGAAATGGCTCAGGAGTACCACAACAAACTAAAGATCGTGAAGGTAAACGTTGACGAAGAGGGTCAACTAGCCATGGATTACAAGGTCACTGGCATTCCACTGCTAGGCGTCTTCCACAAAGGCCAAATGGTTAAGCAGCTTGTGGGCGCTAGGCCAAAGGCTGCCATCGTCGGAGAGCTTTCCGAGTTCCTTTCCTAGGTAATTA
>CAYOXP010000019.1:5463-12947 GCA_964407995.1 uncultured Aquiluna sp.
AGGCCAAAGGCTGCCATCGTCGGAGAGCTTTCCGAGTTCCTTTCCTAGGTAATTAGCGCCTGCTGCGGGTAAACTAACCGCTAAAACCCGGGAGCAGGCAATGGCTGATACGCGCACAGGAAGTGTCACTAACTTCGACGCTTGGAAGCACGCATACGCCGCGCGCGCCGCAAACCTCTCTGTTTCAGAGGTTCGAGCCCTTTTCTCCGTGGTCTCAAGGCCCGAAGTTGTCTCGCTCGCTGGTGGGATGCCAGACGTTTCAGCCCTAAACGGCGACCTGATCGAGCAGGCTTTCCAGTCGATGATGTCAAACCGTCGCAACTATGCGCTGCAATACGGTGGTGGCCAGGGTGACTTGCGACTTCGCGAGCAGATTCAAGAGATTATGGCTCTCGATGGCGTTCACGGTTCCGTTGAAGATTTGATGATTACCACCGGTAGCCAGCATGCACTTGAGCTAATTGCAGATCTTTTCCTTGACCAAGGTGACGTCGTTTTGGTCGAAGCGCCGAGTTACGTTGGTGCAGTGGGCATTTTCCGCCACAAAGAGGCGCACATCGAACATGTTTACACCGACGACGAGGGCATCAGCCCTGAAGCACTAGCTGAAGCTGCCGATCGCATGACTGAGGCTGGCCACAAGGTAAAGATGCTCTATCTGGTGCCAAACTTTGCTAATCCTTCAGGCGTCACCCTCACGGCAGAGCGCAGGAAAAAGGTTCTTGAGGTTTGTAAAGAACGTGGAATTCTGATTGTTGAAGACAATCCATACGGCCTTCTCTACTTCGAAGAAAAGCCTCCTTTGGCGCTTCGCTCGATGGATGATGAGAACGTTGTTTACCTAGGAAGCTTTTCTAAGATCCTTTCCCCAGGCCTTCGCGTTGGTTATGTCTTGGCTCCACCTGCCATTAGAGAGAAGCTAGTACTGGCCAATGAATCAGCAATTTTGTCACCCGCGACATTCGCCCAGATGTTAGTTAGTGAATACCTGTCGCTAACAGACTGGCAGGGACAGATCGATACGTATCGAGCTCTCTACAAGCAAAAACGTGATGCTGCTCTCGAGGGTATGAAGCTTTATCTGCCTAGGGTTCAAACGACGAATCCAAACGGTGGATTCTTCTTGTGGCTAACCCTTCCTGAGGGCCTAAACAGCAAGGAGATGCTACCCCTGGCTGTGAATGAACTGGTTGCCTACACCCCGGGAACTGCCTTCTATGGCGATGGCCGCGGTGCGAACAACATTCGTGTTTGCTACAGTCACCCAACCGCCGACAATGTGAAGGTCGGTATCAAGCGTCTATCGAACGTGATTAATCTGCAGCTTGACCTACTTGACACCTTTGGCGGTAAAGAATGACCGAAAAACCAAACATTCTGATCCTGGCCGGTGGTATTTCCCACGAGCGAGATGTGTCACTCAAGTCTGGACGTCGAGTTGCTGATGCTCTAATCGAAGCCGGGGCAATCGTTGAAATCCGTGAGCCAGACGTCGATCTAATCGGGCACCTGATCGCCTCTAGGCCGGACGTGGTTTGGTCAACACTCCACGGCACGATCGGTGAAGATGGTTCTTTACAGGACCTACTAAAGCTTTCTCACATCCCGTTCGTTGGTTCTGACAGCGACGGAGCCCGTTTAGCGTGGAACAAGCCGGCTGCCAAGGTTGTCCTGAAGCGTCACGGTGTGCAGACTCCGGAATCCATCACTCTGCACAAGTCCACCTTCCGCGAGCTAAATGCAGAATCAGTGTTGGCCCTGGTTGCAACCGAGATTTCCTTCCCCTTGATTGTCAAACCTGCGGAAAGCGGCTCTGCACAAGGTGTAAGCAAGGTGGAAAACGCCCAGCAATTTGCCAAAGCCATGGTTGATGCCTTTGTTTACGGTGACCAAGTCTTGATTGAGGAATACATCGCGGGAACGGAACTTGCGATATCCGTTGTAGATCTAGGTTTCGGGCCACGTGCTTTACCGGCTGTAGAGGTAGAGGCTCTATCGGGGCAATTTGGTTACCAGGAACGTTATACCCCCGGTGAAACCAACTATTACGTGCCTGCACGGTTGCGCCCATCCGACCTCGAACGTGCTTCAGAGGTAGCGCTGTTGGCACACAATGCCCTGAGACTTCGTCACCTGAGTCGAGTTGACATAATTGTTGATGCCGCCGGAACCCCTTGGTTTATTGAGGCAAACGTCACTCCTGGAATGACAGAGACTTCACTCTTCCCGCAAGCTGTAGTGGCTGAGGGTGAAAGTCTTCCTGAGGCTTACTTGTCAATCGCCTTAGCGGCGATCAGAAGCTAGTTCTTACCTTCTAAGTCACTAACTATGCGGCGCAGATCCGCAATATTGCCAAACTCGATGATTAGCTGGCCCTTCTTGCGACCAAGTTGAATCTTCACGACTGTGTTCAGCTTTTCAGAGAGCCCTTCAGCCATTTCCTTAAGCATGTCTGTCTTGCCACCGGGCACAATCTTTGCCTTCTTGGGCTTTACTTTGACACCAGATACCAGTTCTTCAAGACTTCTAACCGATAGACCTTCGCGAATTGTGCGGTCGGCTAGTAATGACATTGTCGAGTCATCTGGAGCGCCTAAGAGAGCACGAGCGTGTCCGGCGGAAAGCACGCCGGCAGCAACTTTGCTCTGGACGGCGACTGGGAGGCGAAGCAAACGAAGAGTGTTGGTGATTTGGGGCCTAGAGCGACCCAAGCGATCGGCTAGCTCTTCTTGTGTTGATCCAAAGTCTTCTAGCATTTGCTTGTAAGCCGAAGCCTCTTCGAGTGGGTTGAGGTTGGAGCGGTGCAGGTTTTCCAATAACGCATCACGCAACATGTTTTCGTCGGCAGTGTCACGAACGATAGCTGGGATCTTCGTGAGTCCTGCCTCCTTAGAGGCACGAAGACGACGCTCGCCCATGATTAGCTCAAAACCAGAGCCTTTTTGGCGAACCACAATTGGCTGAAGAACGCCAAACTCCTTTACGGAGTGCACCAGCTCAGCAAACGCCTCCGGTTCGAATACCGAACGTGGCTGTTGAGGGTTTGGAACGATGCTGTTTGGGTCAAGCTCGATGAAGCGAGCACCTGGAACCTCTACAAGTGCCTGTTTTGTTGGAGTCGAAGAGAAGAAGACGTCCACTGCATCCCTCTCGCCGCCTGGAATCAGGGAACCTATGCCCCGACCCAATCCCCCACGGCGTTCAGGTTTCTTTTCTTCACTCATTTAGCTACTCCTTGTTGAGCTAATTCGATTGCAGCCTCCTGGTAGGCCAGAGAGCCGGTGTTTTTAGGGTCATAGCTAATTGCTGTCTGACCAAAGCTTGGGGCCTCTGAGAGCCGCACAGAGCGCGGGATAGTGGCATTGAAAGTCTCGTTTGGGAAGTACTTGCGTACCTCAGAGGCAACATCCGCACTCAAATTGGTTCGATTGTCGAACATGGTCAACAAAATCCCACCGATTCGCAGGGTTGGATTTAGTGCTTGGCGGATTCGATCAATGTTTGACATCAGTTGGGTAACACCCTCAAGTGCGTAATACTCACACTGAATGGGAACCAGCACTTCGGTGGCAGCAACCAGTGCGTTGACCGTCAAAAGACCCAGCGAAGGAGGCGAATCAATAAACACATAATGTATTGGCTGACTTGACGCCTTTAGGAACTCACTTAGCGAGTCAGCCAGAACTCTTTCACGATTTGGGACCGCGACCATGTCAATCTCAGCACCGGCTAGGTTGATGGTCGCTGGCAAGCAAAGTAGGTTTTGGTGTTCGCCACTCACCTTGACGGCGTCAACCATCGAGACACCGTCCACCAATACTTCGTAACTACCAACCACTGAGTTGTGGTGCTCCACCCCTAGTGCTGTCGACGCGTTACCTTGTGGGTCCAGGTCTATGACCAAGACTCCCATGCCTTTGCGCGCTAGGGCAGCGGCAAGGTTTACAACCGTGGTGGTTTTACCAACCCCACCTTTTTGGTTTGAGATTGTGATGATTCTGGTGGTGGCAGGTGGGTCGATAGTGATTTCAGCGACTCGTTTAGCCCGCTCGTTATTTAGGGTCATCTCCCGTAGTAACGGGGTGTTTTGAACCGAATTCACGGCTATCTACCCTCAAATGTTTCACGTGAAACATGGGTGATGTCAGCGGTATCCAGACCCTGCCAACCAATTGGAGTTGGAGAAGTTTCTTTGCGATCGTTCGGATACCCTAAACCCTCTTTAACGGTTGCCGGCGTGATGGCAGTCTGCTCTGCTGGTTGTTCTGACATGATCCTCCAATCATTGCAGACTAATACGGACCACTGTCGCGGTCTCTGCGGTTATCCCCACCCCTAGAGTGATGATTTCTGGTTCACCGAATCCGAGACGAACAAGTCTTGGATGGGCCTCTTGAATCTCCTCTGGAGCACGAGACCCTTTGAGGGCCAAGACGGTGCGAAGGCGTGATCCTCGCGTGAGTGGAGTCAGCAGTTTCAACAATTTGTCTAAGGCAGCCACTGCTCGAGCCGTGACGATATCGAAATCGGTCCGCTGAACCTCTTCGGCACGTGCTCGAACAACCTCTACGTTCTCAAGCTTGAGATCTGCGACGACCGAACTGAGCCAGTTTGCCCTACGTTCCATTGGCTCTATGAGCGTGAAATGGGCTCTGGGTTGGGCAATTGCCATCGGTATTCCCGGCAAACCGGCACCACTACCAACATCAGCAACTAGGGTTTCATCGGGCACCAATTCAGCCAACAAAGCACTGTTAATGACGTGTCTGCTCCAAATACGAGGCAGCTCGCGTGGTCCAAGGAGACCAAAGGTTTCTGAATCTTCCGCCAAACGCTTCGTATAAGCCCTGGCCAATTCGATGCGGTCACCAAATACTTCCAGAGCCTCGGCGGGCTCTGCTTCGAACTCCACTGATGACATCACTTGACCCCCAAATGTTTCACGTGAAACATTACGGCTTTGAGATTACGATGTGGCGATCCTTGCCCTGGCCTTCTGACTCTGAAACAAATCCGGCTTCGGAAACCATGTCGTGAACCAGTTTGCGGTCGTAAGACGTCATTGGCTTTAGGTGCTGTGGCTTGTCCGAGTCCTCAAACTTAGCGATTGTGCGCTCAACAAGCTTCTTTAGCTGCTCGTTCTTAGCTTCACGAGACCCGCCAATGTCGAGGATTAGCCTCGATGGCTGGCCGGTCTTAGCCTGAACGGCAAGGCGGGTTAGCTCCTGCAATGCGTCAACAGTCTCTGGATCAGAGACCTTGCCGATGTTTGAGTCTCCCTCGCTGGTCACAGAGATGTAGACGCGATCCTGACGGAACTCGATGTCCAGATCGCCATCTAGATCTGCGGTGTCCAGGAACTCCTCGATGAAGTCTGCGGCGATTTCGCCTTCTTGTTCTAGCTCTTGTTCTCTGCTCATTTACTTCTTCTTTTTCTTTGCGCGATTCTTGCTAACAGGTTGCTGACGCTGACGCTGCTGCTCGATTTCTGCCTGGTCGGCAGGAGTCTCTTCTACGGTGATCTTGCCCTTCTTGGCTAAACGCTCCTGACGCTGCTTGTAAGCAATTGAGCCAGGGGTTGGCATGTTGCGGATCACCACGAACTGCTGACCCATGGTCCAGAAGTTCGAAATCAACCAATAGGTCATCACACCCAATGGGAAGCTAAGACCAGAAACTAGGAAAACCAGAGGCAATACATACAGAAGGATCTTCTGGGTCTGCATGAACTGGCTGTTCTGCACATCTGGGTTCTGGTTCTTAGCCATGATCTGCTTCTGGGTGATGAACTGCGATGAGCTCATCAAAACAATCATGATTCCAGCAAGAATCTTGACGTTGATCTCAGGTGAACCAAAGAAGGTGTCGGAGAGCTGCGCTCCAAAAATAGTTGCAGAGGCAAAAGAACTCGCAAGGTCCAAGTTCATAAGACCGACACCGGTCTCGCCCCTACCCGCGCCATTGAGCACGAAGAACAACCCGGTGAAGATAGGCATCTGCAAAAGTAGGGGTAAGCAGCTAGATAGCGGGTTTGAACCGGTGCGCTTGTAAAGCTCCATCTGCTCTTTGGCCATGCGCTCGCGTGATTCGCGGTCGGTCTTACCACGATATTTGTCTTGAAGCTTCTTGAGTTCGGGCTGCACAAGCATCATGTTGCGCTGACTCTTGATTTGCTTCACGAAAACCGGGATAAGAGCCGCTCGCACCACAAGCACTAAGCCAATAACGGCCAAAACCCAAGAAACACCCGATGCAGATTCGATACCTATGAAAGTAAATAGGGTGTGAAAACCAACGAGAACAGCCTCGATAGCCCACTTAATTGGCCAGAGCAGATCCACTATTTCCTCTTTTTCTCATCAACATTCAGACTCACAAATCCTAGTCTGCTTACGGAAACCCATGCTGGACCAGGCTTAACCTCATCTACCCCACCGGCCGACCAAGGGTTACATCTGAGAATGCGCCACAGGGTCAATGCCAGACCCTTGACCACACCATGTTGTTGCAATGAATGCAGCCCGTAGCCGGAACAACTTGGGTAGTAGCGGCATACATCTCCATAGAGAGGTGAGATCAATTTGCGCCAACCAATCACGAAACCGATCAATAAGTTTCTCGGGGCGAGCCAAACCATTGAGATTAGCTTCACTTTTCTAGCCGCCCAATGGCTTTGGTGGTTGCGGACTCGAGATCCGCCCACTCACAATCAAGGGCTTCTATGCGCATTCTGAACACACCCGAAACCGAAAAGGGGAAGTTGGCAGACTGCTCGCGAACAAGATCACTCATTCGACGCTTGATTTTGTTTCTAACTACCGCATTACCCAGCACTCGGCCGGTAATGAAAGCAAATTGATTGGTTTCTGAAGGTAGATAATGCAGGACAAAGTACCGCGAACTTACTCGCTTACCTCGTTTTATAACGTCGCGAATTTCATCGCCAGATGTAAGGCGATTACCCCGCGGAAGCAGGTTTTCCCCTTAGGCGCTCAACTCAGCGCGACCCTTGCGGCGTCGAGCTGCCAAGATTGCGCGGCCTGCGCGGGTGCGCATGCGAGCACGGAAACCGTGGGTCTTAGCACGACGACGGTTGTTCGGCTGAAAGGTGCGCTTGCTCACTTCAAATCTCCCTGAATCTATCGGGCAACTGCCCAAGACAACTTGAGTACTTTACGGCAAAGCCACATAGCAAGTCAAGCAATTGGTTTGAATCTCGTCTCATATGTTCGGCTACCACTATTTTTGTGAAATTCATGTTTCGACACGCCGACCGAATTTGATATTCAACAACAAATAGGGGTTGAATGTTCCAATCGCAATTCGGGGATTCCAAATCAAGAGTTTTCCACAGAAACTTGAAGAGTTTTCCACAACCTTTGACATGTGTGTAAAAATCTGTGGATAACTTTGCAATAGGAGTGAGAGATGTCAGACGACCAACTAGCCACCATGTGGCAGTCTTTGGTCTCTGAAATCTACAA
>CAYOXP010000020.1:0-11813 GCA_964407995.1 uncultured Aquiluna sp.
CGTCAATCAAGAACTTGAGATCATCAGGGGTGCCAAAGCGTGAGGTTGGTGCGTAGTAGCCAGTGACTTGGTAGCCCCAGCTGCCACCAAATGGGTGCTCGGCAAGCGGCATGAATTCAACGTGGGTAAAGCCCAAATACTTGACATGCCCGATGAGCTCAGGTGCCAACTCACGATAATTCTTTGGTCCGCGCCAAGAGCCCAGGTGAAGCTCGTAGGTGGACATCGGAGCCTTCAGGGCATCGCGCCTCGAGCGCTGGTTCATCCAGTCCTTGTCGCGCCAGACGTAATTGCTGTCATCAACAACCGATGAGGTGGCAGGTGGAACTTCGGTTCGTCTAGCCATCGGGTCAATCTTGGTAATCCAATGACCTGCCTTGGTCAGGATTTGGAATTTGTATAGTGCACCTGCCATAACGCCTGGAATAAACAATTCCCAGACTCCCGTGCCACCCATAGAGCGCATTGCGTAAGCAGTGCCATCCCAAGAGTTGAAGTCACCAACCACGCGAACCGCTTGGGCATTAGGTGCCCAAACCTTGAAACTGACACCGGAGGTGTCGCCAATAGTGTCTTTTTGCTTTACAACATGCGCACCAAGTGCCTGCCAAAGCTGCTCGTGGCGACCCTCGCCAATCAGGTGTAAATCCAAATCGCCAAGCTTGGGTGCGTAACGATACGGGTCGTCAGCTTCCCAAGCAGGTGCGTTTTCGTAAGTCGCGACGATGCGGTAGTCGCCTGGCAATTTGCCTTTGCCGCGATGCTCCCAGATTCCTGAGTAGACGTGAGTCAGCTCAAACTCACTCTTTTTGCCTTGAGCGGTCACGCTCTTCGCAAACGGCCTAAGAGCTCTGACGACCCATTCTTTGCCCTCTTGATGAATACCGAGAATCGAGTGAGGGGAGTGGTGCCTACCTTCGGCTACTAGCTGTAGCTCATGTGCTTCTGGATTCATTGCTCCACCCTCAGGATATGTGCCGGCTCGGTAAATGAGTCAAGCCTTACATAGTTGTGCTCGCCCCACTCAAAACTCTGTCCGGTAATCAGGTCGGTCACTTTGAAGTTACCTTGCACGCCAAGGGCTGCAAGGTTTAGGTGGATTGTGGTCTCGCGAACCGAATGCGGGTCGGTGTTCACCACAACCAAAACGGTGTTGGCCTTGCCTCCATTGTGTTCAGGGGAAAGGTGCTTCGAGTAAACCAACACCTCTGAGTCATCACTCCAATGCGTGGTCAGGTTTCTAAGCTGCCTTAGCGCGGGGTTCTCTGAACGAATTTTGTTCAAGAGCTTCACGCGCGGCATCAGAGTCTCGCCTGATTTCTGGGCCTTGGCCCAGTCGCGAATCTTGATCTCAAACTTTTCGCTATCGATGTTTTCTTCAGCCCCGGGCCTTGCGACCGATTCAAATAATTCAAAACCCGAATACATAGCCCAGGTTGCACCTGCCGTTGCTGCAATGGTGGCACGAATCTTGAACGCAGGCTTACCACCGAACTGCAGATATGGCGTGAGAATGTCTGGGGTGTTCACCCAAAGTGCCGGCCTGAAGAAGTCCGCAGACTCCTTAGAGAGTTCGTTGAGGTATTCAACCAGCTCATCTTTTCGGTTTCGCCAGGCGAAGTAGCAGTAAGACTGCTGGAAGCCTGCCTTGCCCAGTGAGTGCATCATGGCTGGTCTTGTGAAAGCCTCTGCCAGGAAGATCACCTCGGGGTGCAGCTGGTTTACTTTGCCGATCAGGCGCTGCCAGAAATCAACCGGCTTGGTGTGCGGGTTATCTACTCGGAAAATCTTTACCCCAAGCCCGATCCACTTCAGAACAATTCGAAGCACCTCGTCGTAGATACCTTGAGGATCGTTGTCAAAGTTGATTGGGTAAATATCTTGGTATTTCTTAGGTGGGTTTTCCGCGTAGGCAATCGAACCATCTGCACGTTCGGTAAACCATTTCGGGTGGTCTTTCACCCAGGGGTGGTCGGGGGAGGCCTGCAGGGCCAGATCCATAGCAATCTCAATGCCTAGCTTGTTCGCGGCTTTAACGAACGCAGCAAAATCTTTTTCGGTTCCTAGATCTGGATGAATGGCATCGTGGCCACCGGCGCTGGAACCAATTGCCCAAGGCGAGCCAGGGTCATTTGGCCCCGCATTCAAAGTGTTGTTCGGGCCCTTGCGGTGGCTAACACCAATTGGGTGAATGGGCGGTAGGTAGAGAACCTCAAAGCCCATCTCTTTGACGCGATCAAGACTCTTGATCGCAGTCTTGAAGTTTCCGGAGACAATCGTTCCGTCGGCGTTTTTGGTCGCACCCTCTGATCTTGGGAAGAACTCATACCAGGCACCGGAACCTGCCAAAGTGCGCTCGCAAAGCACGTACCTAGCCTCAGAGAGGGTCTCTAGCGATCTAACCGGGTTGCGCTCCGCAACTTCGGTCAACCCCTGAGCCAAGGACTTAGCAAGTCGATCCTGTGGTGTGTCGTCTTGGGTAACGAGTGCAGCGGCAAACTCAGTGAGCAGCTTTTTGTCTTTAGCCTTTGCGCTGGCGGCAAGTTTTTTGAGTAGGCGCTCACCTTCAAGCATCATCAGCTCTTGGTCAACGCCTGCGTTGAGCTTTACCTCGGTGTGGTGCAGCCAGGTGTGATACTCGTCATCCCAGGCGCTGACCTGAAATTGGTAGGTACCAATTTGATCTAAGGCTAAAGACACCAACCATTCATCGAGGCCTGGGCGACCAGGGTGCATAGTGTGCCGGGCGGATTTACCCTGTGGGTCGGTAAGTATCAGTTCGACGGCAATCTCGTCGTGGCCCTCTCTGAACGAGGTGGCACCAAAGGTGATTACTTCACCCTGGAAGGCCTTGGCAGGAAACGCTCCTGAATCAACTTCAGGCCAGACTTTTGCGATTGGAATGCGACCAATGACTTTTGATTCAATACCCACGTTGTCAATTTAGTGACTTTGTCGGTTTTGGGTGCAGAAAAGAACTAAATGGTTATCTAACTAAGAACAATTGCATGCTGGTCTCAACCATTCGCAGCTTAGATCCGGCACTAAGCACGATGCTGCGCTTGGGTGGTAGCTCTAACGCGCTGTCCCACAAAAGCTCATATTCCTTGACATTCTTTGTCTTAGGTAAGGTCACGTTCTTAACGATCTCGGTGCCGTTGATAACCAAAAGAATGCCCTGCTTCGAACCATCGTTCATCAGGTGATATGCAAGACGTTGCAGGGTTCTGCGCTCAGGGTTGTGCCAATCGTCAACTGTCATCTCATCACCGCGAACCGAGAACCACAGCATCTGATCTTGCTCGGGAGTTGGTTCATTGATCGTGGTGAAAGTTCTCGGACGAAGTGCTGGGAACTTCTTACGAAGTGAAATTAGGTGACTAACAGTCTTTTCAAAATCGAGCTGATGAGAATCTGGAGTCCAGTTCTGCCAGGTAATCACGTTGTCTTGGCAGTAGGCGTTGTTGTTGCCGCCCTGTGTCTTGAGCCTCTCGTCACCGGCTGTGATCATTGGGATACCTGCCGAAAGGAGCAAAGTGCCCATTAGGTTTCTGGCAGCCTTGCGCCTTGCATAGTTGATCGAAGGATTGGCGGTGTCGCCCTCGGAGCCGTGGTTGAAAGAGATGTTGTTGTTTGCGCCATCTCTATTGCCCTCGCCGTTGGCGGAGTTGTGCTTGACGTTGTAGGAAACCAAGTCTGCTAGGCAGAAGCCGTCGTGGGCGGTGATGAAGTTCACGGTGCCAATCGGCCCTTCGCCATCGCTGATCATGTCTTGAGAACCTGAGATTCGGCCAGCTAACTCCTGAACGCCGTTGTCGTGCCTGCCCGAGTGGCGAGCATTAGCTACGTCACCAAGCCAGAATTTACGAACCGAATCGCGATAGCGGTCGTTCCACTCCGGGAATCCGGGTGGGAAGTTTCCGGTCTGCCAACCGCCCATGCCAACATCCCAAGGCTCCATGATCAACTTCGCCTGCGAGATGATCGGATCCGACTTCATTTCTCGTAGCAGCGGGTGGTCTGGAGTGAAGTGGTTGTTTTCGTCTCGAGCGATGGTTGCGGCCAAATCAAAGCGGTAGCCATCGATTTGAAGCTCATCGGTCCAGTAACGAAGCGAATCAAGCGCCATGCGCTGCACCATCGGGTTTCCAAAGTTCAGTGAATTACCGCAGCCGGTGGTGTCGTGATAGTTGCCTTGGTCGTCTTGGCGGTAGTAGCTGGAGTTGTCTAGACCGCGGTATGAATAGGTAAGACCCTTATAGCCACCCTCTGCAGTGTGGTTATAGACCACATCCATGATCACTTCGATACCAGCTCGGTGCAGTTCTCGAATTGCGGTTTTCAACTCCCGCAAGATTGCTTCAGGGCCCTGCGCGCGAGTTGCTTCGGCTGCATAGCGCATGTGTGGCGAGAAGAAGTTGATTGTGTTGTATCCCCAGTAGTTGATTAACCCCAGGTTCACAAGCCTTGGCTCTGAGATAAAAGTCTGAATCGGCAATAGTTCAATTGCAGTGATGCCTAAGTTAGTTAGGTATTCGATAGTTGCCGGATGACCAAGCGCTGCATATGAACCGCGAATTTCCTCTGGGATTGCCGGATTGATTCGGGTTAGACCTCGAAGGTGAGCCTCGTAAATGACTGACTCTGAGAGTGATACACCAGGTTTGGCAACACCTTCCCAATCAAAACTGCGGTCAACTGCCACGCAGTGGTAGTCGCGAGGTGTCTCGCGAACCAAGCCTTTGGCATATGGGTCAAGCAGATTTCGTTCAGGCTGAAAGGCGTGCCGCGGGCCTTCTGGACCTTTAGCCCTAAGTACATATTTGATTCCGTGGGCCAGACGATCGTCACCGGCGGACCAAATGCCACCATCAGATCGCTCAAGTGAGATTTGGTGGAGGGTCTCTTCGGTGTTCTCAGGGTTGAGAATTAGCAGATCGATGGCTTCGGCAGATTCGGAGTAGACAGAAAAGACACCGCCACCATCCATAAGGGATAGTCCAAGCGGAGCAACTACCTGTTCTGTGTGATTCTCAACCATTGCAATCGAGTGTCAACCCTACCCCGCATACATTTCAAACCGATGACAATTAGGCTTAGGGTCATGTCGGCATATCTCGACCACGCCGCGACCACACCGGTTCGTCAAAGTGCACTAAATGCATATCTCGAGGCTCAATCGCACCTGGGTAACCCATCGTCTGTTCACGCCCAAGGTAGAGAGACTAGAGAGATCCTCGAGCACGCAAGGGAGAATCTGGCGATTGCTGTCGGTTGCCACAGATCCGAAGTCATTTTCACTTCAGGTGGCACAGAGTCTGATAACCACCTAATCAAAGGTATCTACTGGGCTAGGCAAGACAAACCACGAAAACTTATTGTTAGCTCTCCAACTGAACATCATGCGGTGATCGACCCAATCGAATGGCTTGAGAAGCATGAAGGTGCAGAAGTTGTCTGGCTGGAGGTCGACAAGACCGGGCAGGTAAACAAAGACCAACTCAAAGAGCTACTCGCCTCAAGGTCCGAAGAGATTGCTCTTGTGAGCCTCATGTGGGTAAACAACGAAACAGGTGCACTGACCGATATTCCGGCGCTCGCAGAGATTTGTAACCAATTTGAAGTACCGATGCATTCGGATGCAGTCGCGGCGTTCGGTCACACGCCGATTGACTTCGCCAAATCTGGCCTTGCCGCAATGACAATTTCTGGGCATAAGTTAGGAGCCCCCATTGGCGTTGGCGCCAGCATCGTGTCTAGAACGCTCAAGCCTGTCTCGCTAATCCATGGTGGTGGCCAGGAGCGCGCACTTAGATCTGGAACTATGAACTACCCGTTAGCCGCAGCATTCGCAGTGGCGGCAAGTGAAGCAGTGGCAGATATGCAAGAGCGCGAGTCAAAGCTGGAGACATTGCGAGATTGGCTAGAGCTGCAAGTGCAAAAACTTGTTCCCCAAGCCCAAAAGACGATCACGGGTGAACGAATCGGCCACACCTCATCATTTGTGATGCCAGGAGCGATGAGCGATTCAATGCTTTTTTTGCTTGATCAAAAAGGAATTTGCGTATCCGCCGGTAGCGCTTGCCAGGCAGGTGTGCTTGGCCCATCGCACGTTCTGACTTCGATGGGTTACACGCCGCAAGAGGCAAGCTCCGTGCTTCGAATTAGCCTTGGGCACACAACGACGCGTGATGAGGTTGAGCAGCTCGGAACTGCGATTTCAGAGATTTATCCCACCGCTGTCCGCGCTGGGCTGAACCAATAGCGGCCATTGCAATTTAGACTTCTCTGGTGCGTGTTTTAGCAGCAATGTCAGGTGGAGTCGACTCCGCCGTTGCTGCTGCTCGCGCTGTTGAGATGGGTCACGAAGTAGTTGGTGTTCACTTAGCGCTTTCACGAATGCCGGGTACTTTGCGAACCGGTTCGCGCGGCTGCTGCACCATTGAGGACTCACTGGATGCTCAGCGCGCGGCAAAAAAGCTTGGAATTGACTTTTATGTTTGGGATTTCTCGGAGCGATTCAAGCTAGATGTTGTTGATGATTTTGTTTCCGAATACAAAGCTGGCAGAACGCCAAACCCATGTATGAGGTGCAACGAACGAATCAAATTCGCAGCACTTTTAGAAAAAGGCCTCGCACTTGGTTTTGATGCAGTCTGCACCGGACACTATGCCTCGATTGACCAAGATGCTGAGGGAAATCTGGAGCTTCATCGCTCTCTTGCCATGGCAAAAGACCAAAGCTATGTGCTTGGTGTTTTGACACAGGAGCAGCTAAAGCACTCAATGTTTCCATTGGGCGCCACCGCTTCAAAGGATTTGGTGCGCAAAGAGGCGGAGGAGCGCGGGCTTAGCGTTGCAAACAAGCCAGACTCCTATGACATCTGTTTTATCCCAGAGGGTGACACCAGGGATTGGCTTAGAGACTTTGTTCCATCCGATCCTGGAAAAATCGTTGATCAAGATGGCAACCAGCTTGGTGAGCACGATGGCCACGTCGGCTTCACCATTGGTCAGCGCAAGGGTTTGAGAATCGGAAGACCTGCAGCAGATGGAAAGCCTAGGTATGTGCTTGAGATCAGGCCTAAAACCAATGAGGTCGTCGTTGGACCTGAGGCCGCGCTTCAAATAGCCCAGATTGCCGGCTCTCGCTACTCGTGGTGCGGCAAAGCACCAGCAAACCCAGAGGCGCCGTTTGACTGCGAGGTTCAGGTGCGAGCTCACGGAGAATCGCTAGCTGCCAGGGCGGCTGTCATTGATGACGAACTTGTGATTGACCTGGTGGAGCCTCTATACGGTGTTGCCCCCGGCCAAACTGCAGTTCTCTACATCGGAACCAGGGTGTTAGGTCAAACCACAATAGATCGCACCAAGAGCTTTGAGGAAGCGCGTGTCTGACGCTGCAGAAAGAGCCGAAGAGCTCAGAACTCTCATCGAACGTTATCGAACCGCCTACTACCAGAATGATGAAACTCTGGTTTCGGATGCTGAGTATGACCAGCTAGAGCGCGAACTAAAGCAGCTCGAGCAAGACCATCCTGAATTGGCGCAACTCAGCCCCACCCAAAAAGTTGGCGGAGCAGCCAGTGAAGTTTTTTCTCCGGTTCGCCACGGCGAGCAAATGCTCAGCCTTGATAACGCGTTTAGCGAAGAAGAATTTCTGGCCTGGGCTAACCGCGTAGGTGATGGACCATTTCTCTGCGAGCCCAAGATCGATGGCCTTGCACTTTCGTTGACATACGAGAACGGAGTGCTAACAAAGGCGGCAACTCGTGGCGATGGTGAAGTTGGCGAAGATGTGACCGCCAATGTGCTCACCATCAAAAGCATTCCCCACAAGCTCTCCGGTACCGATCATCCAGATTTGATTGAGGTTAGGGGAGAGGTCTTTTTCGCCCTTGAGGACTTTGCCGCGCTCAATGCAGGGATCGTTGCTGAAGGTGGCAAGCCATTCGCCAATCCAAGAAACAGCGCATCGGGATCACTGAGGCAAAAAGACCCGAGTGTTACGGCATCTAGGCCACTTCGCATGCTGGTGCACGGCTTCGGTGTCTGGCAAGGCAATCTAAAGACCCAAAGTGAGGTTTATCGCCTTCTAAAAACTTGGGGTCTACCAACCACCGAGCGATTTGAGGTAGTTGCAGATGCCAAGGCTGCTTACAAATTCATAACTAGGCTCAACGACTCAAGGCACTCAATTGAGCACGAGATTGACGGTGTAGTAATCAAGGTTGATGAGCTTTCCCGTCAGCGAGAACTTGGTAAAACCTCAAGGGCTCCGCGTTGGGCAATTGCTTACAAATACCCGCCGGAGCAGGTAAACACCAAGCTGCTAGATATCAAAGTCTCGATTGGTAGAACCGGCAGGGCAACACCCTTTGCAGTTCTCGCCCCAGTAAAGGTCGCGGGATCTGAGGTGGAATTTGCCACCTTGCATAACCAGGATCAGGTGAAATCTAAAGGCATCCTGATTGGCGACACCGTTGTGTTGCGCAAAGCCGGGGATGTAATCCCAGAGATTCTTGGGCCGGTTGCTGCGCTGCGAGATGGTACTGAGCGCGAATTCGTAATGCCAACTAACTGCCCGGAGTGTGAAACTGAGCTAGCGCCTGCAGCCGAAGGTGACGTAGATCTCCGCTGTGCCAACTCGCGTAGCTGCCCAGCTCAACTCAGGGAACGAATTGCCTATATCGGCTCACGTTCTGCCCTGGACATTGAGGCACTGGGCTACGTTTCGGCCACGGCGTTGACTCAGCCCCTAGAGCCAAGTGATGCTCCTGTGAAGTCAGAGGCAGATCTGTTCGATTTGACTTTGGAGAAGTTACTGCCAATCAAGGCGTACGTCCTAGATGCCGACACGGGACTGCCGAAGCACGATGCCGAGGGCAATCCCAAGGTGGTCGACTTCTTTGCTAAGAAGGACGGCACTCCGTCTGAAGTGGCACACAAGCTGCTCGCAAACTTAGAAGAAGCTAAATCAAAACCACTTTGGAGAGTTTTGGTTTCTCTCTCGATTAGGCATGTGGGTCCAGTTGCAGCCCGCGCGCTCTGTGATCACTTCGGCTCAATTGAAAAGATTTTTTCTGCTACCCAGGATGAGCTATCAGCTGTGGAGGGTGTCGGACCGACTCTGGCTAAGTCGATCGGTGAGTGGTATCAAGAGGAGTGGCATCAAGATATCATCCAGCGCTGGCAACAGGCCGGCGTTTTGCTCGAGATCCCAGGTCACGCAGGCCCCGGAAGTGTCGTAAAAGACGGCATCTTTGCAGGATTATCAGTTGTGATAACCGGAACCATGCAATCTATGACACGAGAGGAAGCCGAGGCCAAGGTAATCGAACTTGGCGGCAAGGCGGCGTCTTCGGTGAGTAAAAAGACCGCATTTGTGGTTGCGGGCCCTGGGGCTGGCTCAAAGCTAGCTAAAGCAGAGGAGCTTGGAATTGAGGTTCTCACCGAAGATCAGTTCCTGGAGAAACTGGCACAGTCCACAAACTAGACTGGTCGCATTGCCAAAATTCATTGAATTGAGCTGATTTATGTCTGAAATTACCCCCGACCTGGTGCGCCACCTGGCCTCGTTGGCGAGAATCTTGGTCACCGATAATGAGGTTGAGACCCTCGCCGGTGAACTGAACGTGATTGTTGATGCGGTTGCGACCGTAAACCAGGCTGTTGAAGGTGACATTGTCGCCACCAGCCACCCAATCCCAATGGCGAACGTCTTCCGTGAAGACGTTGTTGAGCCATCGCTTACTCAAGCTGAGGCACTATCTGGTGCTCCAGACAGCGCTGATGGCCGATTCCGTGTAGCTGCGATTTTGGATGAGGAGTAAAAATGTCAGACCTAATCCACAAACCAGCTAGCGAGCTTGCCAGTCTGATTGCTTCTAAAGAAGTTTCTTCCGTAGAGGTAACCACAGCTTTCTATGATCGCGCAGAGAAGCTCAACCCAAAGACCAACTCTTACCTTTACCTAAACCGTGAGAACGCAATTGCGGCCGCCAAGGCTGCCGATGCGGACTTAGCAGCAGGTAAGACCAATTCACCGTTGCACGGTGTTCCAATTGCGGTGAAGGACAACCTAACGACCACCGATGCGCCCACAACTTCTGGATCGAAGATTCTCGAAGGCTGGGTTCCGCAGTATGACGCAACGGTTGTAACGAAGCTACGCCAGGCGGGGTTACCAATTCTTGGCAAGACCAACCTTGATGAGTTTGCAATGGGTTCATCAACCGAGTACTCGGCTTACGGCCCATCGAAGAACCCCTGGGATCTAACCAGAATCCCTGGCGGCTCTGGAGGTGGCTCAAGCTCTGCGGTTGCTGGATTCTTGGCACCAATCGCGATTGGTAGCGACACCGGTGGCTCGATTCGCTTCCCTGCGGCAATGACCGGATCGGTTGGTGCAAAGCCAACCTACGGCGCTGTCTCGCGTTACGGCCTTATCGCCTTGGCTTCTTCGCTGGATCAGATTGGCCCTGTTTCTAACAACGTTCTAGACAGCGCACTGTTGCAAGATGTGATCGCAGGCCACGACAAGCACGACAGCACATCGCTACCAAACTCCCTTGGTTCGATGGCCGATGCAGTTCGCAACGCCGATGTCAAAGGACTAAAGGTTGGTGTTGTAAAGCAGCTTCGCTCCGATGCATTCCAGCCTGGAATTCAGGAGCTGTTTGATGACACGATTGCCAAGCTTGAGGCTCAGGGTGTTGAGGTCGTTGAAGTTGACTGCCCAAGCTTTGAGTATGCAATTGCTGCCTATTACCTGATTCTGCCTGCAGAGGCTTCCTCGAACCTTGCCAAGTTTGACTCAGTTCGCTTTGGCATGCGCGTAGCTCCTGAGGGCAATCCAACGATTGAGCGCGTTATGGCTGCCACTCGTGAGGCTGGATTTGGTCCTGAGGTAAAGCGAAGAATCATTCTCGGTACCTATGCGCTTTCTTCTGGTTACTACGACGCCTACTACGGTTCGGCCCAGAAGGTTAGAACCCTGATTCAGCAGGATCTTGCAAATGCATTTAGCAAAGTTGATGTGCTACTGACTCCAACCGCCCCAACCACCGCATTCAAGATCGGTGAGAAGGTGGACAACCCGCTGGCGATGTACCTAAACGACATCGCAACTATCCCTGCAAACCTGGCTGGTATCCCTGGCATGTCAGTGCCAAACGGTTTGGCGAAGGAAGACGGCCTACCGTCATCGGTGCAGATCTTGGCTCCGGCGATGCAGGATGCTCAGATGTACCGCGCAGCGGCAATTATCGAGCAGATGTATCACGCTGAGTGGGGCGGCTCACTACTGGCGCAAGTTCCTAACTTGGAGGTGCTCTAAATGGCTAAAGAACAACTAATGCCTTACGAGCAGGCAATCGAGCAGTTCGAAGTGGTTATCGGTCTAGAGGTTCACGTCGAGCTAAACACCAAGTCAAAGATGTTCTGTGGTTGTGCAAACGAGTTTGGTTCCGAGCCAAACACCAACGTCTGCCCAATCTGCATCGGTCTGCCTGGATCATTGCCTGCAGTGAACAAGAAAGCCGTGGAGAATTCAATTGCTATCGGCCTGGCGCTTGGTTGTGAAATTCAGCCAACTGGCCGGTTTGCTAGGAAGAATTACTTCTACCCAGACCTAGCGAAGAACTTCCAAACCTCGCAATACGACGAGCCGATTGCCTTTGGCGGTCAGCTCAAGGTTGAACTCGATTCCGGTGAGGTGTTCGATGTTCAAATCGAGCGTGCCCACATGGAAGAGGACGCTGGAAAGCTGACCCACGTTGGTGGCGCTACCGGCCGTATTCAGGGTGCTGAAT
>CAYOXP010000021.1:0-11743 GCA_964407995.1 uncultured Aquiluna sp.
GATCAACACCAGGCGGGAGTTACCCTCGTTTCACTTCCCGCGGTACTGATCTCTGGGGTTATCGGAATTGCAGCCGCCACTTCAGCGCTAACCGCAGTTTTTTCCAAAGGTAAGTCTCGAGGCACGAGAACTGCGGAGCCTGAAGTAGAAATTTTGGATAATCGTGCCCTCTGGGATGAGCAGAGCTAGCTATTGCTAGACTTTAGCGGTCGAAAGAGATACCAATGGCACACAACAGCACTGACCCAGGACACGGAAATTCAGTAGCATCCTGGACCACCGTCATCATCATTTTGGTTGCGTTCACAGTTGGAACCTTGTTCTTCTTCCTAGATAACCCACCTATGGTCTGGGCATCCGCCGGCCTTGCGCTAGCTGGACTGGTAGTCGGTTGGGTACTAAAGCGTGCTGGATACGGCGTTGGTGGCCAGCACACTAAAGCGCACTAGTGCTGGATCGTCTCTTTGAAGCGGCTTTAGCTTCGTCTAACGCTCGTAAAGAGCACATCTCAGAATCTCAACTGTTAGAGCGTATTGCTCTTTGCGCACCTGTTGTTGATGTCTATGAGGCACTAGCACCTGCAGGTCACATCAAACTGATAAGTGAGATCAAACGCCGAAGCCCATCTCGCGGTTTTCTAGCGGAAATTCCAGACGCTGCTGCACAGGCAAAGCTCTATGAAGCAAGTGGTGCACATGCCATCTCAGTACTGACCGAGGAATCGGGATTCGGTGGCTCATTAGAAGACCTAAAGGCAGCACGATCAGCAGTCTCAATTCCGTTATTGCGCAAAGACTTCATTTCAACCGAGTACCAGATTTTAGAAGCACGTGCTGCGGGGGCTGATTTCGTCCTTTTGATACTCAGCTGGCTTGCGGAAGCCGATTACAGGCGACTGTACGCATTTGCTGAGTCCTTAGGGCTTGGTGTCTTAGTGGAGACTCACTCGCTCAGTGAAATCGCAATCGCCAACGATTCCGAGGCGAAGTTGATCGGAATCAATACCCGTGATCTAGTTACCTTCAAAACAGACATTGGTCTTTATGAGGAGATGGCTAATGCTCTGAAGCCTGGTGCAATAAAGGTTGCAGAGTCTTCGGTGAGGAATCTCGATGATGTGCGGCGTTATCGCGATGCTGGAGCCGATGTTGTCTTGGTAGGAGAGGCTTTGGTAACCCAAGACCCTGCTGTTTTAATTCCCCAGTTCGTTTCGGTTACGTAGGATTTACCCCATGCAATCAGATCTTCGATCCCAGGTCGGGCCTTATTTTGGAGACTTTGGCGGTCGCTTTGTCGCCGAACCACTAATCGCCGCACTCGATCAGCTTGAAAAAACCTATCTCGAGGCCAAAGCCGATCCTGCATTCGACAAAGAGCTCGAAGATTTGCACCGCAATTACACCGGTCGCCCTTCGATCATCACCGAGGCGGAGCGCTTTGCCAAAGAGCTAGGCGACGTCAGGGTCTTTCTAAAGCGTGAAGACCTCAACCACACCGGCAGCCACAAGATCAACAACGTTATGGGTCAGGCACTTCTGGCCAAGCGCATGGGCAAAAAGCGCATCATCGCTGAAACTGGCGCCGGTCAACACGGTGTCGCATCTGCGACCGCCGCTGCGTATTTTGGTCTTGAGTGCGTTGTCTACATGGGTGAGGTTGACACCGAACGCCAAGCTCTCAACGTGGCACGCATGAAGCTACTCGGTGCGGAGGTCGTGCCAGTGAAAACTGGTTCGAGAACTCTGAAGGATGCGATCAACGAAGCGCTGCGAGACTGGGTCGCCAACGTTGAAACTACCCACTACCTCCTTGGTACCGTTGCCGGCCCGCACCCGTTTCCAACAATGGTTCGCGATTTTCATTCGGTCATCGGCAATGAAGCTAGAAGGCAAATGCTTGAACTGACAGGCAAGCTCCCTGATGCGGTTGCCGCCTGTGTTGGTGGCGGTTCGAACGCCATTGGAATCTTCCATGCCTTTCTAGACGACCTGGATGTGCAGCTTTGGGGTTTCGAAGCCGCCGGTGATGGAATTGATACACCGAAGCACGCTGCAACCCTTTCGATGGGTCGCCCCGGAGTGCTGCATGGCGCCAAGAGCTACATGCTTCAGGATGAAGATGGCCAGACCATGGAGTCACACTCGATTTCAGCCGGTCTTGACTATCCAGGGGTTGGCCCAGAGCACTCGTGGCTGAAAGATCTTGGCAGGGCTAACTACTTTGGAATCAAAGACTCAGAGGCAATGGAGGCCATGCGCCTTCTTTCCCGCACCGAGGGTATTATCCCTGCCATCGAGACCGCACATGCCCTTGCCGGCGTGAAGTATTTGGCAGAGAAACTACCTTCTGGTTCCTCGATTCTCGTAAACCTTTCTGGTCGTGGAGACAAGGACATGGAGACCGCGGGTCGGTATTTCGGATTGCTGGGTGAGAAGTGATTTCAACGGCTAAAACACTTCAGGTAAACAAGGATTCAGGCAAGGGCAGCCTCATTGGATATTTCCCAGCTGGTTTCCCAACCATCGAGGACTCAGTGGAAGCCATTGTGACTATGGCACTGAACGGTTGCGACATTATCGAGATTGGTCTGCCGTATTCGGATCCTGTGATGGATGGCATTGTGATCCAACAGGCGACGGAGGTTTCCCTGGCCAATGGTTTCCGCATCAAAGAGCTATTCGAGATCATAAAAAGAGTTAGGGCGAAAACCGATATTCCACTTTTGGTTATGAGCTATTGGAACCCGGTTCTTTCCTACGGTTTAGACAAGTTCGCCTCAGAGCTTGCCGCTTCTGGAGCCCAAGGCATGATCACGCCCGACCTAATTCCAGATGAGGGCAAGGATTGGTTCGAGGTGTCGGACAAGTACGACCTCGACCGAGTCTTCCTAGTTGCTCCATCGAGCTCAGATGCTCGAATTCAGGCAAACTCTGATGCATCTCGTGGTTTTGTCTATTCAGTGTCAACCATGGGTGTCACAGGAGAGCGGGCCGAAGTCGACAAAATGGCACGTGAGGTCGCCGGCAGGGTGAAATCACTTTCAGGTCAGATTACCTGCGTCGGTGTTGGCATCTCGAAGCCTGAACAGGTGCGCGAAGTAAACACCTACTCTGATGGCGCAATTGTTGGTGCTGCATTTGTGAAGGCGTATCAATCTGGGGGAGTGGACGCGCTCAAGGCAAAGACCATTGAGCTTGCGGGCGGATTAGGATAACGCAGTGCAATTTTTAACAAGCATCCCCTCTCCTGAGATCAGCTTCATCGATCTAGGTCCAATCAGAGTCCACTTCTACGCTCTGTTTATTCTCACCGGCATCGTATTAGCCAGCTGGCTTGCAGATTCTCGGTTAGTTGCTCGCGGCGCTGAGCGAGGCTTGTTTTTGGACATCGCCCTCTGGGCAGTGCCTGCCGGCATTATCGGCGGTCGCTTCTACCACGTGATCACTCACCCAAAGGATTACTTCTACGAGGGCGCTGACCTACTGGCAACCTTGAGAATCTGGGAGGGTGGCCTTGCCATCTACGGTGCGATTCTGTTTGGTGCGGTTGGTGCATGGTGGGGAGCAAAGCAGGCTGGAATTAGATTCTGGGCAGTTGCAGATGCGATTGCTCCAGGGCTTTTAATTGCTCAGGGCATTGGTCGCCTAGGTAACTACTTCAACCAGGAGCTTTATGGCGTGCCGACCACTCTGCCCTGGGGTCTTGAGATTCCGGCTTCAAACCCGGCTTACCCTTCTGGGTTGCCCTCCGGGTTGACCTTCCACCCGACATTCGCTTACGAGCTTTTGTGGAACTTGTCTGGCGCGCTTGTTTTGATTTACCTCGGTCGAAAGTTGCAGTTGCAGTGGGGCAAGCAAATCGCGCTCTACTTGATGATTTATTCGACCGGTCGACTTTGGATTGAGAGTATCCGAATCGACCCAAGTGAGATTATTCTTGGTCTTCGCGTAAATATTTGGTCAGCGTTGATCGGTATTACAATCGGAGCAATCCTCTTCTGGGTTCAAACTCGCCGCCACCCTGGCTTAGAACCCTCGATTTGGCTAGAAGGCAGAGACCCTGCCGCTAAGGCAAAAGCGCCTAAAGTCAAAGTAGAATCTGACTCTTAGTCACAACTTTTCACCCCTCGGGCCGATGAAGTCCCTAAATGATTAATTCGTTAGGAGACGCATGCCACACCTGAGCCCTTTCCAGCGGTTCAACGCAGGCCCTGAGGCTATTGGTCTTTATGACCCAAGTGCCGAAAAGGATGCCTGTGGCTTGGCCATGGTTGCCACCCTTCGTGGCACAGCGGGACATGACATTGTGGACATGGCGCTTTCCTCTCTTCGCAACCTTGAACACCGTGGTGCAGTTGGCTCAGATGCTGGCACCGGTGACGGTGCCGGAATCCTTACCCAGATTCCCGACAAGTTCTTACGTTCAGTCGTTGATTTCGAGCTTCCAGTCGCAGGTAGCTACGGTGCGGGGCTGGTTTTCCTTGAAGAGAAGTCGGCAGATGCCGACAAGGCAAAGTTCGCCAAAATCGCAGAATCCGAGGGGCTAAAGATTCTCGGATGGCGCGTGCCACCGACTCGCCCTGAGGTTCTAGGCGATCTTGCACGAGCCGCAATGCCTTCAATCGAACAGGTCTTTATTGCAGGTGCAAATGGTCAGTCAGGTCTTGAGCTAGAGCGAGCACTCTTCCGTTTGCGCAAGCGTAGCGAGCGCGAAGTAGGCATTTACCACCCATCGCTGTCGATGCGAACCATGGTCTACAAAGGCATGGTCACAACGCTTCAGCTGGAGCCGTTTTACCCAGACCTTTCTGATGAAAACTTTGAGTCCCAGCTAGCGCTAGTGCACTCTCGCTTCTCGACTAACACATTCCCATCATGGCCACTGGCTCACCCATTCCGTTTCATCGCCCACAACGGTGAAATCAACACCGTCAAGGGCAACGCAAACTGGATGGCGGCGCGAGAGTCCCAACTCGAATCTGACCTGCTGGGCGACATGGAGCAGCTAAAGCCAATCGTTTCCCCAGGTGCTTCTGACTCAGCGACTTTCGATGAGGTTCTTGAGCTTCTGGTGCTATCGGGTAGATCCCTCCCGCACGCCATGATGATGATGATTCCTGGCGCATGGGAGAAGCAGCTTGATCTTGACCCTAAGGTTAAGGACTTCTTCGAGTATCACTCGATGATCATGGAGCCGTGGGATGGTCCTGCTGCCGTCGTCTTCACCGACGGAACTATGGTTGGCGCGACTCTAGACCGCAATGGCCTGCGACCAGGTCGATTCGTAGTGACCGAAGATGGCTTTGTGATTCTGGCATCTGAAATTGGTGTTTCAGACATCCCTGCAGACAAGATCGTTCGCAAGGGTCGCTTGCAGCCAGGCAAGATGTTCCTAATTGACACTGCGGCTGGTCAGATCATCGAAGACGAGCAGATCAAGGGCGAGATAGCGGCACAGGAGCCATGGGGCGAGTGGGTTGAGGGCAACACAATCAACCTTCGCGATTTACCTGAGCGTGAACACATTCGCCACTCCAGCACATCGGTAAACCGTCGCCAACGAGTATTTGGCTACACCGAGGAAGACCTCAAGGAATTTATTGCTCCTATGGCCAAAACCGGCCAGGAGCCAATTGGCGCGATGGGTACCGACACTCCAATTGCAGCCATCTCCGAGCGCCCACGCCTATTGTTCGACTACTTCATCCAGCAGTTTGCTCAGGTGACCAACCCTCCGCTGGACGCAATCCGCGAAGAGGTTGTCACCTCGATGACCGCTTCAATTGGCCCGGTTCCAAACCTGCTTGATGCAAAGCCTGAGCACGCCAAGCAGTTGGTAATGGACTTCCCAATTCTGACCAACGACGAACTTGCTCGAATCAAGCACATCGATCGCGGTAACAATATCGGCAAGGCAGTTACCATCTCATGCCTGTACCGAATCGATGAAGGCCCTGGCTCACTGCAGGCTCGCCTAGATGAAATCGCTGATGAAGTTGATGCTGCCTTGGATGCTGGTGCGACTTTCGTGATTCTTTCAGACCGCGACTCGAACCGTGAATTAGCGCCGATTCCGTCACTACTTTCGCTTTCGAGCGTTCACCACCACCTCATCCGCAAGGGCACTCGTCTGCGCGCTGGACTGGTTGTTGAATGTGGTGACGCTCGTGACGTTCATCACGCTGCAACTCTGATCGGCTATGGCGCATCCGCAATCAACCCATACCTTGCACTCGAGACTGCAGAAGACCTAGTTATCAAGGGCCTAATCACCGGCATTACACCTGAGCGCTCATCAAAGAACATGGTGAAGGCGCTCGGCAAGGGTGTGCTGAAGGTTATGAGCAAGATGGGTATCTCCACCGTTGCCTCCTACGCCGGTGCTCAATGTTTCGAAATTATTGGTCTAAGCCAGGCCCTGGTGGACCGCTACTTCACCGGCACCGTCACCAAACTTGGTGGTGTTGACCTAGAGATCATTGACCTCGAGATTGAGAAGCGCCACCGCGCTGCCTACCCAATTGAGGGTGCCGCCAAGATTCACCTACCCCTTGAGGTTGGTGGCGAAATGAAGTGGCGCCGAGAGGGTCCCGCGCACCTTTTCAACCCAGAGACCATTTTCAAGCTTCAGCACTCAACCAAGCAGAAGCGATACGACATCTTCAAGGAATACACCCAGGCTGTTGACGATCAGTCTGAGCGCCTGATGACTATTCGTGGCCTGTTCGAGTTCCGCAAGGGACTGCGCCCTGCGGTGCCAATCGAAGAAGTTGAGTCCGTATCTGAGATCGTGAAGCGATTCTCAACCGGTGCAATGTCTATGGGTGCAATCAGCCCAGAGGCGCACGAAGTACTCGCGATTGCAATGAACCGCCTTGGAGCCAAGAGCAATACTGGTGAGGGTGGCGAAGCGGTTGAACGTCTATTAGACCGCAACCGCAGAAGCGCCGTGAAGCAGGTTGCCTCTGGTCGTTTCGGTGTTACCTCGATGTACCTAACTCACGCTGACGACATTCAGATCAAGATGGCTCAGGGTGCAAAGCCTGGTGAAGGTGGCCAGTTACCGCCACACAAGGTATACCCGTGGATCGCTGACTTGCGTCACTCGACCCCTGGCGTGGGATTGATTTCACCACCTCCTCACCACGACATTTACTCAATCGAAGACCTCAAGCAATTGATTTTCGATCTAAAGCGCGCAAACCGCGCTGCGCGTGTTCACGTCAAGCTGGTTAGCCAGTTCGGAGTTGGAACGGTTGCAGCTGGTGTGGCGAAGGCCAAGGCAGACGTTGTTCTGATCTCGGGCCACGATGGTGGTACCGGCGCTAGCCCACTGAACTCTCTGAAGCACGCTGGAACTCCATGGGAGCTTGGCCTCGCTGAGGCTCAGCAGACGCTTCTGCTCAACGGCTTGCGCGACCGCATTGTGGTCCAGGTCGACGGATCTATGAAGACTGGTCGCGATGTCGTGATCGCAGCTCTCTTGGGTGCAGAGGAATTCGGTTTCGCGACCGCTCCGCTGGTGGTTGAGGGCTGTATTTTGATGCGCGTTTGCCACCTTGACACCTGCCCTGTTGGTGTCGCGACACAGAACCCAGAGTTGCGCTCGCGCTTCCACGGACAAGCTGATCACGTCGTGAACTTCTTCGAGTTCCTGGCCCAGGAGGTTCGCGAGTACCTCGCAGAGCTTGGCTTCCGCAGCCTGGATGAGGCAATTGGTCACGTTGAACTGTTGGATGTAAACCGCGCTGTTTCTCACTGGAAGGCAGATGGTCTAGACCTCTCGCCAATCTTTGCTGGTAAGGATCTAGATCTAACTCAGAACCTGAGAAACACCGTAAGCCAAGATCACGAACTCGAGATGCACTTCGACTACCCACTGATTGCTGAGGCTGCACTAGCCCTCAAGGACGGCAAGCCGGTTGTGATCGAGAAGGAAATCAACAACACTAACCAGGCGATTGGAACGATGCTCGGTAATGAGCTGACCAAGCGCTGGGGCGAGCAGGGTCTAAACCCTGGCACATTGCAGCTAAACCTTTATGGGTCAGCAGGTCAATCGCTAGGTGCATTCGTTCCGCGAGGTATTGCGATCACTGTTGAAGGCGACTGCAACGACTATGTGGGCAAGGGTCTCTCGGGTGGATCGATCGTTGTGAAACCCCCTAGGTCTGCTGGCTACCTAGCCGAGCAGAACGTCATCGCTGGAAACGTAATTGGCTACGGCGCAACTGACGGCGAGATTTATCTCAACGGCATCGTGGGTGAGCGCTTCCTGGTTCGCAACTCTGGCGCCAAGGCGGTAGTTGAGGGAGTTGGAGACCACGCCCTTGAATACATGACCGGTGGTATCGCGGTTATTCTCGGTAAGACCGGGGTAAACCTCGGTGCTGGTATGTCTGGCGGTGTGGCTTATGTCTACAGGCTCTCCGAGGCACGTGTGAACCGCGAAGCCTTGCAGGCGGGGGAGATTTCCCTTGAGTCTGTGGCCGGGGAAGATGCAAACACTCTTCGTGACCTAATTGAAAAGCATGTGGAGCTGACCGGTAGCGCACGCGGAAAGTCAATTCTTGACAACTTCGATGCCGAGCTGAGCAACTTCACGCGAGTGCTTCCTCGTGATTACGCCAGAGTTATGGAAGTGCAACGCCAGGCTCAAGAGCGAGGCATTGAACTCGATGGTGATGAGGTTTGGACCCAGATTTTGGAGGTGACCCGTGGCTGATCCAAGAGGATTTATCAAGGTAACGGAGCGTGAAACTGCTCAGCGTCGCCCAGTTGCGGTTCGCATCAAGGACTGGAAAGAGGTCTATGCCGAGCGCAATGGTGAGGTAGTTGCTCGCCAGGCATCTCGCTGCATGGACTGTGGTATTCCTTTCTGCCATGCTGGCTGCCCACTGGGAAACTTGATTCCAGAGTGGAATGACCTAACCCACAGAGGCCGTAACCGCGAAGCGATAGACCGCCTCCACGCAACCAACAACTTCCCGGAGTTCACCGGTCGACTTTGCCCAGCACCATGTGAGAGTGCTTGCGTGCTAGGCATTAACCAGCCTGCCGTGACAATCAAAGAGATCGAGGTTTCGATCATTGATGACGCTTTCGACAATGGCTTTGTAGCACCATCGGTACCCGAGCGTCTAACCGGCAAGACCGTTGCAATTGTTGGTTCGGGACCTGCCGGCTTGGCAGCGGCCCAGCAGCTAACCCGTGCTGGCCACACCGTTGCCGTCTATGAGCGTGACGACCGAATTGGCGGCCTGCTTCGCTATGGAATTCCGGATTTCAAGATGGAGAAGCAGCACATCGACCGCAGAATTGCGCAGATGGAGGCGGAGGGCACCAGGTTCCGCCCATCCACCAACATTGGCGTTGACATCAGCTGGGAAGATCTACAAAAGCGCTATGACGCAGTTTTGATCGCTACTGGTGCCATGGTGCCTAGAGACCTCGCTGTTGCAGGTCGCGATCTTGACGGGGTTCACTTCGCGATGGAGTACCTAACCCAGGCAAACAAGGTAGTTGCTGGTGACAGCATCGAGGGTCAGATTTCCGCTGAAGGTAAGCACGTCATCATTCTTGGTGGCGGCGACACGGGCGCCGACTGCCTCGGAACCGCCACACGTCAGGGCGCGCTTTCTGTGACCACTTTGGCAATTGGTAAGCAGCCTCCAGCAGAGCGAACTGACGCACAGCCTTGGCCGACCGTTCCAACTTTGTTTGAGGTCGCGTCTGCACACGAAGAGTTTGGTGAGCGCAAGTACCTCCACTCAACAGTTGAATTTGTTGGTGAGGCTGGCAAGCTGGTTGGCGTAAAGGTTGCAGATACTGAGTTTGTGGATGGCAAGAGACTGCCAAAGGCCGGAACTGAAAGAATTTTGCCCGCTGACTTGGTCTTCTTGGCACTTGGCTTCACTGGGCCTGAAACCAACGAATTATCTTCCCAGTTACACGCTCCGCTTGATTCAAGAGGTAATGTGGCTAGGGATGGTCGGTACAAAGTCGCAGACTCCTTGTTTGTTGCTGGTGATGCTGGCCGTGGGCAGTCGCTGATTGTTTGGGCGATTGCAGAAGGTCGCGCCGCCGCTGCCGCGATTGACGAGTATCTCGAAGGTGAGACTGAGCTTCCATTCCCTGTGAAGCCAACTGATAGACCAATTTCGGTTTACAGCTAAAAACTAACGAAAAGGTAAGTAGTTACAAATGAGACGTGCAAAAATCGTCGCAACCTTCGGCCCTGCTGTGGCCGATTACGACAAGGCAAAGGCAATTATCGAGGCCGGTGTTGATGTCGCAAGAATGAACCTAAGCCACGGATCGCATGAAGTCCACGAAGGTGTCTACAAGACCATTCGCAAGGCTGCCGAAGATGCTGGCAAGCCAGTTGGCATTTTGGTTGACCTTCAGGGTCCGAAGATTCGTCTGGGTCGTTTCGCAGAAGACAAGGTAATCCTTGAAAACGGTGCGACCTTCAAGATCACCATCGATGAGGTTCCGGGAGATGTGAACATCTGCTCGACCACCTACAAGGGTCTTCCTGGAGACGTGAAGCCTGGTGACCAGCTCTTGATTGACGATGGCCGTATTGGTCTGCGTGCAACTGCTGTTGACGCAACCACAGTAACCACTGTCGTTGAAATCGGTGGTCCAGTTTCGAACAACAAGGGAATCAACCTTCCGGGTGTTGCCGTGAACGTTCCAGCTCTCAGCGAGAAGGACGAAGACGATCTACGTTGGGCTCTAAAGCTTGGTGCCGACATGATCGCCTTGAGCTTCGTGCGTAACGCAAAGGACATTGTTCGTGTTCACGAGATCATGGCCGAAGAAGGCCGCTTCATTCCAACCATCGCAAAGGTAGAGAAGCCTCAGGCGGTTGACGCCCTAGAAGAGATCGTTGACGCATTTGATGGCGTGATGGTTGCTCGCGGTGACCTTGGTGTCGAGTTGCCACTTGAACAGGTTCCATTGGTGCAGAAGCGCGCGGTTGAACTTTGCCGTCGCTGGGCTAAGCCAGTGATCGTCGCAACTCAGATGCTTGAGACCATGATTAGCGCATCTCGCCCGACTCGTGCAGAGGCATCTGACGTGGCTAACGCAGTGCTAGATGGTGCGGATGCTCTGATGCTTTCTGGCGAGACTTCTGTTGGTGAATACCCAATCGAAACCGTCCAGACCATGGCACGCATCATTGAGTCCACCGAGGAGAACGGCCTAGAGCGCATTCCTTCGCTTGGCACCAAGCCTCACACCCACTCGGGTGCGGTTGTGCGTGCCGCCCTGGAGATCGCAGAACTGCTCGGTTCGAAGTACGTTTGCGTGTTCACCGAGTCTGGCGACACCCTGAAGCGAGTTTCTCGCCTCCGTTCACGCGTACCGGTACTAGCTTTCACTCCTAACGAAGAAGTTCGTCGCAAGCTTGCCTTGGTTTGGGGCGCAACAACTTTCATCGTTGACAAGGTCAAGCACACCGACGACATGATCAAGCAGGTAGACGAACTGGTTCTATCAAGCGGAAAGTGCCGTGTTGGTGACGAGGTAGTAATCGTCGCCGGTTCACCTCCGGGAATTCCTGGTTCGACCAACTCTTTGCGCGTACACCGCGTCGGGGACGCCGTAAACATGGCGGCTCCTGGTTACGCAAACTAGGGCTTAAAAGAAGAAAAGCGGTGGGAAACCACCGCTTTTTTCTTTTGTACCGAGAGTGGGACTCGAACCCACACGCCCAGAGGACATCGCATTTTGAG
>CAYOXP010000022.1:0-2861 GCA_964407995.1 uncultured Aquiluna sp.
AAAGGCTAGCTAATGCTTGACGACCCCAAATCCGCAAGGGTGAAGGGGGTCGCACGCCTACAACAAAAAGACGCCCGGTTAGAAACCGGGCTCTTTTTGCTTGAGGGCCCTCAGGGCCTGAAGGAGCTGGCTAGCAATCCCCACCTGGCGCATGAGGTCTTCGCGACCGCTCATGCCATGGATCGCTATGCCGAAGAGTTTGATGCACTCGAAAACGCATCTATTCCAGTCATCGAAGTCTCGGAGCGGGTTTTAGAGAAGCTATCCGATACCAAAACTCCCCAGGGTGTGGTGTCGGTTGTGACTCAGCTTGATGTCACGCTCGATGAACTATTGGACTCGGAGCCACAATTGATTGCGGTGCTGGACCAGGCAAGGGATCCGGGCAATGCTGGGACCGTATTGAGAGCGGCAGACGCCGCGGGTGCTGACGGCGTGATTTTTACAACCGATTCAGTTGATCTTTATAACCCAAAGTTGGTTCGCTCAACGGCCGGGAGCATTTTGCACGTCCCTGCCGTCATCAACGTTGATCCAGTCACGCTTATTACTGGGCTTCGAACCAAAGGCATTCAGGTATTTGCAGCATCGGCAGGCGGCAAATTGGTGACTGATTTACAAGGTCAGCTTTCTAAGCCAACGGCTTGGGTATTTGGTAATGAGGCACATGGGGTGAGTCCCGAAGTAATGGCTTTGGTCGATGAGGTGGTTGCATTGCCGATTTATGGCGAGGCGGAATCTCTCAATTTGGCTACTGCAGCTTCGGTTTGCCTGTATGCCTCTGCCTTTGAAATGCATAGCAATCGCTAAACTTGCTCGGGTGTCTGAACAAGTATCTGTCGAATCGGTAAATCTCGCTCTCGAACAATCGCTGGCGATGGTTTTTGGCGCCTCTAACATTGCCGAACTAAAGAGCGTAAAGGCACAGGCCGTTGGCGAAGGCTCGCCAATCTCGAAGCTAAATGCCCTAATCAAATCTTTGCCCAACGAACAAAAGGCAGAAGCCGGAAAACTCGTTGGTGCAGCACGTGGCAAGCTCAACGAAGCTTTCGAGCAAAAAGAGGCTGAATTAGGCGCGGCTGCCGAAGCAGAAGCGCTTGCGGCCGAGGCGGTCGACATTACCGCGGCGCCGCGCTACGCACCGAAAGGTGCTCGCCACCCGCTATCTCTTCTTATGGATCAAATCAGTGATGTTTTTATCGGCATGGGCTGGGAGATTGCAGATGGCCCAGAGCTTGAAAACGAGTGGTTCAACTTCGATGCATTGAACTTCCATCCTGATCACCCTGCCAGGGCCATGCAGGACACCTTTTTTGTCTCTCCAGTAGAGAATCACCTCTTGCTTCGCACTCACACCTCTCCGGTTCAGGTGCGATCCATGCTGGAGCGCGAATTACCGGTTTATGTTCTATGCCCAGGTCGCGTATTCAGAACCGACGAGCTCGATGCAACCCACACCCCCGTCTTTCACCAGGTCGAAGGTTTGGCTATCGACAAGGGTCTAACCATGGCCGATCTCAAGGGAACCCTTGAGCACTTTGCACGCGTCATGTTTGGCCCTGAGGCGAAGATTCGCCTTCGCCCAAGCTTCTTCCCATTCACTGAGCCATCCGCGGAGCTAGATGTCTGGCACCCCGACGCCAAGGGCGGTCCACGTTGGGTCGAGTGGGGCGGCTGCGGAATGGTAAACCCCAATGTGCTTTTGTCTGCAGGCATTGATCCTGAGGTTTACTCAGGTTTTGCCTTTGGAATGGGAATTGAGCGCACGCTCATGTTTAGAAACGGCGTGCGAGACATGCACGATATGGTCGAGGCCGACATTAGGTTCTCTCAGCAGTTTGGTTCGGTGATCTAATGCGCGTCCCATTGTCATGGTTAGCGGAGTATGTAGAACTTCCGCAGGGTGCGACCCCGCACGATGTGATGGCCGAGCTGGTGAAAGTTGGCCTAGAAGAAGAAGGCGCTCACGGAGGTGAACTTCGTGGCCCAATCGTGGTCGGCAAAGTGCTTGAATTCGTAGAGGAGCCGCAATCAAACGGCAAAACCATTCGCTGGTGCCAGGTTGAGGTTGCCCCAGGGCAGGTTAATGGCATTGTCTGCGGCGCAAGGAACTTTTTAGAGGGCGACAAAGTAGTTGTCACTTTGCCAGGCGCCGCTCTACCTGGTGGCTTCGAGATTGCCGCCCGTAAAACCTATGGTCACGTATCAGATGGCATGATCGCCTCATCACGTGAGCTTGGTCTTAGTGACGAGCACGAGGGCATCCTTCGCCTCGAGACATTGGGGCTAGATCCCGAGGTCGGCACAGATGCGCTCGAATTGCTTGGTCTAAACGAATCTGCTGCAGAGGTGAACGTCACGCCTGACCGCGGCTACTGCCTCTCAATCAGAGGCATTGCTCGTGAGTATGCTCACGCCACCGGTGTGAAGTTCAATGACCCAGCAAACAAGGTTTTGGCAAAAACTGGTGAAGGGTTTGACCTAAAGGTTGAGGACTCATCGCCGATTCACGGGGTCGACGGCTGCTCACGCTTCTTTGCCCTTGGAGTATCTGGAATCGATCCCAATGCCCCAGTTCCGGGCTGGATGGCAACCAGGCTGAAGCTTGCTGGCATGCGCTCGATTTCAATAGCTGTAGACATCACAAACTACGTGATGTTGGAGTTGGGTCAACCGCTGCATGCTTACGACGCAGACAAGCTAACCGGTGGCATTCACGTGCGCAGGGCTTTGCCTGGCGAGAAGATTGTGACCTTAGATGAGAAGGAGCGCGAGCTCCACGTTGAGGATCTACTAATCACAGACGGCACTGGTCCAATTGGTATCGCAGGTGTTATGGGTGGCATGACCACTGAGGTTTC
>CAYOXP010000022.1:2961-11464 GCA_964407995.1 uncultured Aquiluna sp.
GTTCACGACGATGCGGTGACGGTCACTCCACCATCATGGAGACCTGATCTTCGTCACAAGACCGACCTTGTTGAAGAGGTCGCTCGCTTGGTTGGCTACGACAAGATTCCGGTCCGCATACCAGTTGCCCCTCCTGGCAGGGGCCTAACTCCACGTCAACAGTTCAGGAGACGTTCGCTTGCGGCCCTTGCGGGAGCGGGGTTTGTCGAGGTGTTGAACTACCCATTCCTGTCGAGCGAGCAAAATGCTCAGTTCTCAGATAGCTCAGTTGTAAAGCTGGAGAATCCCTTGCAGTCAGAATTTGGAGAGCTTCGAACCTCGCTATTACCAGGTCTATTACAGTCCGCACAGCGCAACCTCGCACGTGCTGCCAGCGATATTGCGATGGTGGAAGAGGGGTCAGTATTTTTGCCAGCCGAAGGCGCGCCGGTATTGAATTTGCCCCTAGGAGCACAGCGACCCGATCAGGGAACCTTAGATGCGTTGAACGCATCGATCCCGGTGCAGCCGCGAGTGCTTGCCGGTGTTGTTGCTGGTCAGTGGATCCCGCAAGCTCCCGGACAGGCTGCAATTGAGGCTGGTTACCCACAGGCAATCGCAGCGGTTGAGCACATCGTGCGCTCGGCTGGGTTATCGTATGAGCTTCGTCAGGCAACCCCAAAGGGCTACCACCCAGGTCGCAGCGCTGAGGTCTTGGTAGCGGGCGAAGTTGTCGGCTTCGTCGGTGAAGTCGCTCCGGCAATTACGGCAGGTTACTACCTGCCACGCAGGGTCGGTGCTTTCGAGGTCAACCTCGACAAGATTCACGCACTTGCTCCCCAGGTTTTGCAGGCCGGAGAACTCAGAGTCATGCCGGCCGCGACCCAGGATCTATCTCTCCTAGTCGATTCTTCAATCCCAGCCTCCGATGTTGCGGCTGTGATTCGCGATGGAGCTGGAGACCTTTTGGAGTCAATCACATTGATTGACGACTACAGGTCAGAGTCGATCGGTGACGACAAGAAGTCTCTTACTTTTGCACTTGTATTCCGGGCATCAGACAGAACTCTGACCCAGGCTGAAGCTAGTGATGCAAAAGAGCAGGCGGTAGCGTTAGCAAATCAAAAATTCGGTGCAACACTAAGGGCCTAATTATGACTATCAAGGTGGCAGTGGCTGGAGCCAGCGGTTACGTTGGCGGAGAGTTGCTGCGCCTTATCGCTCAGCATCCAGAACTTGAGCTTGGTGTCGTGACTGCTAATAGCAACGCAGGTTCAAGCGTCGGCTCGATTCATCCACATCTAGCCTCATTTGCAGATCGAGTATTGGTCGACACCACTGCGGCAAACCTTGCAGGCCATGATGTTGTCTTCTTGGCTCTGCCTCACGCTACTAGTGCGGAGGTAGCAGCCGGTTTGTCTGAAAACACACTTGTGCTTGATTGTGGTGCAGATTTCAGACTCGATGATTCAGCGAAGTGGGAGAAGTTCTACGGAACCAAGCATGCTGGCACCTGGACCTATGGCATGCCTGAGCTAACTCTTGCCGAAGGTGGAAAGCAGCGTGGTCGACTACGGAACGTCAAGCGCGTTGCAGTTCCTGGCTGCAACGTGACGGCAATCACTTTAGCTTTGGCGCCCGCCCTTACCGCGGGACTCATCGTGACTGACGACATCGTTAGCGTGCTATCTGTTGGCACATCTGGCGCCGGTAGGTCTTTGAAGGCAGATCTTTTAGCCAGTGAGGTTCAGGGTTCGGCGCGCGCTTATGGCGTTGGCGGCATTCACCGCCACACTCCTGAAATCGAGCAGAACCTGTCTAAGGCATCCGGTCAAGAGGTGTCAGTTTCATTCACGCCTGTTCTAGTTCCGATGACCCGGGGCATCCTTGCTGTAAACACGGCGAAGGTTGCGGCCGGCTTCAGTTTTGAGGCGCTGCAAGAGGTTTACCAAGACGCTTATGGCGATGAGCCATTCATCTCTGTACTTCCTTCAGGCCAGCTTCCGATGACCTCATCGGTACTCGGCGTAAATACAGCGCAGATCGCTTTGACATTTGATGAGTCTGCTGGTCGCGTTGTGATCGTGAGCGCAATCGACAATCTTGTGAAGGGCACCGCTGGTGCTGCGATTCAGAGCATGAACCTTGCCTTGGGCCTAACTGAAACCACCGGCTTGGCCATCGACGGAGTTGCTCCATGAGTGTGACATTTGCAAAGGGTTTTGAAGCAGCAGGAGTTGCTTGTGGGCTGAAGGCCTCAGGTAACAAAGACTTGGCGCTGGTTGTCAATCAAGGTCCAAAGAAATTGGCAGCTGCCGTATTCACGACAAACAGGTGCCAGGCGAACCCAATTATTTGGTCCAAAGAGGTAATCAAAGACTCCCAGGTGTCCGCGATTGTTTTGAACTCTGGCGGGGCCAATTGCTACACCGGTCCACAAGGCTTTCAGACCACTCATGCAACCGCAGAACACGTGGCTAGTGAGCTTGGTTTGTCTGCCGGCGATGTGCTGGTCTGTTCAACCGGATTGATCGGCGAACAGCTTGATAGATCAAAACTTTTAAGTGGCGTTGATGCCGCCATCGCTTCGCTGAGTGATCTCGGGGGAGAGGATGCCTCGCTTGCGATCATGACAACCGATAGTGTGCCGAAGCGAAGCGAGCGTGAATCGAGTGCCGGTTGGCGTATTGGCGGCATGGCTAAAGGTGCTGGAATGTTGGCGCCAGGCTTGGCGACCATGCTGGTGGTTATCACAACGGATGCAGTGGTTTCGGCCAGCGAGCTTGATCATGCACTTCGTTCTGCAACCAGAGTTTCGTTTGACCGGCTCGATTCCGATGGCTGCATGTCAACAAATGATCAGGTGACTTTGATGACTTCGGGTGCTTCTGGGGTAAACGCAGATGTTGACGAGTTCCGCGAACTGCTGACAGAGGTCTGCAAGGATCTTGCCCTTAAGTTGCTTGATGATGCAGAAGGTGCTTCTCACAATATCCACATCACTGTGAAGGCGGCAGCCACTGAGGATGATGCCGTGAAGGTCGCTAGGTCGGTGGCGCGAAATAACCTCTTCAAAGCAGCCATCTATGGAAATGACCCAAACTGGGGCCGAATCCTGGCGGCTGTCGGCACAACCGATGCTGAATTTGATCCATACAACATCGATGTTTCAATCAATGGTGTGCTTATCTCTTCAAAGGGTGAACCTGCGAACTCGCGGGACCTGGTAGACCTAAAGCCTCGCAAGGTGGATATTGAAATCAACCTCAACGTCGGTACCGAAACTGCAACCGTTGTTACCAACGATCTGACTCACGAATACGTCGAAGAGAACAGCGCATACTCAAGCTAATGATTCCCGCACACCCAGACCAAGGCCTAGCTCGCATCAAGGCCGAAACCCTGATCGAGTCCTTGGATTGGCTGCGCGAGTTCCATGGCCGCATCGTGGTTATCAAGTTTGGCGGCAACGCAATGGTTGACGAGGCTTTGCAAGAAGCTTTTGCTCAAGACATGGCTTATCTGCGTTATGTGGGCATTAGGCCCGTAGTGGTTCACGGTGGTGGCCCCCAAATCACTGCACGCCTCGCCGAGCTTGGAATTGAGAGTGAATTCCGCCACGGATTCCGTTACACAGATGAAAAGACCATCGGCGTGGTTCGAGACGTGCTTCGCCATCAGGTATCAAAGACACTTGCCGATTTGATCGAGACGGCCGGAGCTCAGACAGTAGTTCTTTCTGGTGAAGACGACAACTTGTTCCGTGCTGAGAAGGTTAAGGCCCATACTCCCGACGGAGATGTTGATCTTGGCTTGGTCGGTGAAGTTAGAACCGTAAATCCAAGAAGCGTGCTGGCAGCTCTCGAAGCTGGCAAGGTGCCGGTCATTTCAACCGTCGCACCTACAGTTCACGGTGAGCTATTGAATGTGAACGCAGATCTTGCTGCCGCCTCATTGGCCGTTGCGCTAGGCGCTGAGAAGCTGATGGTTCTAACCGATGTGGCCGGGCTCTATGCAGACTGGCCAAACCTAGACTCTTTGGTTTCTGAAATTACGGCCAACGAGCTACGTAATCTGATTCCAAGGTTGGAATCAGGCATGATTCCAAAGATGCAAGCCTGCCTTGCGGCGATTGATGGTGGAGTTCCCAAGGCCCACATCATTGATGGTCGCCAACCGCACAGCATTTTGCTAGAGATCTTTACCGAGTCCGGTGTCGGTACCCAGGTTTTGAAGTAAGGAGAGATTGTGACTCGCCATTTTCTAAAGGACAGCGACCTTAGCCCAAAAGAGCAGGCCGAGGTGCTGGAGCTAGCGCTAAAACTTAAGGCTGATCGTTTTTCCGCAAAACCTTTTGCTGGGCCTCAGACCGTTGCAGTGATTTTTGACAAGACATCAACTAGAACACGTGTCTCATTCGCGACTGGCATTGCAGATCTCGGGGGAGTACCGCTCGTTATCGATTCTGGTGTCTCGCAGATGGGCAAGAAGGAATCCATTGCCGACACCGCTCGAGTTCTTGAGCGCCAGGTGGCACAGATTGTTTGGCGGACCTACGCGCAATCAGGCCTAGAAGAAATGGCGCAGTACTCATCGGTCCCGGTAATCAACTCGCTCAGTGATGACTGGCACCCATGCCAGCTGCTGGCAGACCTGCTGACAGTGCGCGAAGAGTTCGGTAAGACCGAAGGGCTGAAGCTTGCCTACATCGGTGATGCAGCAAACAACATGGGGAATAGCTACCTTGTGGCTTCGGCTATTGCGGGCATGAGTGTTGCCGTTGCAGCCCCTAAGGGCTACCAGCCAGACGAAAAGGTAGTTGCCGAAGCCAGGGCAATTGCTGAAAGTTTTGGGCAGAGCGTGGAAGTTTTTGAAGACCCAAAGGCCGCGGTAGCTGGCGCACATGTGGTGGCGACGGACACCTGGGTTTCTATGGGTATGGAAGATGAGAAAGAGGCCCGCGTAAAGGTATTTGCCGACTACACCGTTACCGAAGAGTTGATGAGCCTGACTGATAAAAACGGCATCTTCCTGCATTGTCTACCCGCATACCGTGGCTATGAGGTTGCTGCGGAAGTCATTGATGGCCCACGCTCACGGATTTGGGATGAGGCAGAAAACAGACTTCACGCGCAGAAGGCACTAATGCTGTGGCTGAGCCAGCAGAGCTAAAACTCCCCGTTGTTCAGGGCCACCTAAAGCTAAGGGAAATTACCAAGGCTGACGCCAACCAGATGGTTCCCTACTTTTCCGCTCCTGAGGTTTGCCGCTACATTCCCTGGGAGCCTAGGGAAATTGATGGAGTTCTCAAGTTCATCTCAGAGCGCGCGACGATAAGGATTCCATCCGAGCCGGGCCAGCACCTAATTGTGGGAGTAGATCATGATGACATCGGCCTGATCGGGCAATTGAACTTCACTTTGACGGATGCTACCGAACGTACTGGTGAGTTTGGATACGTGATAAACCCAGAATTCTCCGGGCGAGGTTATGCCACAAAGGCAGTTTCAGCATTCATCACTTTGTTATTTGAGCAGCTCGATATGCGTCGGCTAACTGCCTGGATCGACGAGCGTAATTTGCCGTCAATCGCACTTGTCGAAAGGCTCAACCTAAGGCGTGAATCTCGTGAAGTAGAGGTTGAGTTCTTCAAGGGGGAGTACGTAACCATGCTTCGGTATGCCATTCTCGCCCGCGAATGGCAGAGCCAATAGCCAGCTTTACTACACTTGCCTTTGTTAAAGGAGCATGGATGGCGCAGAGCAACGATTCACTTTGGGGTGGCAGATTTGCCACAGGACCCGACGGTGCTCTGGCTGCGCTCAGCAAGTCAACTCACTTTGACTGGCGCCTAGCTTCTTACGATCTGGCTGGCACCTCGGCCCACATCAAAGCTTTGAATGCTGCCGGTTATTTAGATGATGCTGAGCTAGAAATTCTGCAGAGGGCAATTTCCGAGCTGCTGAAGAGAATTGAATCAGGTTCGTTCAAGCCAAAGGCTGACGAAGAAGATGTGCACGCAGCCCTAGAGCGCGGCCTGATTGAAATCTCAGGCCCTGAGGTGGCGGGTAAGGTTCGCGCGGGGCGCTCGCGCAATGATCAGATTGCGACTTTGATTCGTTCGTTCATGCTCGATGCCGCAGATGCAATTCAGGCTCAACTCACCGATTACGTTGGCGCACTCTGCGATCAGGCCGAGGAACACGTTGGCGTTGCCATGCCAGGACGCACTCATTTCCAGCATGCTCAGCCCGTCTTGCTCTCGCATCACCTGTTGGCCCACGCCTGGCCGATGGTTCGTAATTTGCAGCGACTGGAAGATTTCCGCAAACGTGCAAAGCTTTCGCCCTATGGTGCTGGCGCCTTGGCGGGCAACACTCTTGGGTTAGACCCGAAGCTTGTGGCCAAGGAACTTGGTTTTGATGGAACGACCCAAAACAGCATGGATGCAACCGCATCTCGTGACCTTGTGGCTGAGTTCAGTTTTATCGCGGCCATGATTGCCATCGATCTTTCACGATTTGCCGAGGAGATCATTGCCTGGTCAACATTTGAATTTGGCTACGTGAAGCTTGATGATTCATTCTCGACTGGGTCGTCAATCATGCCTCAGAAGAAGAACCCAGACATCGCGGAGCTGGCAAGGGGTAAGGCTGGCCGAGTTATCGGCAACCTGACTGGCCTTTTGGCAACCCTCAAAGGACTGCCGCTGAGCTACAACAGAGACTTACAAGAAGACAAAGAGCCTGTATTCGACTCGGTCGACACACTCTTGCTGGTGCTCCCTGCCTTCACCGGAATGGTGGCAACCCTCAAGTTCAACCGTGAGCGACTAGAAGCCCTTGCCCCCATGGGCTACTCATTGGCTACCGATGTTGCCGAGTGGCTGGTAAAGCAAAAGGTGACATTCCGTGAAGCACACGAGATTACCGGTGAGCTTGTGAAGTTCTGCGAGTCGCAGGGTATTGAGCTAAAAGATGCCAGTGATGCAGATCTTAGAAAGATTTCAAAACACCTGACTCCTGAAGTCCGACAGGTGATGAGCGTCACAAGTGCAATTGCGTCAAGAGATGGCGCTGGTGGAACCGCGCTCCCGCAGGTTTTGGAGCAGCTATTGGAGCTGCGAAAGATTTCACCTAGAAGGAATGCCTAGTGGCCACCCAAGAAACCCTTGCTGCACAAAAAAACGACCCGTCTTTCTCTCACGTTCTAGACGAGCTGAAGTGGCGTGGGTTGGTTGCACTGTCAACTGACGAGGATGCACTGCGGGAGCAGCTAAGCGCGGGTGCAATTACTTACTACTGCGGCTTTGACCCAACTGCACCATCACTTCACCTCGGTAATCTCGTTCAACTTCTGACCATGCGCAGGCTTCAGCTCGCCGGTCACAACCCGCTTGCCCTAGTTGGTGGCGCCACTGGATTGATTGGTGACCCAAAGCCGACGGCAGAGCGCACTCTGAACGACAAAGAGACTGTTGCCACTTGGGTTAGCTACCTCGCCGATCAAACTAAGCGGTTCTTGGACTACGAGGGTGACCATGCTGCCAGGTTGGTTAACAACCTGGACTGGACTCAGAATTACAGTGCACTTGACTTCCTCAGGGATGTCGGCAAGCACTACCGAGTGGGCAAGATGCTTTCCAAGGATGCAGTGTCTGCCAGGTTGAACTCAGACTCGGGCATTAGCTACACCGAGTTCAGCTACCAGATCTTGCAAGGCCTTGACTTCCTTGAACTGTATCGACGCTATGGCTGCGTGATGCAGACCGGTGGCAGTGACCAGTGGGGAAACCTAACTTCTGGAACAGATTTGATTCACAGGGTAGAGGGCAAGAGCGTTCACCTTATTGCTACGCCACTGATCACAAATTCCGACGGCAAGAAGTTTGGTAAGTCAGAGGGCAACGCAATCTGGCTAGATTCTGAGCTAACCAGCCCGTACGCGATGTATCAGTTCTGGTTGAACACAGACGACGCCGATGTGATTGATCGCCTAAAGGTGTTTACCTTCCTAACTCGAGATGAGATTGCGGAGTTTGAAGCAAAAGTCAAAGATGAGCCATTCAAGCGAGAAGCTCAACGCAAGTTAGCTCTAGAGGTCACTGAGTTGGTGCACTCAAAAGAAGATGCCGATGCAGCTCACGAGGCATCACTTGCACTATTCGGCTCGGGGGATTTGCGCACACTGGATGCCAAGACACTCTCGGCCGCCCTGAGCGAACTTCCAAACGCAACCATCGCCGATGGAACATTGGTGGTTGATGCACTGGTTGAAACTGGCCTATGTGATTCAAAGTCAGATGCTCGTCGCGCTATCGATCAAGGTGGTGTGAGCCTAAATAAAGTCAAGATTGAATCCGATACCGCGGTCATTGAGGACTTTTTGGCTGGGAATCAGGCAGTTTTGGCTCGTGGAAAAAAGAATTTGGCGGGACTTTTCCGCGCCAAATAAGGCCTCGGAAAAAATCAACACGCCAATATCGGTTTTGATTTGACACGGTTACCAAATCGTGACTAAGCTC
>CAYOXP010000023.1:0-11153 GCA_964407995.1 uncultured Aquiluna sp.
TCAAGGGATTCCTCGCGCAGGCCAAAGAGCTTGGTGTTGAGGTTGTGCTTCCTACCGACATTGTTGTTGCCTCAGGTTTTGCGGTTGACGCCGAGTTTGAGACTGTTTCGGCAGAGGCGATCGAGTCAAGCAAGTTTGGCGGTAGCGCGATGGGTCTAGACATCGGACCTGAATCTGCAGCTGCCTTTGCGAAGGCCGTCCGCGAGAGCTCAACTGTGTTCTGGAATGGTCCGATGGGTGTGTTCGAGTTCCCTAATTTTGCAGCTGGAACCCGTGCTGTAGCGCAGGCTCTGACTGAAATTGATGGTCTTGGCGTTGTTGGTGGTGGCGACTCGGCTGCTGCAGTTCGCGTGCTTGGTTTTGACGAGTCCGCATTTGGCCACATCTCAACCGGTGGCGGAGCTTCACTTGAGTATTTAGAGGGCAAGGCCCTCCCTGGACTGGAGGTCCTAAATGACTAAACGCACTCCACTTATAGCTGGTAACTGGAAGATGAACCTGGATCACCTCCAGGCCATCGCATTGGTTCAGAAGTTGTGCTGGACCCTAAATGACGCAGACCACGACTTCAAGTCTGTGGAGGTTGCGGTATTCCCTCCATTCACTGACCTACGCAGTGTTCAGACCTTGATTGAGGCTGAGAAGTTTGAGGTTGCACTTGGTGCTCAGGATCTTTCTAAGCACGATTCAGGCGCATTCACTGGTGAGATCTCTGGTGCCTTCCTAAACAAGCTTGGTTGCAAGTTTGTTTTGATTGGCCACTCAGAGCGCCGTCAGTACCACAATGAGAACGATGAGATGGTTCAGGCGAAAGTTGCAGCCGCTTGGAAGCACGGCCTAGTCCCAATCATCTGCGTGGGCGAGACCCTAGAGGAGCTAGAAACCCAAGGCCAGAGCGCCGTTCCGGTTGCTCAAACAATCGCTGCACTTTCGGGTCACGAGACTCTTGGAGAGTTTGTGATCGCCTATGAGCCAGTCTGGGCAATTGGCACTGGCAAGGTTGCCACTGCTCAGGAGGCTGAGGATGTATCAAAGGCGATCCGTGCTGCAATCACAGAGCACTTTGGTGCCGAGAGTGGCCAGAGCCGAATTCTTTATGGTGGTTCAGTAAAGGCCAATAACGTGGCCGGCTTCCTGGCATCAGGCGAGGTAGACGGTGTTTTGGTTGGTGGTGCTAGCCTTGACGCAGACGAATTCGCAGGCATCTCGCGCTTTCAGAAGCACATAGTTCTATAATTTACGAGCGTTTGACGCGAAAACCTAAGGAAATCTAATGGCTGCCCTACAAACTGCACTTTTGGTGCTGCTGGCTATCACCAGCGTGCTTCTAATTCTGCTGATCCTTTTGCACAAGGGTCGTGGTGGCGGTGTCGCTGACATGTTTGGTGGCGGCGTTTCCTCAACCATGAACTCATCAGGTGTTGCCGAGCGTAACCTCAATCGCATCACCATTGTTCTTGGCCTGGTTTGGGTTGGTGTAATCATCATCCTTGGCCTATTCACCAGATTTGGTTGGGCATAATGACCAACTCCGCATCAATTAGAGGTGCACGTGTTGGCGCTGGCCCAATGGGCGAGCAGGATCGCGGTCACCACGTAGACCGGGTAGCGCGCTACTTTTACTGCTCAAACAACCACGAGTCAGTGCAGTACTTTGCCGCAACCGTAAACGTGGACGACATTCCAGTAGAGGTCGACTGCCCACACTGTGGCCTTCCTGCGGGAACCGACAAGGCAAATCCACCCCTAGTGGCAAAGATTGAGCCATACAAGACTCACCTTGCTTACGTCAAAGAGCGCAGAACCGATGAGGAAGCTGCAGAAATTCTTGATGAGGCGCTACAGGCCATTCGTGAACGCCGTGAGCGCGCGGCGGCAGCTGCTAAAGCTCGCGGCTAATTTCTGAGTCCACGTACCAACGGGTCAATTCCTGACCCTTTACTTTGGCTGCTGGCAAATCGCAATTTGCGTCTTGGATTGCACACTTTGCAACTTCAGCCTTTGCCGATCCTGAGGCAATAAACAAAACATTTTTACTGCGGTTGAGCGCTTGGTATGAAAGAGAAATTCTTTGAGCCGGAGGCTTAGGCGAGTCGCTCTCGGAAACCACCCAGGCCACCTCGTGCTCTCGACCTGGAAATAGCGATGCCACATGCCCGTCAGGCCCCATGCCCAAGATCACCACATCAAACACTGGAGTATTAGCGTCGATGGGGCCGAAGAGGTGATTCATCTCGGCGTTCATGCGTTCGGTGGCCTCTAGCAGCGAGACTTCTGGGGTGCCAAATCTAACAAAGTCAGCCTCCACCAATTCTGGCCAGGCCTGAAGCGACTGCCACTCATTGCGGTCAGCATCTTCAGCGGGGACGAATCGCTCATCGCCAGAGTAAATGTGAAGCTTGGAGAGTTCAAGGTTTTGCCTAGCAAGGTCACCAAGAATCTGAATACCTAATGTGCCACCGGTTAGAACTAGTGAAGCGTTGCCTTTTAGTTCTATTGCTTCGTTAAGAATCTGAGCAATGTCTAATGCGGCAGTAGCAGTCAGGTCAGCTGTTGTATCGAAGCTAACTACTTCGCTCATCGGCCGAACCCCTTGGTAAGCACCTCGCCAAAGACTTCGTCTTCACCTAGGAAGCGCATGTCCTCGACCAGGCAATCCTGATTGGATCGTCGGGGGAGCAGCACGGAGGAATTAGGTGCACCGACCTGCTTTATGTCTGCTACTTCTCCATGGCGAATAACCTCAAGTTCACCATCTTCGAAGTGAATTCGAACACCGGCTATACCCTCAACATTCTCCCCATCAAGTTTGCGCTCAAGCGAGACTTCGGTTCCGAGTTTTAGCCCTAGCCACATAGCCAACAGGTCGGCACTTGGAGATAGATCGGAACCAAAAACCTGAATCGATTTGATGGTGCGGTTGAGGTGCTGGTCAAATAGTGCGGCTAACTGAGCACGCCAAAGAGTGATTCTGGTCCATGCCATGTCTCCATCACCTGGCTTATAGTTCTTCGCCAACTCACGAAGAAATTCATTGGCGTCAGCTTGCTCGGCCGAATCAACAATTCGGCGGGTTGCAATCTTTCCAATCGCGGTCTGAGCTGGGTTTGCTTGGCAAGCTGCTGGCCACCACGCGACAACTGGAGCATCTGGCAAAAGTAAGCCCATTATCAGCGACTCAGGGTTATTCGCGGCAGCGCCGTGAGCCTTGAGAATTACCACTTCGCTGGCACCGGCGTCGCCGCCTACTCGAATCTCGGCGTCTAATCGAGATTCAGCCCCCTCTGGCTGGTCATCATCAGCTAGGACAATGATTCTTGAGGGGTGTAAGCGAGAGGCATTGTTTGCAGCCCGAACCGCTTCCTCAATGTGAGGGAAGTCAGTGTCGATCAGGAGGGTAAGAACCCTACCCAGGGCTACTACGCCGCCGGACTCGCGCAGCTCTTGCAACTTCTTGCCGATCTGGCTGGAAGTGGTGTTTGGCATATCGACGATCATGGGCGCCTCCAAGTTCTGCCATCTACTCCAAGCATTCGATCTGCCGACTCTGGGCCCCAGCTACCAGGAGCGTAAAGCTGTGGCTTGCCATTGTTTTCCCAGTACTCAACGATTGGATCGAGAATTTCCCAGCTGAGCTCAACTTCGCGCTGACGGGGGAACAGCGGTGGCTCACCCAAGAGGACATCGAGGATCAATCGCTCATAAGCTTCAGGGGAGTCTTCGGTAAAAGCATGGCCATAACCAAAGTCCATCGTCACATCGCGCACCTGCATTGAAGGGCCCGGCACCTTCGAACCAAATCGCATGGTGACACCCTCATCAGGCTGCACGCGAATAACCAAGGCGTTTTCACCAAGTTGTGCAGTTTGTGACTCGGCGAACAGGTTCTGCTTTGCACGCTTGAACACAATCGCGATCTCGGTCACTCGACGACCCAGGCGCTTGCCGGCGCGCAGGTAGAAAGGAGCACCTTGCCAACGAGCATTATTCACGTCGAGTCGCATAGCGGCATAGGTTTCGGTGCCAGATTCAGGGTTGATGCCATCCTCCTGCAAAAAGCCCAGCACCTCAGCTCCACCTTGCCAGCCGCCGTCATACTGACCGCGTGCGGTGTGAGCACCTAGATCTGCGGGCAACTCGACCGCTGCCAAAACCTTCTCTTTTTCAGCCCTTAGGTCGGCTGCGTCAAAGCTCTTTGGCTCTTCCATTGCAGTTAGGGCAAGCAACTGCAGCAGGTGGTTCTGAATCACGTCTCTGGCGGCTCCAATGCCATCGTAATAACCGGCGCGGCCGCCAATTCCGATGTCTTCAGCCATAGTGATCTGAACGTGGTCGATGTATTTGGAGTTCCAAATCGGTTCAAACATTTGGTTTGCAAAACGAAGAGCAAGCACGTTTTGAACAGTCTCTTTACCCAAGTAGTGATCGATACGGAATACCGAATCCTCTGGAAAGACACGCTCAACAACCGCATTCAACTCTTTGGCGGTAGCCAGGTTTGAACCAAAAGGCTTCTCAATCACAACCCGACGGAATTTGCCCTCTGAAGCCTGAGTTAGTCCGGCTGCCTCAAGTTGACTTACCACCAAAGGGAAATCGCGAGGAGGGATTGAAAGATAGAAAGCGTGATTTCCGGCAGTTCCGCGTTCACGATCCAATTCATCAACCGTCTGACGAAGACGTTCGAATGCCGCTGGGTCGTCGTGGCTGCCCGAAACGAACCTGATTCCCTTGGCTAGCTGATTCCAAACATCCTCTGACCACTGAGTTCGGGCGTGAGCCTTAACCGCATCATGCACGATCTGCTGAAAGTCCTGCCCGCTCCAATCGCGGCGAGCAAAACCAACCAGCGAGAATGCTGGGGGTAATAGGCCGCGATTCGCTAGGTCATAAACAGCTGGCAACAGTTTCTTGCGAGAAAGATCGCCGGTCACGCCGAACATGATTAAGCCGCTTGGGCCAGCAATCTTGTGCATTCTGCGATCGAACAGATCGCGTAAGGGGTTCTGGGTCACTGGGCAATAACCTGCTTTAGCTTCTCAAGACCCGCTAATGGCTCAGGGAGGCGAATCACCAATACAGGCAGGTTGTTCTCAGCCAATACATTGGCGTCACCAGCTGCTTGAGCAGCGATCAGTGTTCCAAAACTAAACGGACGGCCTTCGATTTCTAGGTCAGTACCGAATTCGCCAAGTATCTGAATGAAGACACCCTGACGCGGACCACCCTTGTGGTACTGGCCAGTCGAGTGCAAGAACCTAGGACCCCAACCGAAAGTAACTGGGCGACCAGTTCGCGCAGCAAGCACATCGCGTAGCCCCTCAAGCTGTGGATATTCCATTCGGTTTAGGTAAGTGTGAACAGAAATGTAGCTGTCAGAACCGACCATTCCTAGAAGCTGCTCCAAAGCAGCGTCGAGCGTGCGGACATTGAGGTCAAACCCGTATGACTTCACAGCGATGCCGTTGTCTACAAAATCAACCTCTGCCTCAGCCGCAGGGGAGTCAAGCAGTTCACGTGCAGCCGCCTTGGCGCTTTCAACGTTTGGCTGATCAAATGGATTGATTCCCTGCAGGTAGCCAGCAACTGAGGTGGCATACTCCCAAAGCAAGAACAATTCACCCAAGCTGCCGTGGAAAGTAGCATCCTCAGCACTTGGCGATACATCCGCAAAACGAATCAGCAGAGTGTCCTGCGGAAGATTGCGAATCTCTGGTGCCGAAGCGGTCACAACGACAGGTAGAACACCCTTTTGCTCCTTACCGGTTGACTCTGCAACTAGCTGCTCAACCCAGTCTCCAAAGCCCGATAATCCATCGGTCTCGACCAGGAACTTGTCTTTGAAGTTAGCGCCATTCGGAGTGCGAGCAAGCAAAGCTCCAAGCCACAGGCCAGGGTTGTCCAATGCATCAGACTGCAGCTGACCAGATGCCTGAGATGCACTCGCCAATAGTCCAGCAATATCTGCACCGGCAAGACCCGACGGAACTAACCCGAATGCGGTTAGAGCACTGTAACGACCGCCAACATTTGGATCTGCGTTGAATACTCGGTAACCGGTCTCACGTGATGCCTTGTCCAGTGGCGAACCTGGATCGGTCACAATCACGATGCGAGAAAGTGGGTCGATGCCGTTTGCTCTAAATGCGGTCTCGAATGCACGCTTCTGGCTGTCGGTCTCTACGGTTGAACCTGATTTTGAAGAGACGATGACTGCGGTTCGGTTTAGTTCGATAAGCGCTGCACCAACTTGGTCAGGGGCGGTTGAATCAAGCACTACCAGATCAACCTTCGAGGTCTTGGTAATAACCTCAGGCGCTAGCGAACTACCACCCATACCGCAAAGTACAAATCGATCAATTCCTTGAGCACGGAATTCATCGCGAAGCTTCAGAATCTCCGGGACCAGGTCAGCAGAGGTGCGGGCTGACTCGACCCATCCAAGTCGAATTGACGCCTCTGACTGTGCCGCCGGACCCCAGATGCTCGAATCCTTCTCGCCAATCCGAGAAGCGATGTCCTGAGCAACTAGCTCAGCAACTACGCCTTCGAGGGCCTGTTGGTTCCGCGCTGAGATCTCTAACTTCACTTTGCAGCCTCCAACTCAGCTGCAACAAGGGCAACGAGCTCGTTCCAAGAGACAATGAACTTGTCAACGCCTTCGGTCTCCAAAAGGTTAGTAACGTCGGTGAAGTCGATCCCGGCATCCTCAAGGGTTGCCATGAAGTCCTTCGCGGCCTGGATGTTTCCAGTGATCGAATCCTGAGGCACCACGCCGTGGTCACCGGTGGCCAAAAGAGTCTTCTCTGGCATGGTGTTGACCAAGTTCTTTGCAACAAGCTCGGTCACATACAAGGTGTCAGGCAAGGCAGGGTCCTTGACTCCAGTTGATGCCATTAGTGGGCGCTGGTAGCGCGCACCCTTAGCCTCCAGTGCCTTCCAATCATCACCTGAGATTCGCTCCAGGAATAGCGCGTAAGCCAAACGAGCGTTAGCCAATGCAGCCTGGCTCTTCAACTCTGGCTTGCCAAGAGCTTCAAGGCGTTTGTCCACTTCGGTGTCAACACGAGAGACAAAGAATGACGCAACCGAGTGAATCTTAGAGAGATCTACACCGTTTGCTGCTGCCTGTCTTAGACCTTCAAAATAGGCGTCGATGACTTCGTTGTAGCGCTCGACCGAGAAGATAAGAGTCACGTTTACGCTGATACCAAGCGCAGTAACCGCAGTGATTGCTGGTAGGCCTTCCTTGGTCGCAGGAATCTTGATCATGACGTTCTCTTTGCCAACCAGAGCGTAGAGCTCCTTGGCCTGAGCGATAGTAGCCTCGGTCTCAAAGGCAAGGGTTGGCTCAACCTCAATTGAAACTCGACCATCAACACCATTTGACTCTTCATAAAGGTCCGCGAATATGTCGCAGGCATTAGCTACATCGGTAGAGGTGATGTTTGCGATTGCCTTAGAGGCGTCGTGGCCAAGGCCAGCCTCAACCTTGATGGCCGAAGCGTATGAAGGTGACTTTAGGGCTGCGGCAAAGATCGATGGGTTGGTGGTCACGCCACGAACCGACGCGTTTGCAATCAGATCCTTTAGGTTTCCAGACTCAAGTCGGTCACGAGAAAGGTCATCCAACCAGATTGAAACACCGTTTTGGGTCAGCTGGGATAGGGGAGTTGTCATCGCTATGCCTCCTAGAGCACGTTCTTAGCGGCTGCAACAACCGCTTCGGTGGTAATTCCAAATTCGCGATATAGGGTCGCGTAGTCGGCACTTGCGCCGTAGTGATCGATTCCAATTGAAGCGCCAGCATCACCAACGATGCCCCTCCAGCCCCCGGTCAGGCCAGCCTCGACCGAGACACGGGCCTTAACAGAGCTTGGTAGCACTGCTTCACGATAGGCGTCGCTTTGCTCATTGAACCATTCGATGCAAGGGGCGGAAACGACACGGGTCGCGATTCCATCAGCTTCGAGCTTGGCGGCTGCCTCTACTGCCAAAGAAACCTCGCTACCGGTTGCGATCAGAATCACATCCGGTGTGGCTTTCGATCCTTCGACCAAGGTGTAAGCACCCTTTGCCACGTTGCTGGCCGCAGCAAAACCATTTGCCCGGTCAAAGACCGGCAAGTTCTGGCGGGTTAGCACGATTCCAGCTGGTGCATTTTTACGCTTCAGAATCTCTAACCATGCATAAGCAGTCTCGTTGGCATCGGCAGGGCGAACCACCGCTAGGTTAGGGATCGCACGCAAAGCGTTTAAGTGCTCGATTGGCTGGTGGGTTGGACCATCCTCACCAAGAGCAATTGAGTCGTGAGTCCAAACATAGATGGCCGGCACTCCCATTAGCGCTGCCAGACGGACTGCCGGGCGCATGTAGTCGGAGAAGACCAAGAAGGTGCCGCCAAAAACCCTGGTGTGACCGGAAAGCTTGATTCCATTGAGGATCGAACCCATGGCGTGCTCGCGAACACCAAAGTGCAAGATGCGGCCCGCCTTGGTTGGAGTCCAGTGCGGAACCTGCCACTTAGCTGGCACGAATGAACCGCCGCCCTCGATGGTTGTGTTGTTTGATTCCGCAAGGTCTGCAGAACCACCCCATAGCTCCGGCATCACCTTGGCGATTGCATTGATTACCTTGCCCGATGCGGCACGGGTAGCAATCTCGGTACCGGCCTCAAAGTTCGGTAGGGCTGCCTCAAGATCGGTAGGTAGCTCACCTTTCTCAAGTCGAGCCAGCAGCTTCGCACCCTCAGGGTTTGCCTTAGCCCAGGCATCGAATCCCTGCTGCCACTGGGCACGCGCCTCAGCGCCGCGCTCGACAAGCTTGCGAGTGTGGGCAATTACCTCACTCGAGACTTCAAAGTTCTTTTCAGGGTCGAAACCGAGAGCCACCTTTAGTCCAGCTAGCTCCTCGGCACCAAGCTTTGAGCCGTGAATCTTGCCGGTGTTCTGCTTTGAAGGTGCAGGCCAACCGATGATGGTGCGGAGGGTAATCAAGGTCGGCTGATCGGTGTTTGCCTTTGCTTCTTCGATTGCCGCGTACAGTGCAGCAACGTCCTCGTTGTAGTTGCCAGACTTGCGCCAGTCAACCTCTAGTGTCTGCCAGCCGTAGGCGCGGTAACGTGCGGCGACATCTTCGGTGAACGAAATGTCCGTGTTGTCCTCAATTGAAATCTGGTTTGCGTCATAGATGACTACGAGGTTGCCAAGACCTAGGTGACCAGCAATTGAAGCCGACTCGCCGCTGACGCCTTCCTGCACGTCACCGTCTCCTGCGATCACGTATACAAAGTGGTCGAATGGTGATTCACCCTTAGCAGCATCGCCATCGAATAGTTCACGTTCAAAGCGGGTCGACATTGCAAATCCGGTAGCGGATGCAAGACCTTGGCCAAGAGGACCAGTGGTAATCTCAACGCCTGCTGTGTGGCCAAACTCAGGGTGGCCAGGAGTCTTCGAACCCCAGGTGCGCAGTGACTCGATGTCATTTAGCTCAAGACCGAAGCCGCCAAGGAAAAGCTGGTTGTAGATAGTTAGTGATGAGTGACCGGCAGACAAGATGAATCGGTCGCGGCCTAGCCAGCGGTCGTCCTTTGGGTCGTGTCGCATTACCTTCTGGAATAGCAGGTAGGCGGCCGGTGCCAGTGAGATGGCAGTACCAGGGTGACCATTTCCTACTTTTTCAACGGCATCTGCTGCCAAAACCTTGGCGGTTTTTACCGCCAAATCATCAATCTCGTTCCATTCCAACATGCGCTTAAGCCCAACTTCTTTAGATTTTTACAAAGGGGATTGACGTGGCGGCGGTGCCTACGCGAATTGGGGCAAGTCTATACCGAATTGGGCTTTTGACCCCGCGGGATTAGACTTATTGCACAAATGGCATCAGATACCAAAATCCGCACTAATCCTGGCTTTATTGGCAAGCTCAAGGCGTATTTTGCCCTAACCAAACCAAGGGTTATTGAGCTCCTTCTGATAGCAACGGTTCCAACCATGATTTTGGCCGCTGGAGGAATGCCTTCGCTTTGGTTGATTCTGGCAACGTTGTTTGGTGGAGCGCTGTCTGCCGGCAGTGCAAATGCCTTCAACTGCTACATCGATGCCGATATCGACAAGGTAATGGGCAGGACCAAGAATCGCCCCCTAGTAACTGGAGAGTTGACCCACAAAGAGGCCTTGGTTTTCGCATGGTCACTGGGCGTGATCTCAACACTGTGGTTTGGTCTATTGATCAACTGGCTGAGTGCTCTACTAAGCCTGGCCGCAATATTGTTCTACGTTTTCGTTTACACACTTGGCCTCAAGCGTCGCACTCCACAAAACATTGTTTGGGGTGGCGCTGCCGGTGCTATGCCGGCCCTTATCGGTTGGTCTGCGGTCACTAACGAAGTGTCAGCTGCAGCCTGGGTGTTGTTCCTCATTGTTTTTCTTTGGACCCCGCCACACTACTGGCCACTTTCTATGAAGTACTTAGAGGACTACCGCGAGGCCGGGGTTCCGATGCTGCCGGTGGTTGCAAAAAACGAAATCGTTGGCAGGCAAATCATCCTCTACGCCTGGGGCTACTTCGCTTCGACTTTGCTACTGATTCCAGTCGCATCAATGGGCTGGATCTACTCGACAATTGCCATCGCTTCCGGAGTCTGGTTTGTGGCAGAGAGCCAAAGGCTATACCGAGAAGCAAAGACATCGATTCCTAAAAACCCGATGAAGCTCTTTCACCTGTCGATTACGCACTTGACTCTTTTGTTCTTGGCGATTGCAATCGACCCACTGATTCACCTCAGTTTTTAATCTCTTCAAGGCGAGCTAAGGCTTCATCACGCTCTTGGTGGTGGTCAACAATTGGCGCTGGATAACCATTAGCCAAACCATCGATCAACTTCCATGGTTCGTGCACTTCTGGGCCGGCAATGTGCCTAAGCTCAGGAATGTACTTGCGAACGTAATCGCCATTTGGGTCGAACTTAAACCCTTGAAGCACCGGGTTAAAGACCCGGTAGTAGGGGGAGGCATCAGTTCCACAACCGGCAGTCCACTGCCAACCGTGCGAATTAGAGGCTGGATCAAAGTCAGTGAGCCACTTTTCAAACCATCTAGCGCCAACCTGCCACTCGATATGAAGGTCTTTGACCAAGAAACTTGCCACGA
>CAYOXP010000024.1:0-6037 GCA_964407995.1 uncultured Aquiluna sp.
TCAAGTGGGTAACCCTTGGCCGCGTGCACGCCCTGCTTTGCTGCATCAGCTAGGCGATCAAGAGACAGGTTGCAAGGAGTCACCTCGTTCCAAGAGGAGGCAACACCGATTTGTGGCTTTTCCCAATCCTCATCACCCATACCAACGGCACGGAGCATGCCGCGTGCGGCTGCTCTTTCTAGACCATCGGTAACGACGTGAGAACGCGGTTTCATTGAGCTAGGCATGCGTTCAATCCTACCGCCAACCCCTAGTAGCCTAGGAGCGTGGAAAGCCAAGACACCACCAAGATTCCCACTGGGTTGAATCTCTACAACCTGGCAGCCCATCGGGCTGCCAAGGAGGTTATCTACAGCTATTCCACTTCGTTTGGTCTGGCTACGCGGCTGCTATCCAAATCAGTTCGTCACCACGTTGAGAACATCTATGCCTTGGTAAGAGTTGCCGATGAGATCGTTGACGGCTCTGCTGCCCAGGCAGCAGCGATTGCTCCTTCGATTCACCCGGAAGAAGAATTGGCTCACTTCGAACAAGAGACTTATCGAGCCATGGAAACCGGGTACAGCACCAACCTGATCATCCACGCCTTCGCATTGACCGCTAGAGAAGTTGGCATCGCCAAAGACATCGTTGAACCTTTTTTCTACTCGATGCGTCAAGACCTCACTGAATCGGAGCATGATCAGGAGTCATTTGATCGCTATGTCTACGGCTCCGCAGAAGTTGTTGGGCTCATGTGCCTCGCGGCATTCGTGCACGGCCGTGAATACTCGCAAGAGGAAAAGGTGAGGTTAGTAAAAGGTGCACGTGCGCTTGGCTCAGCGTTCCAGAAGGTGAACTTCCTGCGTGATCTATCTGCAGATTTCAAGCGCCTAGGTCGCAGCTATTTCCCAGATGTAAATGTTGGCAACTTTGACGAGGCAACAAAGCGGCGCCTAGTTGATGACATAAACAACGATCTTGAAATTTCAGCGCAGTCTCTGCCGCTATTGCCAAGGTCTGCAAGACCAGCGGTAACCGCAGCGCAGTTACTTTTCACAGAACTAAATAACAAAATTGGAAAGACAAACGCGTCCCAGTTGTTAGTAACTCGTATCAGCGTGAGCAACTGGGTCAAGTTTTGGTTGCTCGTGAAGTCTTTTCTAGGAGCAAAGCCATGAGTCAAAAAACCGCTGTTGTAGTTGGCGGCGGCATCGCAGGTCTGTCGACTGCTGCACTTTTAGCCAAAGCGGGCATGAAAGTGAAGCTGTTTGAGGCCAGAGAAAAGCTTGGTGGCAGGGCGTACCTCTGGGAAAAAGATGGTTTTCGCTTTGACATGGGCCCGAGTTGGTATCTCATGCCAGATGCATTCGAGCAGTTCTTCAACCTGATGGGCACCACTGCCGAAAAAGAACTGGATCTGGTTCGCCTCTCCCCCGCTTACCAAACCCGCAATGAAGGTTTAGGCGATTGTCTGGTGATGAGCGACAAGCTCAGCGAAATAAAGCAAATGTTTGAGTCGGTAGAACGAGGATCTGGAGAAAAGCTTCAGCAGTATCTCGACAGTGCTCAAGAGGCCTATGAGTTATCGATCAAGCACTTCCTTTACACAAACTTCAGAGATGCTCGCAGTTTTGTGCACCCAGAGGTACTCGCAAAGCTTGGTCGATTCCTAAAGCTACTTCTAACTTCGCTTTATGACTTCTCAGGTAAGTACGTAAAAGATGAGCGCCTAAAGAAAATGCTTAACTTTCCAGCAGTTTTCCTAGGGGCCTCGCCTTATAACACTCCGAGCATGTATCACCTGATGACCCATGTCGATATGAACCAAGGTGTCTTTTACCCACAGGGTGGCCTCTACACAATCATCGAGGCTATCGAAAGGCTTGCCAGAGACGCAGGCGTTGAAATTCACACCTCCTCCCCCGTGACAAAGATTATTGGCGAAAACGGGAAGGCCATTGGCATCAGAGTTGGTGAGGCTGAATACCGAGCAGACGTTGTAGTCGCGAGCGCCGACCTTCACTTCGTGGAGACCAAATTACTCGAACCCAAGCACCAGTCTCTCCCACAGTCCTGGTGGGACAAAAAGGAACCTGGGCCTTCTGCGTTGCTTATGTATTTAGGCGTGAAAGGCAAGATCGAACAGCTTGATCACCACACGCTTCTGTACACCAAAGACTGGAGCAAGAACTTTGCAAAGGTATTCCGCAAGGCTGATGGCAAGAGTCAGGTTCCCGACCCAGCCAGCCTCTATATCTGCATGCCATCCAAAACTGACCCCAGTGTCGCGCCCGAAGGCATGGAGAACATCTTCGTTCTGGTTCCTGTGGCCGCAGATACTGGTATTGGCGGCTCCGGCGATCCGGCGTTTGAGGCCGAGGCCGACCGAGTCATCGAACAAATTGCTCAGTGGTGTGAGATTCCAGACCTTGCAGATCGGATCGTGGTGCGCAGAACCATGGGCCCGAGGGACTTTGAGAATGAGCTCAATGCCTGGTCGGGTACAGCGCTTGGCATGGCGCACACTTTGAGTCAGAGCGCGTTCTTCAGACCAAAGAACTATTCGAAGAAACTCAAGAACCTCTTCTATACCGGACACAACACCATCCCAGGAATCGGGTTGCCGATGTGTCTAATTGGTGCAGAACTTGTTTACAAGCACCTAATCGATGACCGCAGTTCGGGCCCAACCAGGGGTGAGCTAAAGCCAGTTTCAAACTGGAAGGGCTTGAAGTGACTTTCGCCTATCTCGGCGCACTTCTTTTTTCCCTGTTAGGCATGGGCCTGATTGACTTTCGGCAAAAGCTAGCTTTATTTGCTCACCCAATTCGTACAACTATCTCGGTAGCAACCACAGTGATTCTGCTTCTCGTAATCGATTTGGTAGGTATTGCACTGGGGATCTTTTTTAGAGGTCAAACCACACTTCTCTCAGGGATCCTTATAGCCCCTGAGCTTCCTCTCGAAGAGTTGTTCTTTCTGACCCTGCTTTGCTACACAACACTGGTTTCCTACCTATGGTTCAAAAAAGGTAGCGAGCGATGACTTACCTACTTCTTGCCTTGGCCACTGCTCTTGCAGGCATGATTGCGCTGGTGATCGGCAAGAAGCGACTTCGCTTCTCGGCGCTTTTCTTGGCTGGCGTGGTGTTGATTCTGCTGACTACTGTTTTTGACAATCTGATCATCTACTCAGGAATTGTCGCCTACGACGAGAATCTGATTAGCGGAGTCAAAATCTGGCTTGCGCCAATCGAAGATTTCTCCTACACAGTTTTCGCCCTTGGTCTGGTGCCGGCGATTTTTGAAGCTCTGGGGCCAAAGAAATGAATCTTGTGAAAAGGCTTTTCTGGTCATCCAGGCCCATCTCTTGGGTGAACACCGCTTTTCCATTTGCGGCCGCCTACTACTTCACAACGAAAGATGTTGACTGGGTATTAGTGGTTGGCAGCTTGTTCTTTCTCATCCCTTACAACCTTTTGATGTATGGGGTAAATGACGTTTTCGATTATGAGAGCGACCTTCGGAATCCGCGCAAAGGCGGTATTGAGGGGGCTCTTCTTGATCCGAAATATCACAAACCAGTTCTTCTAATTAGCTTCGGTCTGGCGCTTCCATTTGTGCTCGCACTCTCGCTGGTGAACATCGCGGGCACGATTGTTTTGTGGGTAACGGTTTTTGCGGTCGTCGCCTACAGCCTCAAGGGCCTTAGGTTCAAAGAGATTCCATTTCTAGATTCCATAACCAGCTCGGCACACTTCGTGGGCCCAATGCTGGTTGGGTTGTGGTTCGCAAATGCAGTTTTAGATTTTTCACTCATGGCTGCTACGGTCGCTTTCTTCCTTTGGGGTATGGCATCGCATGCCTTTGGTGCGGTGCAGGATGTCAGGGCCGATCGCGAAGCTGGGATCGCCTCAATTGCGACGAAGATCGGAGCACGTCCAACTACTCGTTTGGCGTTTGCGCTCTACCTATCGGCAGGACTACTCGCCCTGACTCTCCCCGATAGATTCATCTGGGCAGCTGTCGCAGCGCTGCCGTATTTGTTTGTGGTTGGTAGGCACTGGTTTATAACCGATCAGTCTTGCGAGGATGCAAACAAAGGTTGGCGCAGATTTATCTGGCTCAACTTTTTTGCAGGTGCAGTGATCTGCTCACTACTAATTGGGCCTAGCCATTAGTAGTCGACCCAGGAAATCAAATACCTTCTCGAAAATGTTGGCGCACAGTGCTTGCAGCTAAGTGGTCTGGTCGGCCTGCGTGATCTGAAGTGCTCATGGCCACCTGGGCAAATCCCTCGATACTTTGCGGTCTGCTTAGCAATTGGGTTGCCATCAATCTTTTCGTGTCGATAACCAAGCTCGGTTGCCTTCTGTTTCCAAACCTTTGAGTGACCGGCGTTTTGCCCACAGAGCGCATGAGCAATCTCATGCAGCAGAACCTGCTCGATTTGCTCCATGGTTGCGGTTGCGACGAAGTGCTTTGAAAGGCTGATTCTTTTATCGCGGTAGTTGCATAGCCCAGCTCGGCGGACTGCTCGATCAAAAGCAAACGAGTAGTTGATTACCCCATGCTGCTGAAAAAGCTTCGCAGCTAGGGCCTCAACTTCAGTAAACACCTGCCAAGAATAAGCCTGAGGCGGTAAGTTTTTGGCTTATGACAAAGCGCAATCGCCCATGGGGCCTAAACGACCCGGTTCACAAGGCAACAGGCCGTGAACTGCACCCCGACACCGTGGCGGTTCGTGGTGCCATGTCGCGCTCTGGTTTTGGCGAGACTTCTGAAGCCCTCTACCTAACCTCTGGCTTCACCTATGACTCTGCTGAACAAGCAGAGGCGTCTTTCATGGAGACGGAGGAACACTACCTCTACTCCCGTTTCGCCAACCCAACAGTTGCGATGTTCGAAGAGCGCCTTGCGCTTATCGAAGGTGCTGAATCAGCACACGCAACCGGTAGTGGCATGAGTGCGATGTTTGCCTCGATCGCATCTTTAGTCTCAGCTGGCGACCGTGTGGTCGCATCGCCTGCAATGTTCTCAAGCTGCTACGTAGTGCTAACTGAGATCTTGCCGAAGTGGGGAGTTCAGGTAGAGATCCTGGAGTCAAACACCGAGGAGAACTGGCAGAAGGCGCTAGCAACACCAGTCAAAGCAGTGTTTATCGAAACTCCAAGCAATCCTCTTATGGAGATTGTTGACATCAAGTTGGTCGCAGATCTGACTCATGCCGCAGGCGGAATCTTGATTGTTGACAACGTAATGGCCTCACCAGTACTTCAGAGACCACTCGACCTAGGTGCAGACGTTGTGATGTATTCAGCAACCAAGCACATGGATGGCCAAGGGCGAGTGCTCGGTGGTGCGGTTCTTGGAACTAAGAAGTATGTCGATGAGATTCTGAAGCCTTTCACTCGTCACACAGGCCCAGCCCTTTCGCCATTCAATGCCTGGGTGCTAACCAAGAGCCTTGAGACCATGAGCATGAGAGTGAACAAGATGGCTGACAACGCATTTGCAGTTGCGAGCGCACTTGAAGGCCAAAATGGTGTTGCACGCGTGGTGCACCCATTCCTCGATTCGCACCCAGATCAAGCCCTTGCCAAAAAGCAGATGTCCAAGGGTGGAACAACCCTTGCTATCCAGCTAGACGGCGGCAAAGAAGAGGCCTTTAGATTTATGAACGGCCTTGAGGTAATCGATATTTCAAACAACCTTGGAGATTCCAGGTCGCTGATTACTCACCCTTCATCCTCTACTCACCGCAGACTGGATCTTGCGACCCAGGAGAAGATGGGTATTACTCAGGGAACTTTGCGACTCTCGGTCGGTCTCGAGCACGCAGATGACCTGATTCAGGACTTGCTGCTAGCCCTCAAGAACCTCTGAGATTCTTCTAACTGCCTCAGTGATACGCGCCTTTGAGGTTGCGATGTTGAAGCGGATAAAGCTGCCGTAGTCACCCTTATCGCTGTGGTCGTTACCTGGAACAACCGCAACCTTAGCTTCACGAAGAATTAGCTCCTGTGGCTTTTCAACTCGATAAGCCGATAGATCCA
>CAYOXP010000024.1:6137-11131 GCA_964407995.1 uncultured Aquiluna sp.
ACCTCTTCGATCCAATGGAAAAAACTTGAGTAAACCGGGCTATTTATAAGCACCTTTTCGCCTGGCTGAGTCAGCACCCGAAGGAGCTCAACTGCAGCAACTCCAACATCAGTTGCAAGCTTCAGTGAGGCCTTTTCGATCTCCCAACCCCAGCGGCTCTTGGCAAAACCAGCGAAGCTCTCGGCGACCTCTGGCACTGGCCCGGTGTAACCAAGATCTGAACGATTTGCTAAGTCGTGAATTGTCTGACGAATCGGCAATGCAACCTCGAAGTCCATCTCGGCGACATGCATAGGCATCACATCAGGGGCAAACCTGCGCCACTTTGAACTAGATCGATTTGCGAAATTACCAAAACTATCGGGGTTACTCATGTAACCGATTATGCCCGAACAGTTACCTGGTTTCCCCAAGGGTCATTGATTATTACCGAATCGCCGTTGTCTTTCACGGCTCGATTATTGAACTTGGCGCGATCCAAGACGGCAGTAACTGCTTCGCTCGAACCCAGCTTGATCTCCATGTCTCCAAGGCCAAGCGTTTGCTGCCTAACTCCAGCACCACGAGATCGCCAAATGTTCATCGCCATGTGGTGGTGGTAGCCACCGGCAGATACAAACATCGCGGTATTCGCGTAATTGAAGGTCAAATCAAATCCAAGAGTGTCGACATAAAAGTCTTTAGCCTGACCCAAGTCACCAACGCTGAGGTGAACGTGGCCAATACCCGCCTTAGTCGATCCCAGATCCTTGAGGTGTTCGTTTAGGTAGGCATTTGGATCAAGTGGCAGCGTGTCCATCTTGATGGTGGTGCCATCAATGTGCCACTGAGATCTTGGTCTATCCCAATAAAGCTCTACTCCGTTACCTTCCAGATCATCAAAGTAGAAGGCTTTAGAAACTAAATGATCTGCGCTACCGGTAAAAGTGCCTGGATATTTGCTTGCAACAGTCGCCACAACGTAGGCCAACTCAGCCTCGGTCTCAAACAAAAAGGCCGTGTGAAAAAGGCCCGCTTCGTGACTGCCGGCCTGAGCTAGGTGAGGCGAGTGCTCTAGGAACAAGACTTGGTTATCTCCATGACCAAGAACGTATCCGTTACCCGAGGTGGCGATTACCTCGAGGCCAACGCCTTCGGTGTAGAACTTGAGCATGGCATCAACATTTGCAACTCGAAGTGTCACTGCACCCATTTGCAGATCGGCAGGAAGTAGATTCATGTAAATAAGTCTAGTACCCCTAGACAAAATTACAAGGCAAAGAGCAAACTTCCTGCGATTGCGAACATCACTAGCGCAATCACCGAGTCAAGAATCTTCCAAAAAATTGGCTTGGCCACATACTTTGCCAGCAGCTTTGCGCCATAGCCAAGGCCAAAGAACCACATGAAGCTGCCCGTTGCACCACCCAGGGCAAAGAGCCAGCGATCATCACCAAACTGGTTGCCGATTGAACCGAGCAAAATCACAGTGTCAAGGTAGACGTGAGGGTTGAGGAAAGTAATTGCAGCAAGAGTGAGCAAGGTCTTCTTTAGAGTGCCATTTTGCCCTTGTGACTCTAGGGTTTCAGTTTTGAATACTCGCCTTACAGCCGAGATGCCGAACCAGGTCAGGTAGGCAGCGCCTGCATACCTGAAAATCTCCAGCAAAATCGGAACGCTCTGAATTAAAGCCCCTAGGCCTGCGATTCCTAAAACGATCAGCAGCGCATCGGAGAGTGAACAGAACAGCGCTGCGATAAATACATGCTGGCGAGAGAGGCCGAGCCTGAGGATGTAGGCATTTTGAGCCCCGATGGCGATTATCAGACTTAGGCCTGTAAGCAAGCCAGTGGTAAGTGCGATCACACGGGAATTCTATTGAGTCAGTGATGTTTAGTTACCCATGACTCAGAAACTTGAAGCGGGGAACAAAGCCCCAGAATTTAGCCTTTTGAACCAGGATGAGAAGTCAGTGAATTTGGCTGATCTAAAAGGTAACAAGGTTGTGGTCTATTTCTACCCAGCAGCATCAACTCCTGGCTGCACCACCCAAGCTTGCGAGCTTCGCGACAACATAAACACACTGAAGGCCGCAGGTTACACGGTGCTGGGTGTCTCCCCAGATGCGCCAAGTAAGCTTGCGAAGTTCAAGGCCAAAGAGTCGCTGAATTTTGATTTACTCAGCGATCCAGAACATGTTGTGCAAGAGGCCTACGGTGTTTGGGGTGAGAAGAGCATGTATGGCAAGACATACATGGGAACCATTCGCTCAACATTTGTTGTTGATGAAAATGGCAAGCTAACCCATGCCCTATACAACGTAAAAGCCAAGGGTCACATCACCATGCTGAAGGACAAGCTAGGCATCTAGCGAAGTGGTAGCAGCACTCCTATTGCCATAAATACTCCACCGAAAACTCGGTTGAAGTTTTTACCTGCCCGCTTCAGAAGAGGTTGAATCTTGTCTGCCAGTCCGGCGACTAGTAATTCATAGAAAAACTCAATCACTACGAAAGTTGCGGCCATAATCGCAAATTGCAAAAGTAGCGAGCTGCTTGGATCGATGAACTGTGGCAAAAAGGCAACAAAGAACAAGATCCCCTTTGGGTTAGTCGCTGCCGACAAAAGCCCGGCTCTGAACATTGCTCCTGATTTGGCAACTTTCGCAGTCTGAGTCTTATCCACGCCAATTGGCTCCGATCTCCAAACCTGAACGCCCAACCAAACCAGGTAAGCACCACCTACCCATTTCAGAACTATCAACAATTCGACAGAAGCCTGCAGCAGGGCACCAATACCAAACATTGAAGCAGCGATCACAAAGGCAAAGCCGACGCTCCCACCAAGAATGGTGGCGATTGTTTTTTTGGTTCCGTGAAGTGCGCCATGGGTAAGCGCCAATAAACCATTTGGGCCCGGTGTCAGCGAAAGACCCGTGGCAGCAAGTGCATATACGAGCCAGGTCGAAAGTTCCACTAATACCCCAGCTCAGGGTCAACGATTCCAGTGAGCTCTTCGCCCGTTAGCCATGCCGCAACGTTCACCCGCAATCGCTCTGCAAACAGTCTGGTAACAATCGGCATGGTGTCGGCAGTGTGAGGGGTAATCAGTAACTTAGGTTCTTCCCACATCGGGTGCCCATCGGGAAGAGGCTCTGGGTAAGTAACATCAGTTGCTGCACCTGCAATAACACCATCGGCTAGTGCCGATAAAAGAGCCCCTTGCTCCACAACTTCTCCTCTTGCGACGTTTACAAGGTAGGCATCAGAGCGCATCTTTGAGAACCGATCTTCATCAAAAAGAAACCTGGTTTCATCAGTCAACGCACAGGCCAAAATCACGAATTGCGCCTTTGGCAACTCAGCGTCTAGCTGGTCGAATCCAACCACTTTCGGTCCGTTCACAAACCTCTGATCGGGGCGCTTACGTATAACGGTTATTCGAGACCTGAACGGCAAAAGTAGCGCTACTAACTTTTCAGCAATGCCACCGCCACCAACAATTAAAACATCTGCATCAAATAGTGAATCGGCATGTTTTTTGCCCCAGCTCTTGGCTCGCACGCGTTCTGGAATGACCCTACCCAGAGCCATACAAAGCATTAGTGCATGCTCGGCAACAGGCTCTGAATATGAACGCTTTGCACTTGTAAATAGCACCGGTTTCTGAAGTACCGAGTTGAAGGCGTCGACGCCTGCAAAAGGCAGCTGCACCCACTTCAGCTGAGGGTTGGAATCTAAAGTTTCGGCTAATAGGTCTGGCCTTGCGTAGTCAGTCCAAACAAGTGCCTCAACATCAGAACTCAGCGGCACTACCTTGCCACCGGCAATTTCTATCGCCTCCAAATAGGCAGGGAATTGCTTTGGCTCTAGGGCAACGAGGTTATTCAATCCAAGGCATCCAGTTCAGCTTGAACACGATCAGAGATCACCGAGTGTGGGGTTGGATCCTCGCTGCCTGGGTAGCCACCGTCATAGGTGCCATGCATAGATCTATCAACCTGGATTTTGAAGCCATTTTCATGCGCACCCTTGGCGCTCTGTAAAAGACACAGATCGGACTGCACGCCAATTAGCTCGAGCTCATCAATGCCTCTTGACTTCAACTCTTGAGCTAAGTCTGGGTTTGATGCAAAAACATTCTGCTCGGTTTTACGAACAACTAATTCATTGTCTTTTGGCGCAAGCACAAGCTCCCACCAGGGCTCGCCAGGTGCATCCATCTCGTCTTCAGGTCCATCGTTCTGAACGTGAATTACGGCTTCGCCGTCCAGGCGAGCTTTCAATAGCCGGTCGCCAATTCTCTTGAGAAGTTCCGCGGATTCCGGTACCGGCCAAGGACCAAAAAACATGCTTGCTTGCACGTCAACAATCATTAGAGCCTTGGACACATTTCTCCCTAGAACAATGGAAAAAGCCTATTGCTTTTAGGTGCCAGAATTAGCGGGTGCCATTCGAGCTTTTTATTGCAGTCGCAACCTTCGGTTTCGTGACCTCAATCACACCTGGGCCAAACAACACCTACCTTCTTGCTGCGGGCGCCAACCATGGCGCAAGACGCTCGTTGGTTTTTGTAAACGGAATTATGTTTGGGCTAACCACCATGCTGGTTGCAAACGGCTTGGGGCTTGGCCTTCTTTTCCACACAGTTCCAGCCCTATACCAGGCAGTTAAGTACCTAGGCTTTGCCTACATCCTCTACCTCGCCTATAAGGTCATCCGTTCTGGATATAAATCCGGCCCCGATGAGGTGGATAGACCGAAGTTCTTCAAAGCGATCCTCATGCAGTTCGTTAATGCCAAGGCTTGGGTCGTGACCATGAGCTTCATGGCCAGTTATGTGCCGGTAGAGGCTGGAATTGGCATAACGGCAGCTTGCATACTGGTGTTTTTAGTCTTCACCTATCCAGGAGCAGTGGCTTGGGCAGTTTTAGGTCAAGGTATCTCGAAGATTTTGACCGATAGAAAGCGATTAATTGCATTCAATTGGACTGCCGGAGTCTTGCTGGTTATCTC
>CAYOXP010000025.1:0-10989 GCA_964407995.1 uncultured Aquiluna sp.
AAAGAGCAGCACGAAGGCCGAACCTTCTTGTTTGTTGCCACCAAAACTCGTGAGCAGCACACGGCTTCGATGTTGTTGAATGCGATGGAGTCTTCGATGAACCCAGCCCTGGTTTTTAGCCACTTCGCCAGCCAGCTTTCACCAAGCCAAATCGATTCTTTGAAGAAGGCTCTCGGGTAGTAGCCTTTCGAGGTGGAAAGCTCAATCTACCTACTGGTAATACTTATTGAGTATCTGCTACTTGTTTCAACCTCCGCTCCTTTTCTGATGGCCAATCGATTTCAAAAAGCCCCTGAAATTGGCATCGCGATCTGGTTCGGGCTTTTCTTTTCTGCGATGTTTGCTGGGATTGCAGCGGTCGGGATAGCAGCCTGGTCGATTATCGAGACCTACTATCGACTGCAAGAAGGCGCCGATATCTGGTTCGTGTTGGGGGCAAGCTTCGCGCCATGGGTAATGCTGGGTCTGGCCGGCATCCTGCTGGCACTTAGCAATCAGAAGCTAGAGCCGATGTTTCAGGCAGCCAAAGAGTTTGATCTGCTTTCCAAGCTCACTGTTCGCGAAGTAGAGAGCTTCAAAAAAGCCAAGGTTTACGAACTAGATCTACCTGGTTTTTTTGCAATTACTAAAGACAGCGGCATCTACCTTTCCAGAGAGGTCTTCGCATTACCCATCAGGCAGTATGAAGCGATTTTGTGGCACGAATATGGCCACATCCGCCTAAAACACCAACGCCTAAAAAGATTCACAAACCTCATGATGCAGCTGGCCCCTTGGTTTGCTGTCTCAAGGGGTTTTAGCTATGAAATAGCGAAGCTTTGCGAATTGGCGGCCGATAAATACGCGCTTCGCAAGGTCTATTCAAAAGACCTGATTGAAGCTAGAAGGTTATTTGCCTAGAGCGGCTGGTTACCAACATCGGTGATGTGGAAGTTTAGGTAGCTTCGAGAGGCCGTTGGTCCACGCTGACCTTGATACCTAGAGCCATACTTGGCTGAACCATAAGGGTTCTCGCTAGGCGAAGAAAGCTGGAAGAAGCAGAGTTGACCGATCTTCATTCCCGGCCACAACTTGATTGGCAAGGTCGCAACATTCGATAGCTCGAGTGTCACGTGGCCTTGGAAGCCAGGGTCAACAAAGCCGGCTGTCGAGTGAGTTAGCAGGCCAAGGCGACCAAGCGAGCTCTTTCCCTCAAGACGTGCAGCAATGTCTTCAGGTAGTTTCACAAATTCATAGGTTGACCCAAGAACAAATTCGCCTGGGTGCAAAATAAATGGCTCGTCGTTTTGAACCTCAACGAAACGAGTGAGATCATCCTGCTGCTCGCGGGGGTCGATAAACGGATACTTGTGGTTGTCGAAAAGCCTGAAAAAACGATCAAGGCGAACATCCATGCTCGAAGGTTGGAGCAGGTTCATGTCCAGTGGCTCTAGCCCAATACGGCCGGCATCGATCTGGGAACGGATATCGCGATCTGAAAGCAGCATGGCTAAAAGGTTAGTGGCTAGTGTTGAAAGGGTGAGCGCAGTTTTAGATAAGTTCCTCGAATACCAAAACCGTTTGATTGCTTCGGCCAAGCAAGATTCGAACATCATTGGGCTGGTGTTCGCAGGTAGTGCCGCAGACCACTCACGAGTCGATGAATACAGCGACCAAGACTTCTTCCTAATTGTGAAGAACGGTCTAGGTGAGCAGTATCGCAAAGACCTCAGCTGGCTACCCGATACTGACCTGATTGTTATTCGCCCCAGAGAAACGGCACACGGGCTCAAAGTTGTGTACCGAAACGGAGACCTGCTCGAATTTGCCGTTTTTGAGGACCAAGAGCTTGAACTAGGTGCCGCGAATGAGTACTCCGTCCCCGTTGATAAGCAAAACATCACCGAGCGCATGAGGTTGATTGCGGAGAGATCTAAGCCGAAAGATGTCGATCGATCCACAGAGTGGGAGCTGTTTCTCTCACTCACACTCATTGGGGTTGGCAGATACCGCCGCGGTGAGGTGATCGCCGCAGAGCAACACATTAAGAGCTACGCCCTAGATAAGGCATTGAAGCTGATCAGGCTCGCAAACCCTGTTGATCACGACCGTTCGGACTTTTTCAACTCTTACAGACGTTTCGAGTTTGACTACCCCGAGCTAGGTGAGACCATCGCGAAGCTGATGATGCTAGATACGGAAACCTGCGCCCGCAAACTTGCAACCTTGGTTGCAGAGGAAATACGCGCCACAACCGAAGAGCTAAACCAGCTCGAGGTAGTGAACCAAAGATTGGGCTGGGTTTAGTCTCTGACCCCAATAATCATAGGTTCGTGGAAGTTTGACCCAAAGGCCTTTTGGCTACTTCCCGAGCGATCCAAATATGGTGTGATTCCACCCAGGTGGAATGGCCAACCAGCACCGAGGATCATGCACAAATCAATGTCTTGAGCGGTGTGAACCACACCCTCATCAAGCATCAACTTGACCTCTCGAGCTAGTCCAACAGTCACCGCTTCGAAGATCTCCTCTGGGCTTCTGCCTCCAGAGCCTGAGTTACCAACAATCTCAACGGCTCTCTTGTCATAGCCCTTGATCTTGCCCTTGCCGTCACGCTCTAGGAGCTTGCCGTATTCGGCTAGCTTGTGGAGGTTCTCGCTTGCATAGAACCGCTCTGCGTTGAAGGCGTGCATTGAGTCAAGAACATGGGCACCGACTTTTAGGCCGACCAACTCAAGCAAATCAAATGGGTTCATAGGCAAGCCAAGGGGTGCGATTGCCTCAGCGACTTTCTCGAAACTCGCACCTTCGTCGACTGCGCGCATGGCTTCGCCAAGCAAATAGCCAAGCAGTCGATTGACGACAAAGCCCGCGGAGTCAGATGTGATTACAGCTGTCTTCTTGAGTTTCTTAGCGACATTCATAGCGGTTGCCACTGCCTCGTCAGATGTTTTGTTAGCCCTGACTACCTCGACCAATGGCATAACGGCAACCGGGTTGAAGAAATGGAAACCGACTAGACGCTCTGGGTTTTTGAGATTCGCACCTATTGCATCAACTGAAAGGGAAGAGGTATTTGTGGCGAGGATGCAGTCATCTCTCACGATGCCTTCAAGCTTGCCGAATACCTCTTGCTTGATCTTTAGCTCTTCAAAGACCGCCTCGATTACCCAGTCACAATCGGCGAAGGCCTGATAATCAAGCGAGCCTGAGAGATTTGCGACATATCGATTGTGATCGTCTTGTGAAAGGCGGCCTTTTTCAACTAATTTCGCAAGTTCATCTTTGATGTATTGCAAGCCTTTGTCGATTCGCTCTTGAGATACGTCGGTAATCACAACAGGCACTTCGAGCCTGCGAAGGAAGAGCAGTGCGAACTGCGATGCCATCAGACCCGCTCCCAGAACACCTACCTTGGTAACAGGTTTTGCGAGCGCCGAATCAGGAGCACCAGAAGGTTTCTTGGCGTGCTTTTGGACCAGGTTGAAGGCATAAATAGAAGCCCTGAACTGATCAGAAGCAATCATGTCCTCGATTGCCTGGTCTTCTCTTGCAAAGCCTTCTGCCTTGGTTCCCGATTTCGCAGCCAGGATTAGATCTAGTGCACGGTATGGGGCAAGCGGCACCTTACCAATCTTTTCTTCAAGCATGCCTTTTGCGATTGCAACCGCCGGTCCCCACATCGTGGTTTTCTCTATTGCACCCGGTTCATGCTTGCGCTTTACCTTCAAACCACCAATAACCTGGTCAGCCCAGAGAATCGACTCTTCCAAGAACCTTGCAGAATCAAACATCACATCGGCAATGCCCAGTTCCAAAGCATCTTCAGGCTTGAGCATGCGGTTCTGCTTCAGCGGGTTCTCGATGATTACCTTTAGGGCATTTTTGATGCCAATCAAATTTGGCAACAAGTACGCTCCGCCCCACCCCGGGATTAACCCAAGGAATACCTCGGGCAATCCAAGAGCTGGCGCTGCTTGATTAACGGTTCGGTAGTTTGCGTTGAGCGCAATCTCCAAACCACCACCAAGCGCTAGGCCATTGATGAAGACAAAACTTGGAACCCCCATGTCGCCAAGTTTGCCTAAGACTTCGTGACCCAGCTCTCCGATTAGCCTGCCACTTTGCCTATCTGGCACCTCGTTTACCTTTGATAGATCGGCACCGGCTGCCAGGAAGTAGGGCTTACCGGTGACCGCAACACCATGAATCTCTCCGGATTTGGCTCGAGCCCTTAGCTCTTCGAGTCGATCGTTGAGTTCGAGGAGAGTGACTGGACCCAGGGTGTTGGGCCGGTTGTGATCCATGCCATTGTCGAGAGTCAGTAGCGCAAGAATCTTCCCAGAAGGAAGCCTGACGTCAGATACGTAGGAATGAGTTACTACTTCGTCGTCGCGAAGAATTGACTGGTACTTTTCCATGATTAACCCTTGTAGCTCACGTTCTCCCAGATGACGGTGCCACCCATGCCTAGACCGATACACATTGTTGTCATGCCATATCTAACCGATGGGTTTAGCTCGAACTGCCTTGATAGCTGGTTCATGAGGCGCACACCGCTTGAGGCTAGAGGGTGACCAAAGGCAATCGCCCCGCCCCATGGGTTTACCCGAGGATCATCGTCGGCAATACCAAAGTGATCGGTGAATGACAGCACCTGAATAGCAAAGGCCTCATTGATCTCGATCGCATCGATGTCATCCATTTTCAAGCCCGCCTTTTTGAGAGCCTTCTCTGTCGCGGGGATTGGGCCGATTCCCATGATCTCTGGTGCGACACCAGCAAATGCGAACGAAACCATCCTCATGCGAGGCTTGAAACCATGTTCCTTGATGGCTCTCTCTCCGGCAATCAAGGACATGGTTGCACCATCGGTAAGTGGGGATGCATTTCCTGCTGTCACTCGGCCATGAGGTCTAAAAGGGGTCTTAAGGTCCTTCATTCCCTCGACAGTTGAGTCGGGTCTTAGCAGTTCGTCCTGAGTAATCAGCTTCCAGCCTTCCTGGCTGGCAGCAGAGATGGGTATCAAGTCCTGCTGAATTTTGTTCTCGGCATAGGCCCTCGCGGCTTTTTTCTGGGATCCGACTGCGAACGCATCGGCCCTCTCCTTGGTCAGGTGAGGGAACCTGTCGTGAATTTTCTCTGCCGTACACCCCATGTTCAAGGCATCCGGCGAAACCAGCTTTTCCGCCAAGAACCGAGGATTTGGATCTGAATTGAACCCCATTGGGTGACGGCCCATATGCTCAACTCCGCCCGCAAGGGCAATGTCATATGCACCGATACCGATTGCGCTTGCAGTTGTTGTCACCGCCGTCATGGCCCCGGCACACATTCGGTCAATTGCATACCCTGGCACCGATTGAGGTAAACCGGCGAGGATCGCAGCCGTTCTTCCAATAGTTAGACCTTGATCACCCTGCTGTGTCGTAGCTGCAATTGCCACATCATCGATTGCGGCTCGATCAAAGTCTTTTTGCCTGTCTAAAAGGCCTATGGTTGCCTTAACTACCAAGTCATCGGCGCGAGTGTTCCAATAAACACCTTTTTCACCAGCCTTGCCGAATGGAGTTCTAACACCATCCACAAAATAAACCTCTTGGTTTTGCATTAGTTCCTCACTAGCTGCTTGATTGATGCTCGGCGCTCTGCCTCGGCTTGTGCCAAGTTGGTTCTAACTAGCCCAGGCGTTAGCAAGAAAGCATCAACGAGCGCTGTCGCGTGTGGCCTGAGACGTGGAAGCAATCTGGTATCGATGTATTCGGTAATGGCCTCTGCTCTAGCCGAATTGATGCGGCCATTTAGTAAGTACCAAGCCATGTTTTGCTCCAAGAGAGTGAAGCCATAGAGATCTCTGAGCCAAGTCAAAACCTGCAAAGTGTCTTTGTCTTTGATGGTTTTGAGGGCAGAGGTAAAGGCTTCCCACATAATCAATTCACCATGAGCCTTCGCGGCCATAATCAAATCGTTTTGATAGCGGTTGAACATCTCGGCCTGCTTGACGGGATCTTTACCAGCGCCCTTCATCGCATTCGCAAGCTTCGCGATTGAGGTGTGAACTCGATCTGTTAGCAATTGGTGCTGGTGCTCTTCGTCCTTCACGAATCCCACCGACCTGGCGGTTGAGCCAAAGTCAATGATGTTCTGGGCCAAGCCGCGAAGGCCGCCTCGGTTGATGGCAGCTTCTCCTACCTGACCGGCAACATACTGAGCCAGGGTTCCGAAGTCAGGTGACCTAAAGGCCTTCGAGTAATCACTCAAAAGGCGCTTTGCAACTAGCTGCAAGAGAACATTGTTATCGCCCTCAAAAGTGACATAAATGTCGAGGTCTGCCCTCAGGCCAGTAAGCCTGTTCTCGGCCATGAAACCCTGACCACCGCAGGCCTGGCGGCACTCTTGAATAATCTCAAGGGCATTTTCTGTGCTCAGGGCTTTGGCTGCTGCTGCAACTGTTTCTAGATCAGCACGCGTCTCTTCAGTGTCGTTTGCGCCCGAGAAGACTTCGTGGAATGCGTCAAGCAATTCTTGGTGAGAGAAGATCTGTGCATAGGTGGTCGCCAGCGCTGGCAAGAGCCTTCTCTGGTGGCGACCGTAGTCCATCAAGGTTCGCTCTTCCCCATCTGGGCCTGGGAACTGCTTCCTCTGTTCCGAGTAACGAACAGCGATGTCCAACGCCAGTTTCTGAGCATTGGTAACGGCACCGGTAAGCGAAACTCGACCTTGAACCAGTGCGCCAAGTTGGGTGAAGAAGCGCCTGCCTGGGGATTCAATCACTGAACTGTAGACGCCGTCCTCAGAAACATCGGCATAGCGATTGAGAAGGTTCGCCCTGGGGATTCGAACACTTTCGAAGAATAGGCGGCCATTATCAATGCCGTTTAGACCACCTTTTAGCCCATCATCCTCAGATCCAATTCCGGGCAACAGTTTGCCCTTTTTCCTGATCGGAACATAGAAGGCGTGAACTCCGTGATTGACGCCTGAGGTGTAAAGCTGAGCAAAAACAACAGCTGCGTGGCCGTGAAGAGCAGCGTTACCCAAATAATCCTTGTAACTGTGGCGATCAGGTGTGTGAATCACAAACTCTTTGGTTTCCGGATCGTAGGTTGCGGTGGTTCCAATCGAGGCCACATCTGAGCCGTGACCAGTTTCAGTCATCGCAAACGCTCCCGGCATCTCAAGGCTCACTGCACCTGGCAGGAAAGTTTTGTGATGGTAATCGGTTCCCAAGTAGAGAATGGCGGAGGAGAACAAACCCCACTGCACACCGAACTTGATCTGAAGCGACGGGTCAGCAAATACAAGCTCCTCGAAACTGGCAAGTGAGCCGCCAGGGTTGCTTTCACCACCGGTCTCTGGGGGGAAGCCATACTGAGTCGCGCCAGCGGCCACCAAAGTCTTTAGGTTTCGAAGCACCCGCTCGCGGTGCTTGTCCATAGGCTCACCTTCAACCTTGTGAAGGCCTTTGGTTTCGATTACTCCGCGGGTGTGTTTCCTGATGTGAGACCAGCGACCAAGGATGCGCTCACCAAGTTCTGCAAGGTCTAATTGAATGTCGTCTTTGATATCCATGGCATCTAGTCACGCACAAAGATTTGAATTAGTGAAGGTGGGTCCAATAATTTCGTGAAGGGCAACAATTTGCCGATTTTGTAAACCTTCTCAATTGTTGGTTATCTACAACTTTTTTGCCTGGAGTATTGGCTACTTAACAAAGGTCTTTAGTTTCCTTCGAACTCCGCCTTGGTCTTAGTTGCAAATGCTTGCATCCCGCGTTGAACGTCGTTGGTCTTCATAAGGACACCGAGTCGACTAGCGAGCATCAACTTTTCACGCTCGTCTGAATAAATCGCGCGAGCTGAATCAAGGGTCTGCTGAACCGCAAGAGGTGCTTGATCCGCAATCTTTTGAGCAAGCTCCAGCGCCCTGTCGAGCTGTGAACCAACAGGGACAACTTCGGTCACCACCCGCATTTCTCGCGCTTGTTCCGCATCGAAGCTGTCTCCGGTTAGTAGATAGCGCATTGACCCAGACCAACCCGCCGCCTTCGGGAAACGCAGGGTTGCTCCTCCGAATGGCAATATTCCGCGGCTCACTTCCAACTGGGCAAACTTTGAATTCTCTGCGGCGATCACGATTTCTGAGGCGAGTGCGAGTTCAACACCCAAAGTGAAGCAAGTTCCTTGGATGGCCATGACAACAGGTTTAGAAACTTGTTTTGTCGTCATTCCCCAGGGGTCGAGACCACCCTTGGGAACAAGAGTCATTTTTCCGGCAGCCATTTTTGGCCCTAAGTCATGCAGGTCTAAGCCAGCTGTGAAGTGATCACCATGGGCGTGAACCACACCAACCCAGAGGTCAGGATTGGAATCTAGCTCCCCATACGCAAGGGAGAGTTCCTGCAGCATCTGTTCATCTGCAGCGTTTAGCTTTTCTGGTCGATTTAGGCCAATGAGAAAAATGTGGCCACGAACTTCGGTGGTGATTCTGGTCGCCGTTGACATGCGGCTAAGACTAAAGGCTGTCGGTTAGCTGTGCTACTCGCTGCGGGGAAATTTGTAGCAAGACTCCAATGTCGCGCATGCTTAGGCCCTCATTTCTGAGCCTTGCCACAACGTCGCGAATCTCGCGTGAAGCTTCTTCCTGCAAGCGCTGGGATTCACGCATTTTGATCTGAGCTGCCTCAAGATCACACATAATTCCAGGCATCGCTGCCTCCACCTTGACCACCACATCGCATCTATCAACGCCCTGGTATTCGTGAACCAGATCCTTGATTTGCTCGGTGGCCATGTCTAGACGTTTGGTGGAAATAAGCAGGTTATCCAGCTCAGGAACGCGCACATACCATCCGCCTGCTTTGCGTTCGCACTCTGCCTTGATTTCCATGGTGTTAACCATAACATTTGATTTTTCAGGTAGGGTAGATGTAAATTGTCTAGTGGGACTAGACAAAACTATAAGGAGACCCGTGGACATCGTTATCACCATCGTCGGTGCAGCACTTTCGCTATTCACCGCATTTTCATTTTTCAAGGCAGGAAAGTTCAAGGCATTTAGCCCTAAGGAGACCCTGCTAGCTGCAGGTTTTGGTTGGGTAGAAAAGACTCCATTTGGAGTGGTCCGTCTAATTGCATGGCTTGAACTTCTAGGTGCTGCCGGTGTCGTACTAGCACCAATTGGCTACTACCTGGGCTACGACTGGGCGATCTGGTTCGCAGTAGCTGCCGCGCTTGGTCTAGCCCTAACCATGGTTGGCGCAATGATCCTGCACTCTAAGCGCAAGGAGAGTCAGTACACCTTGAAGATGAACCTAAACCTGTTGGTTGTTTCACTTGCCACCGCAGCCGCATGGTTCGCCTTGCCGCTTCTCTAAATAGAGGTAGATTCAGCGGGCTGAGTTACTCAGCCCGCTTTTTCTTTGGCCAGGTGATGATGATTGATGAGGTGATCAAACCAATCAAAACCGGAATCGCCAATGTCCAGAAAACGCTGACTGCCCATAGCGCAGCAACGCCAACAATTGAATTGATTACCGTTGGGACCCAGAGCTTGACCTTGCCCCGTCTATAAAAAACAGCGAAGACAATGTCGAGGATTGAAATTGCGATTAGACCGGCAAATATTCCGGCAACGAGCGCTGCTAGCGATTCCATGACTACTTTTTAGCACTCAGGTAGAGGCCAACGGTAATCAACGGAATTCCAATTAGAAGACCAGGTGTAACTGGTTCGGCCAAAAAGACGGTCCCCAACAGCAGTGCAACCGCAGTATTCACATAGGTAATCAGGCTGGCCTTTACTGGCCCAACTTCTTTGATGAGGTTGAAGAAAACTACGAAAGCCAGTGCGGAGCAAACCAAACCAAGAACTAGAAGTGCAATCCAGCCATCTATTGGTGGGTTAGCAGCAAGCTCTCCGGGTATCTCGAAAGCTGCCGGCACGCTGTAGAGCAGGGCAACCAGGCCCATGCTCAACCCGATCACGCCAGAGGTTGGAACCTCTTTCATTTTGTGGTTGGCCATGATCGGGGCAATGGCGTACCCGACAGCCGCCAACACAATGGCCCCGATCCAAAGGGGTTGTGCGTGACCCAGGATGGAATCAATACCGACCAAAGCGGCAACGCCGATAAAGCCAATAACCATGCCTGTCAGCGGAACCGGCCTCAATGCAGTGCGGTCCTTGAATACAACAGCAAGAATCGCAACCGCGAAAAACGGTACGGTCGAAATCAAAAGTCCGGCAAGGCCGGATGAGATGTGCTTCTCGGCTTCTGTAATCAAGAACCAGGGGCCGACCATCTCCAAGATTCCAAAGAGCACAACGTAAGGCCAAGCTTTGATTGCCTTTTTCGCTGCACCCGTTTTTATCGCGTAGGGAATCAGAACCAGGGCGCCGATAAAGGTTCGAGCAAAAACAATAGTTGGGGTTGAGAAATGCTCAAGCGCTACGGCAATGAAGAAATAGGGCAGGCCCCAAAACAGACCTGCCAGAAGAAAAAGAATTAGTCCCCTGCGCGACACCAGATAAGAGTATTGCCAGTGATCGAACTAAAGTCCGTTTTTAGCTCTGAAGTATGCAACTAATGCGTTAGCGTGCCCATGACCTAACTCATGTTCCGACTTGAGGAAGGCAACCATCTCCATGTGGGCTTTCCCTTTGTGACCTTCTAAAACACCAAACCAATGCTCAACTGGTTGGCCGTATTTCTTCTCGATAGAAGGAAAATAGCTCTGAGGTCCCTTTACGCTTTCAGTCACAGTCAAAACCTACACCCGCTCCAATAGGATTCGAGAATGAAACTTTCGGTTCAAGTCACCGTAAACGCTCCACTCGACAAGGTTTGGGATGCCTACACAAACCCCGATCACATCGTGCACTGGAACTTTGCATCAGAAGATTGGTATTGCCCACATTCTGAAGTTGATCTTCGGGTTGGAGGAAGTTTCAGTTCGCGCATGGAAGCCAAAGATGGTTCGATGGGTTTTGACTTCGCTGGTGTTTACAC
>CAYOXP010000026.1:0-9087 GCA_964407995.1 uncultured Aquiluna sp.
TCAGAATTCTGGTTGGTCACCCATCAAGGTTATTAGGTATACGGGATACTTATTGCATGAACTTCCTGATGCTCTTGCTCACCGAAGCAACCACCACCCCAACTCCGGTCCCAGATGACACATACAACTCACCGGGAACTATCGGCTTTTTGGTCACCTTCGGAATTACAGCAATCGCGGTTGGATTGTTCTTTGACATGAACCGCAGGGTTCGCAGAACTCGATACCGCACCGAGATTCGCCAGAAATTAGCAGCAGAAGAGCTAGCTAACCTTGAGGTTAAAAAGCCAGAACGCCCAGCTCCACCTAAGAAGCCAAGCCGAGAGACCCCGGAAGCGGACTAAGTCCGATCAATAGCGCTGCCACCCAGTGGCAGAAGAATGCCGCGACCGTCAGTGCGTGAAAAATCTCGTGAAAACCAAAATGTTTAGGGCTTGGATTTGGTTTTTTGATTCCGTAAATTACGGCACCGACCGAATAGCAAAGTCCACCGGCAATAACCAAGGTCATAACAACCCAGTTTGCTTCAAAGAAATCTCCGATAAAGAAAATAGCCGCCCATCCGAGCGCGAGATAAATCGGCACATATAACCATCTAGGTGCAGAGATCCAAAAGACCCTGAATCCGATTCCGAACAGTGCAATTGCCCACACGACGATCAATAGCGTTAGGCCTTTGTTTGCTTCTAGGGCCAGCAGGCTAAGAGGTGTATAGGTGCCAGCAATCAACAAGAAAATGTTGGCGTGATCAATTCTCTTTAGAAGCTTCTTGATTGTTGGACGCCAACGAAACCGGTGATACAAAGCCGAATTACCAAAGAGCAGTATCGAACTGGCGAAGTAAATTGAAGCGCCAGTCTTGGCCACCCACCCCTGGGAGAAAATAATTAGCAATACTCCGGCAGCAATCACAAAGGGCAGCACTCCGGTGTGAATCCAGCCGCGCCAGCTCGGCCTATCTTCATCAGCATTAGGGTTCCCCTTCAGTTCGCTCAGGGGAACGTAAAGTGGATCTGGTTGCTCGGTCATGAAAATTACTTTACCTAGCAGAGGTTGCAATAACCTTAAGTCGTGCAAAACCTGCTTTATCGCTTCTACGAAAAGCGAATCGAGACTGGGCTCAGATCTGCCGATATGCCCAAGCATATTGGCGTGATGGTCGATGGCAATCGCAGGTGGGCCACGCTTCAGGGTTTTGAAAAAGCCGGCCATGGCCACGCAGCAGGCGCCAAAAAGATTGTTGATTTTTTGGGCTGGTGTTCCGATCTGAAGATCGAACACGTAACTCTTTACTTGCTTTCAACAGACAACCTCAAGGGTCGAGGTACTCAAGAGCTCGATGATCTGATCGAGATCATTTGCTCTCTGGCCGAAACCTTGCAGCAGGCAGGTAGATGGAAGCTACAGATTGTGGGCGATATTGAGTCGCTGCCAATTCATGCAGCGCAGCGACTCTTGACAACTCAGCAGGCAACCTCAAATAACCCCGGCACTCACGTCAATCTCGCAGTTGCCTATGGAGGCCGAAAAGAGATTTCCGATGCCATTCGAAGCATCATCAAAAAACAAGCTGCAAGCGGGGCCAGTATCGACGACTTGGCCGAATCGCTGACACCCGAGCTGATCACCGAGCACCTGTACACAACTGGTCAGCCTGACCCGGATTTGTTGATAAGGACCTCAGGTGAACAACGGCTTAGTGGTTTCTTGCTGTGGCAGAGCGCAAACAGCGAGTTCTACTTCGCCGAAGCGCTCTGGCCAGATTTCAGAAGGGTCGACTTCCTTCGTGCCCTTCGCAATTTTCAACGTCGCCACCGCAGATTCGGTGCGTAAGTAAACAGTTAGGTAAAGCTCTGGGATATGGGCGTGTCTTGAATCCATATCCGAAAAAAGCGGGCGTAGATTCACATAAAGCGCCACAGAAGGAGAGCTGATGCCAGCTAGCTCAAGCCCCAGGTCAAAGTCAAAAGTTGATTCTGTGGAGGCGGTGAGCAGCAAGGCCCATAAGCAAAACGCAGAGCAAAAGGTTCGCACCTTTGTTCTTGATACCTCAGTTTTACTCTCTGACCCTAAGGCGCTGTTCAGATTTGCAGAGCATGAAGTGGTCCTACCAATCGTTGTGATCAACGAGCTTGAGAAGAAGCGAAATGATTTAGAGATTGGCTACTTTGCTCGCAAGGCACTTCGTTACCTAGATGACATGCGCCAAAAGCACGAGCGGCTAGATTTCCCTGTTGAAGTCGGCGATGGTGGCACTTTGCGAGTGGAGCTCAACCACATCGATCAAAGTGTTTTGCCAACAGGATTCCAGCTCGGCGACAACGATTCAAGAATTCTCGCGGTAGCCGCAAACCTGAGTAAAGAGGGCTTCGACGTTACAGTCGTGTCAAAAGACCTTCCAATGCGTGTGAAGGCATCGTCCATTGGCATCCGCGCTGAGGAATACTTGCACGAACTTGCCACCGATGAATGGAATGGCATCGCTGACCTTGCTCTCTCGGGAGATGAGATGGCCGATCTCTACGACACGGAAGAGATCTCACATCCAGATATCAAGGGCATGCCAGTCAACACCGGTCTGATTATTCACTCGGAGCGGGGTAGTGCCCTAGGTCGCGTCACTGAAGCCAAGACCGTCAAGCTGGTACGTGGTGATCGTGAAGTATTCGGCGTACATGGCCGTTCGGCGGAGCAGCGCCTGGCGATTGATGCCCTTCTAGATCCTGAAATTGGAATCGTTTCCCTTGGGGGCCGTGCCGGTACCGGTAAGAGTGCCTTGGCTCTATGTGCAGGCTTAGAGGCGGTACTAGAGCGCCGCCAGCACAAGAAGATCATGGTCTTCCGCCCGCTCTACGCGGTAGGTGGTCAAGAGCTTGGTTACCTACCGGGAACCGAGGCTGAAAAGATGAACCCTTGGGCTCAGGCAGTATTTGACACCCTTGGAGCACTGGTTTCCAAAGAGGTAATCGAGGAAGTCATGAACCGAGGGATCCTCGAGGTGCTTCCGCTAACTCATATTCGTGGCCGCTCACTTCACGACACTTACGTGATCGTTGACGAGGCACAGTCACTCGAGCGCAACGTTCTGCTAACCATGCTCTCTCGTATCGGTCAGAAGTCGCGCGTGGTGCTTACCCACGACGTTGCTCAACGCGACAACCTTCGTGTTGGACGTCACGACGGAATTGCATCTGTGGTCGAGACTTTGAAGGGCCAGCCGCTATTTAGTCACACAACCCTTACTCGCTCAGAGCGCAGTGAGATTGCCGCGTTGGTGACTGACCTGCTCGACTAGCTGGGGATAACTCAAAGCAATCCGTTCTTATTGTGGCTAGGTTCTGGCCATGATTGATTTACTGCTGCTCATCCCACTCGGGCTTTTGCTGATTACATCGCTTCGCTTGATTGTTACGGACTTCAGAGAGCATCGGCTTCCAAACAGGATCACGATTCCCCTAATCGCGATTACTTATCTTGTGATCTCGGCACACGCGCTCTCCACGTGGCAATTTGATGCTTTGATGTTTGCGCTCATAGCAGGTCTAATAACTTTTGGCGTCGGTTATGCGATGGCAGCCACTCTTGACTTCGGCATGGGCGACGTCAAACTCCTAGTCACCCTCAACGCGCTGCTGGCTTGGCATTCGCCTTTTTTGGTGCTTGTTTCCCTGGCGATAGGTTTTGTGGTGGCATCAGTATGGGCAACGGTCGTATGGGTTAAAACCAAAGACCCCAAAGCGAGAATCGCTCTGGGGCCGTATTTGCTCCTGGGCTTTGCAATTGCAATTGCCCAACCGAGCATGAATTTGGTTACTGTGGCGGGCGGGTCATAGGCAAGACATCGAGTGCCTTGTCTAGCTGTTCCATGGTCAGTTTTTCGCCATCTACGTAGCCAAGCTCAACAGTTGCTTCGCGCACGGTGATTCCCTTGGCAACAGAGTGCTTGGCGATCTTGGCAGCCGCTTCGTAGCCGATGAACTTGTTGAGTGGTGTCACAATTGACGGGCTTGACTCGGCCAAAGCCTTTGCGCGGGCTTCGTTCACCTCAAGACCATCAACTGTCTTGTCGGCTAGAACTCGCATTGAGTTGGCAAGCAAGCGAATTGATTCAAGAAGCGCGTTACCCATGACTGGGATGGCAACATTCAGCTCAAAGTTGCCGGTCGCCCCTGCCCAAGTGACAGTCGCATCGTTTCCAATAACTCGCGAGCAGACCATGAGCACAGCCTCTGGGATCACTGGGTTTACCTTGCCAGGCATGATTGAGCTGCCAGGCTGCAAATCAGGAATGTTCAGTTCGGCCAGACCAGTATTAGGCCCTGAACCCATCCATCGAATGTCGTTGTTGATTTTGGTCAGGCTTACCGCAAGCACTTTGAGCGCGCCTGAAGCCTCGACAAGACCATCACGGGCACCTTGTGCCTCAAAGTGGTCGCGTGCCTCAGTGATAGGCAAGCCAGTCTCCTTTGCAAGAAGGCTGATTACCTCTTGCGGGAAGCCCTTTGGGGTGTTGATTCCAGTGCCCGTAGCGGTTCCACCTTGCGGCACCTCGGCCACGCGAGGTAGGGCAGCGTTCACACGTTCAATTCCATAGCGAATCTGTGCCGCGTAGCCAGCGAATTCCTGGCCGAAGGTCACGGGGGTGGCGTCCATGAGGTGGGTGCGACCTGGCTTTACCAAGTCCTTCCACAAAACCGCCTTCTTCTCCAAAGACTTGGCTAGGTAGTCAAGCGCAGGCAGCAGGTCGTTTACTAACGCGTTAGTAACAGCAACGTGCACCGAGGTTGGGAAGACATCGTTGGAGGACTGGGAGGCGTTCACGTGGTCGTTTGGGTGAACCTCTGAACCAAGCTTTGCGGTAGCAAGAGTTGCCAGCACCTCGTTCATGTTCATGTTGGAGCTTGTACCGCTGCCGGTCTGGAAGACGTCTACTGGGAAGTGGTCGTGGTGGTTACCTGCAATCACCTCATCGGCGCTCGCAACGATCGCGTCAGAGACATCCTTTGCCAAAATGCCAAGCTTGGTATTAGCCATCGCTGCGGCCTTCTTGATGCGCGCAAGTGCAATGATGTGTTCGCGCTCCAAGCCAGTTCCGCTAATAGGGAAGTTCTCGACTGCGCGCTGAGTTTGTGCACGATACAGGGCGTTGATAGGTACTTTCACTTCACCCATGGTGTCGTGTTCGATGCGGTACTCCATTGTTTCCTTTTTCTAGATGTCGCCGTGTGAAACCACCATGTGGACTTCACCAAGTTCGAGTTTGTAGTTGGCGCCAACCACTGCAAGTTTGCCAGTTTTCACTGCGTTTGAGATTACCTTTGAGCGATCTAGCAGCTCATCAATTGTGTCTGCCACGTGGCGTGAAGTGATCTCATCGATTGAAGTCTCACCTTGCTCATGGCTTCGCTGAACTGTTGGCATGATTCTGCTAACGAGGTTGTGAATAAATTCACCCTCAACCTCTAGGTTTCCGTCTGCCGCATCCATCGTTGCCCGCACCGCACCGCACTCGTCATGGCCCAGCACGAGAATCAGAGGAACCTTTAGCACCTCAACCGCAAATTCAAGCGAGCCAAGAATTGTCTCGGCGATGACTTGACCGGCATTTCTAACCACAAAAAGATCGCCCAGGCCAACATCGAAGATCATTTCTGCGGCTAGTCGTGAATCTGCGCATCCGAACAAGGCGGCAAAAGGAGTCTGTTTGTTGGCGATGGCCTTGCGCACATCAACGTCTTGGCGAGGGTGGGCCGGGGTGCCATGAACAAAGTTCTGGTTACCATCAACCAGAGCGTGCCAAGCTTCGCGAGCGTTTTGCGGGCGTGCCATTTATTCTCCTTGGTTGAGTTCTTTGCTGATAGCCGTAGCTAACAGTCGGAATTGGGCTTCATCGGCCGTTCCATAGATTACAACGGAGCTTGTTTCGTAGTTGTGAACAAGAGCGTACTCTTTGGTACCGGCCGGCATTCTGGGACTCAGGGTTGGCCAAATTTCCCAGGTGCGGCCCTCAATGTCTAAAGTTCCGTCTTGCCAGTTGCCCTGTAGCTGGTTAGCCAACCACGAAGGGTTAGATTCAAAGGCCTGTGTTAGACCGATGTACTGGCTGTCCTCGGTAACAAATCCGACGTACCAGGTTTCCACTCCAAGTGAGGTCTCAAGTCGAGCACCATTGGCCCACCAGTCTTTGGGGATTTCAGGTGCCAAGACATCAGTGCCAACTGTCTGCTGAACTTCGGCAGCAATGCTCACATAGTCAATCTTCTGAATACGGTTGCTGTCATCGCGGGGAACCGCTAGCACGATTGCGATGGTGAGCCCCAAAGTGACAAGGAGTGAGAAAACTAGATTGCGAACCGTCTGCTTTGCTCGATGGTTTGCGCTACTCACTTAGCCTCGCGATCTTTGGTTGCCGCATCAAGCTTCTTTCTAGCTCCAGCTAAAAACTCTTCACAGTGCTTGGCCAGCGCCTCACCGCGCTCCCAGAGCGCCATTGAAGACTCCAGGGAGATGTTTTGCTGTTCCAGTTGGCTAACGACCTGCTGGAGTTCATCGCGAGCTTGCTCGTAGGAAAGTTTTGAAATGTCTGTCATTTGAGATCCTTAACCTCGTTGGCTGTAGCGGAAATTTCCTGTTTTTGGGTCTTCACTAAGAACAATTGCCCTGATTTGAGTGACTTGATTGCCTTGCCGTCTTTATCGGTAATAACCGAATAGCCACGCTCAAGTGTGAGCGTGGGGGAGAGCGACCTGGCTCGGGCATGAAGCTGTTTGATTTCAGCCGTGCCCTGCAGCAAACGGAAGTCAAAGATTTCACGAATACGTCTATTTGAAAGCTTGATTAGCTCTTCCTGGGCTTCCACAACACCGTAAGGGCTTGCGAGCACGGGCCTAGAAGTCATTGCTCTGATCAATTGCATTTGGGTGTCTAGGTAACTAGAAATTCGAAGTGACATGCGCTGTAAAGCGACCGAGATGTTTCTACGCTCTTCCACAACGTCCGGCACCACTCGTTTTGCTGCATCCGTTGGAGTAGATGCCCTAAGGTCGGCAACGAGATCTAGTAGCGGCTGGTCATTCTCGTGACCAATCGCCGAAACGAATGGCTTCGAAAGGGCAGCTGCGGCACGCACTAATCGCTCATCGCTGAAGGGCAAAAGATCCTGAAAACTGCCGCCACCTCTTGCAATGATGATCACATCGACATCGGGGTTAGCGTCTAGCTCGCCAAGGGCGAAGAGAATCTCATTCACGGCTTTATCGCCCTGGACGTGGGTGTTAATTACCTCAAACTGCACTTCTGGCCAGCGGAGCTTGGCGTTTTGGAGAACGTCTTTTTCGGCATCCGAGTCGGCACCGGTAATTAGGCCAATTCGCTGTGGGAGGAACGGCAGAGGTTTCTTGCGCGCTGGGTTGGTGAGGCCATCTGCAATCAGCTGCTGCTTAAGCTTCTCGAGACGTTCTAAAAGTTCACCCAGGCCTACTTTGTGCATCTTGGTGACGCGCATTGTTAGCTTGCCATTTTTTGGCCAGAAGGCTGGCTGCAACAGTGCTACAACCCGATCTCCTTGGGCAAGACCTGGCGCTATGTCAGCTCCCGAGTTGGCAAAGGCATGGACCTCTACTGACATTTCGACATCTAAGTCACGAATCGAAGCAAATACTCCGGCCGGCTTTTCTGAGTAGGCCTGAAGCTCACCCTCAACCCAAACTCGACCTAGTTTTTCGATCCAGTCCTTGAGGCTTCTAGATAGCTGTGAGACCTGCCAAGGGGAATTCTCGGAGGAAACTTTCGATTGATTATCGATAGCCGAATCAGTTTCCAATTCGGCCTCCTGAGATTGATTCGTAGAATTGTGGGGTGACTTCCATCAAGAATACCGACCAGCCCGACACTATTGGCTCCAAGAAGGTGTTCTTAGCCGCACCCCGAGGTTATTGCGCGGGTGTTGACCGTGCAGTGATTGCAGTTGAAAAAGCCCTAGATCACTATGGCGCCCCGGTTTATGTCCGCAAGCAGATTGTCCACAACAAACATGTGGTGGCATCACTTGAAAAGCGCGGTGCAATTTTCGTTGACGAGGTCGATGAGGCTCCCGAGGGTTGCGTGATGGTCTTTTCCGCACACGGTGTTTCTCCAGCCGTTGTTGAGGCCGCAAAGTTGCGTAATCAGCAGACAATTGATGCAACCTGCCCACTGGTAACCAAGGTTCACCGTGAAGTGCAGCGCTTTGACAAAGAGGGTTACGACATCTTGCTCGTTGGCCACGAAGGCCACGAAGAGGTCGAGGGAACCGCGGGTGAAGCCCCTCACGCCGTGCAGCTCATCGATGGTGCAAAAGACATAGAAAAAGCAAAGATCAAAGACCCAAGCAAAGTCATCTGGCTAAGTCAGACAACCCTTTCAGTGGATGAGACTATGGAGACCGTTGTGGCACTCCGCGAGAAGTTCCCAACTCTGCAAAATCCTCCGAGTGATGACATTTGCTATGCGACGCAAAACCGACAGGTGGCAATCAAAAAGGTCGGCGCCCAGTCTGACTTAGTGATTGTCGTAGGGTCAGCCAATTCCTCAAACACGGTTCGCCTTGTTGAAGTTGCCAAGGATGCCGGTGCAAAGGCTGCCTACCGTGTCGATGACTTTCATGAAATAAAAGACGAATGGTTCGAGGGCGTTGAGTCTGTCGGAGTATCTTCCGGCGCCTCTGTCCCAGAAGATCTCGTAGACGGGGTTCTAAATCACCTTGCGGAAAAAGGCTATGGAGACGTCCGAACTATTACTACAGCCGAAGAAGATGTGCAGTTCTCGCTTCCAAAAGAGCTAAGAAAAGACCTCAAGGCAGCCGGCCAGGACGTAAGTAACAAAGCGGCTAGATAACTTAAGGAAAAAACCCGCTCCGAAGAGCGGGTCTTAATCAATTTTTTACCACTTGGACTTACCAGCGGAACCTAGCTGCTGAGCTGCCTCGACAACGCGCTCTGACATGCCAGCCTCAGCCAACTTACCCCAGGCGCGTGGGTCGTAGGTCTTCTTGTTGCCTACGTCACCGTCAACCTTTAGAACTCCGTCGTAGTTGCGGAACATGTGGTC
>CAYOXP010000026.1:9187-10817 GCA_964407995.1 uncultured Aquiluna sp.
GTCATGTAGCGACCGTTCTCGCCTAGGCCTAGTGCCTCTGCGGTTGCCATGCCGTCTGCAACGGTTGAGTAAAGGTGCTCACCCATAGCGCCTTCAACGCCGTCTTCCTCGCCACCAACAGCGCCAACTTCGATCTCAAGGATCGAACCGATGTTCTTGGTGCGGGTAAGGAACTCTTTTGCGATTTCAAGGTTCTGAGCCAGTGGAACCTCGGAGCCATCCCACATGTGTGAGTTGAAGTAAGCCTCGCCACCATTTTTGACAGCCTCTTCGGAAAGTGCGATTAGCGGCTTCACAAAAGTGTCTAGCTGCTCAAAGTTGCAGTGGTCAGTGTGCAGTGCAACCTTGATGTCGTAGTTCTTTGCCATTTCGCGCGCAAAGGCAACAAAGCCTAGGGCACCTGAAACACGATTCTTGATGGTCGAACCAGACCAGTAGTCACCACCACCGGTGGTTACCTGCAAAATGCCGTCCGAGCCAGCTGCCTGAAGGCCTGCTAGGGCTGCGTTCAGAGTCTGTGAGCTAGATACGTTGATCGCTGGATAAGCAAAACCGCCCTTTTTAGCGCGGTCAAGCATCTCTCCATATTCTTCGCTGTTTACAACACCCATCTGATGCCTCCTTTAGGCCTTGGCTGGCTCGCCAAGCAGGCGAGAGCGGTCTGGAATAAGTTCTACGGTTGCATCAACCAGGTTGTCGATTGACTGCAAACCACTGGTTGCCTGCTGAACCTTTGCGGCACCCCACTGGACGGCAGCTGAAATGCCCTCAGCTACATCGAAGCCAACGCCGAAGGCGTCCTTCTCGGCAGGGTGTGCAGTAACTGCAGAGAGGAATCCAGCGATTGTCGAGTCACCGGCACCAACAGTGTTGATTACCTTTACTGGGGCTGTGTAAGCGTGGATTGCGTGAGTCTTGGTAACGGCAATGATGCCGTCAACGCCTAGCGATGCCATCACGCAGTTGACGCCCCACTCGTTTAGTTCACGAGCTGCGTCAATCACATCACCAATGGTGTTTAGGTCGCGCCCTACACACTCTGCAAGTTCGTGTGCATTTGGCTTCATGACGGTTGCGTTGCCCTTCTGAGCCCAGTAGCGAAGAGCAGGACCCGAAGTGTCAAGAATTACCTTCACGCCCAGCTGGTCCATACGGTCGAACAGTGGGTGTAGGTCAATAACTTCGCCAGACTCAACAATCTCAGGGTGAGCGCCAGCAACGACTAGCCACTCAGCGTCATTTTCCTTGATGGTCTTCTCGGTTAGAGCAACCACAGCATCCCAGTCCTTCTGCTTTAAGGGCCTTGGGTGCTCGTTGATCTTGGTGGTCGGACCGTCGAATTCAACGATTGTGGTTGAAACGCGCAATGTTCCTTCTACCCAAAGTGGTGTCAGGAAGCCAGAGCCGGTGCGCTCAAGAACACCTGGGTCAGCGTTGCCGATTGGGACAATGCCAGGTGCTGGAATCTTTGCTAGGTGCAGGCCACGGGAAACGTTGATTCCCTTACCTGCCAGCTCTTCACCGACGCGCTCAGCGCGGTTTACAGCACCCTCAACCAGGTTCTTCACAAAGTATGTGCGATCTAGGGTTGGTGCTGGGGTGAGCGTAACGATTGGCGATTTGGTGCCAG
>CAYOXP010000027.1:0-7261 GCA_964407995.1 uncultured Aquiluna sp.
CTAGGTAGTTCATCTTCACGTCTGGGTTGATGCGACCTTCGAAGTTGCGGTTACCAGATAGCACAGCGGTAACAGCCAGGTCGTTCTCATTAACGGCAGCGGAGATCTCATCTGCTAGTGGTCCTGAGTTACCGATGCAGGTGGTGCAACCGTAACCAACCAAGTTGAAACCTAGGGCGTCCAGATCGTCTGTAAGCCCAGCCTTCTGGTAGTACTCGGTGACAACCTTTGAGCCAGGTGCCAGCGAGGTCTTTACCCAAGGCTTCGCCTTGAGTCCCTTCGCGACTGCGTTTCGAGCCAGTAGACCGGCTGCGAGCATTACCGAAGGGTTTGAGGTGTTGGTACAAGAGGTAATCGACGCAATTGTTACTGCACCATTGTCAATCGAGAAGTCCTTGCCTGCGACCTTTGCCGGCTTTGACGCAACATCCGAGTATGTTGGCAGTGCCTTGTGGAAAGCCTCCTTCGACTTCGACAGTTCGATGCGGTCTTGCGGACGCTTTGGTCCAGCAATCGATGGAACGACACTAGATAGATCTAGTTCTAGGTACTCCGAGTAGCTTGGCTCAACGCTTGGATCGTGCCAAAGCCCCTGCGCCTTGCAGTAAGCCTCAACTAGATCAATTTGCTCCTGGCTGCGACCGGTCACGCGCAAGTAGTCAAGTGTGATCTCATCGATTGGGAAGATTGCAACGGTCGAACCGAATTCCGGAGACATGTTTCCGATGGTCGCGCGGTTGGCTAGTGGCACCTTGGTGACACCCTCGCCATAGAACTCAACGAATTTTCCAACTACACCGTGTTTGCGAAGCATCTCGGTGATAGTCAAAACAACATCGGTAGCGGTGGCGCCGGTTGGAATCTTGCCAGTTAGCTTGAAACCCACAACCTTTGGAATCAACATGGAAACCGGCTGGCCGAGCATTGCCGCCTCGGCTTCGATGCCGCCAACGCCCCAACCTAGAACACCTAGACCATTGACCATTGTGGTGTGGGAGTCAGTACCGACACAGCTGTCTGGGTAAGCAACTTCTTCGCCATTTATCTCGCGGACCATGATTGTGCGAGCCAGGTACTCAATGTTCACCTGGTGCACAATTCCAGTTCCCGGTGGCACAACCTTGAAGTTGTCGAATGCAGTCTGGCCCCAGCGTAGGAACTGATAACGCTCTGCGTTGCGCTGGTATTCGTACTCAACGTTTCGTTCAGCAGCATCTGCGGTTCCAGCCACGTCAATAACAACCGAGTGATCGATCACCATTTCGGCAGGAGCAAGTGGGTTAATCTTCTGCGGGTCGCCACCAAGGGCAACTACTGCTTCGCGCATAGTGGCAAGGTCTACGACACAAGGAACACCGGTGAAGTCCTGCATAATTACGCGCGCTGGTGAGAATTGGATCTCGGTGTCAGGCTCTGCCTTCGGATCCCAGTTGACGATCGCGTTGACGTGATCCGCCGTCACATTCGCACCATCCTCGGTGCGAAGCATGTTCTCTAACAGAATTTTCAAGCTGTATGGCAGCTTGCTAACGCCAAGTTCCGGCATCGAATAGTACTTGTAGGTTTTGTTGCCAACCTGCAGAGATTTGGCGGAGTTAAAGCTGTTAGGCATCTAGAGGGTCTCCTGACGTGATACCTGACTAATTTACTCCCTTTCAGCCTCCGCGATGCTTCTTAGCAGTACCCAAGTTAGAGCTAATAGACCTGCGTAAGCTGGTGCGCCCATGATTACGCGGGATGCGGCGAGAGCCTCGACCTGCTCTGAAAAGTAAAGCGGTAGCTGCACTGCCAGCCTCAGGGCGAAAAAGGAGACCCAAATCAGAGTTACTAAACGCACCCGTGTAAAGGTCCTTTTGTGGCTTCGCCAGTTAGGTTTACCGAATAAAAATTGCACCACAAAACCCATGATTGGGTAGCGAACCAAAACCGAGAGCAGCATCACAGATCCGTAGGCAGCATTTGTGATGAACCCTGGAACGAAATAATCCTGAGCACTGCCGCCATCACGAAGAGCCAGAAATGCGGCCAGGGCAATTGCCGATGCTCCAACTAGAGCCTGCGTTATGTTTTGGCGTCTAATTGCGCGCCATGCGATAAACATCAGCGCGAATGCGGCTGCGGCAGAGACAGAGGCTAGAGCATTCTTCGTAATCGCAAATACCAGTGAGAAGGTGAACGCTGGCAGGATCGCCTCAGCAACGCCAAGTGGCCCGCCGATAGCGGTAAGGAGTGATTGCTTGGTTAAAGAAAGACCGTTCTCCGTTTTCTCTAGCCCGAGTCTTGCAGCTACCTTCTCTTGGTTGTCACTCACTGTTGCACCGGTATTGAAAGAGGCAATAAATCTCCTGGAGGCATAGGAACCTCACCGCGGTTAACCCCAACTGATCTGAACAACTCAATAAGGGATAGGTAGCGGGTCTGTGAATACAGCTCAGGCCCAGTCATGAGTCCACGAAGAAACCATCTCGGGCCGTCTACTCCGATGAAACGAGACTCGCGAAGGACTCTAGAGCCGTTCTCATCAACCGGAACTGAAGCCTTAATTTCAGGCCCCAACATGCCGGTAATGCGTTCCGCTTTGCCGCCTTGGTTGGCAATTGCTTGCTCGATGGAATCGAGAGCGCCCACCCAAATGCCGTCAGTCTTACTCGCGGCGAAGGCCTGCAACTGAATGCGATGCCCTTCGTGTTCTAACGTGATGGCGACCACGCGCTTTGTGTTGTCGTCAATGTCCGCTCGAATCAAAACTCCTGGTTTAGGAGCAATTCGAATTGCACCGAAATCTAAATATGGCGTGAGGAGCCCAATTTCGGACACATCGAATGGTCCGGCGACACTACGGTCCTCCGGTGCTATCTTCTGCACTAGCTTCTCCCGCTCGATCCGAATCCGGTTTCACCACGTGAAGACTCTGGTAGAACCTCTACGGGGATGAATCTTGCACGTTCAACCTGCTGGAACACCAGCTGAGCGATCCTGTCACCCCTACTAATCTCGAAGTCCTCTTTTGAAGAGTTATAGAGGGTAACCATAATCTCCCCACGGTAACCTGCGTCTACAGTGCCAGGGGTATTGAGGACAGTGATCCCATGCTTGGCGGCCAGCCCACTTCTAGGGTGCACTAAACCGACGTAACCGTCCGGCATCGCTATCTTTACGCCGGTTTTCACAAGCGCCCGCTCCCCCGCGGCGAGAACCAGTTCCTCAGTCGACCTTAGGTCGCAGCCAGCGTCACCAGGCTTGGCGTACACAGGCTCGAAACCCTCTTGCGCAACAATCAAAACTTCCAAGTTCACCCCTAGAGCGTAATCTATTGACGTGCAAAACCAGCTTTACGTCGAAAGACTCTACCCCTCAATGGGAATGATCGTTGTCTACCTATTGGCCTTCCCGATGATCTTGTTGGCCGCAGCGCCGTTTGGTTGGACACTGGCATTGATTCTTGCTTTTGCCATCACTGCAAGCATCCTCACCGCTGCAGTGTTGCTTTCGCCACTGATTGTCTTGGACGAAAATCGACTGCTGGCTGGCCACATCGCAATACCGGTTGCAGTTTTGGGGAAATCGGAAGTACTAAAAGGTGAGACCGTTAGAGAAGAGCTAGGACCGAAGCTTGATTCGAGATCTCAGCGAGTGGTTCGAGGCGAAATCAAGAGTGCTATAAAGATCGCCGTAATTGATGCGGCCGACCCAACCCCCTACTTGCTTATTTCAACCAGAAACCCGGACGAATTAGCTAGCGCACTCCTGGCAAATCGGGCCTAGTTTGGTCTTTGAAGCCATCTGTGATTGTGGCTTTACGAGGAAACAGTTCATGCAGGTGAATTCATTTTCCTGCTTTGGCAGGATAACTACTTCTAGCTCTTCGTTGACTACATCGGGAATCGTGAAGCTGTCTACGTTGTCTACGTCATCCTCGGTTAGGGAAGGCTTAGACGGAATACGTTCCTTGATGGCCTCAATTGACTCGGTATCGTCGTCATTTTTACGCTGTGCGTCGTAATCAGTCGCCATTGCCCGCACCTTTCGTGGATGGTTCCGCGGGCAGTAGCATGCCTTACCCACGAAGGATTTGCAAATAAGGCTCGCCAAAGTCGCGAAGTCTTAATCAACTCACCGCGAAATCTGAACCAATTAGACCTAGGTGTTTGCCAAACTCTTTCAAAAGGGAGTCGCAATGGAACTTAAATTCGTATCTCGCGATAACGATGTATTGGTCTTTGAAACCAGCGACGGGTCTCGACTTAGAGCCCTTCTGGATGATTCGCTTCGCGATGCAATCCGTAAACAACAGATCGTCGAGACATCTACCTTCACCCCTCGTGAGGTACAGGCACTGATCCGACAGGGGCTAGATATACCTGAGGTGGCTGCCAAGCTTGGAGTTCCTGACTCAGCAGTTGAACCGTTTGCGCTGCCGATCTTGGATGAGCTTCGTTATGTGCTTGAGGCAGCCCTCAACATTTCGCTCCCAGATGGTCCAACGATGAAGCGTTTCGAGGAAATCGTTCTGAACGCTGAACCCAGTGCCACTTTCAAAGTCTTGAAGACCGAGGAGGGCTGGGAGGTTGTAGCGAACGGCACTCAGCGCTACACCTGGCTGTTCGACCCAAAGACCAGGGTTATTGAGTCAACCAACGAGGCTGCTAGAAAGATTGGCCGCACCATCTCAGTGAAGGATGCCATTTTCGAGCCTTCGAATAAGCCTGAGCCAGTTGTGGCTGAGGCGCCCCAGGCATCAGTTCACGATTTAGTTGAAGAACTTCGTTCCCGTCGCCAATCCCAGACCGAGATTAAGCCTCAGACCGCAAAGGGAAGGGCGTCACTGCCTAGTTGGGACGAGATCGTGCTAGGCACCTCTCACCTAGAGTCCGATTCGAATTAACGGAATGCGCGTTTCTGCGCTGGTCAGCCCACCATGGTGGGCCGTCATCTCGTAAGCACGCTTCTTAGTAAGCACGCTGTGGAACAAAGTGAAGTTGCTCTTGGCCAGAAGCATCACATCAGGCATTCGGTCTAGTGCCTCCTGCGATAAAGCACCAAGCCAATTTGCTGCTATCGCATCCTCGGGTTTGACCACCGTGAACAGCTTGTCGAATTGTTCTAGGTGAGCTATGTACCGATCCCTTTGTGAAACATCCTTCAAGTAGAGGTAAACCACTCTGGTATCCCCTGCGTAGTGTTCGAGCAAACCACCAAAATCAACCATTTCATCAACAAAGATTTTGCGATCCTGTTCGGTGTCCATCATCCCGTGATCCGCCGTGATCACAACGCCTGCATCTTTCGGGAGTTTAGAAACGAATCTCTTCAGTTCGCTATCAACCTCTTCCAAGATCGCCGCCCACCCTGGAGACTGCCAACCGTTGCGGTGACCGAACTTGTCTAATTCTGGAATGTAGAGATAGCTGATTGATTCCTGGCTTTGGTTTAGAGTCGCAAGTGCACGGTCGAATCGATCCCGCAGTGATTCTGCCTGGAGATATACAGCCCTCCGCATTGTTGCTTTCGTGTAGCCAGAATGCTCATACTCGGCATGTCCTATGACATTGCACACCACAGATGCATCAAATGCTTTCTCGCTGACGGTTTGATGCGGTTGCCAAACTGCAGGATCCGTGAAGTTATCCCAGCCCGTGAGCAGATTCAGACGATAGTTATGCCGCCTATCAAAAACAGCGTGTCCGATCAGCCCATGCTCCCCAGGCATCAGGCCGGTAGCAAATGAACCGATGTTGGCACTTGTGGTTGACGGAAAGGCGCTGTGAGAAACGGCTCCACCGGAAACATGAGCGGCCAAGAATGGTGCGTGCCCGGCCCTGGCGAGAATGTTTTCGGCCCCTAGACCGTCTATAAGCACGCAAACAATCTTCTTAGTCGGCTTTAGTTGAAGCGGATTCTGTTTTCTTTGTACCGACAGAAGTGAGGAATGAAACACGTGCCTCAGGGTCCCTAGAGCTTTGGGAACAACAGGTAGAGTCGGTGGCACAACCCAAGTTTGACACATCAGGAACCATGTCTGAATCACAAGAGCGCATTGTCGACATCGACGTCGGCAAAGAAATGCGTGAAAGTTTTCTTGAGTATTCATACTCTGTCATCTACTCAAGAGCGCTTCCCGACGCTCGGGATGGCTTAAAGCCGGTTCAGCGACGCATTGTTTATCAAATGGGTGAAATGGGCCTTCGCCCTGACCGCGGTCACGTTAAATCCGCCAGAGTGACCGGCGAAGTTATGGGAAAACTTCACCCGCACGGTGACTCAGCTATCTATGACGCTTTGGTGCGCATGGCGCAGCCTTTCACCCTGCGCATTCCGCTAATCGATGGCCATGGAAACTTTGGGTCCCTTGACGACGGGCCTGCTGCCGCTCGATACACCGAAGCAAGACTCGCTCAGGCAGCGCTGTTGCTAAATGAGTCACTTGATGAAGATGTCGTTGATTTTGAACCCAACTATGACGCTCAGCTAACTGAGCCATCAGTTCTCCCCGCCGCCTTTCCTAATTTGCTGGTAAACGGTGCGAGCGGCATTGCCGTTGGTATGGCGACAAACATGCCGCCACACAACCTCAGGGAAGTGGTGTCCGCTCTCACACACCTGTTGTCTTACCCTGATGCATCAACGGCCGATCTCATGGAGCACATCCCCGGCCCAGACTTGCCATCTGGCGCAGTTGCTTTGGTTGGCGAAGGTCTGACCGAAGCCTACGAAACTGGTCGCGGCACCTTCCGCATGAGGGCAAAGGTCAGTGTCGAATCTGTGGGTCCAAGGCGCACTGGACTAGTGGTCACAGAACTCCCCTACCTCGTTGGCCCGGAGCGCGTGATTGACAAGATTCGAGATGGCGTCAGCGCAAAAAAACTCGAAGGAATCCACAACGTAGTCGACCTAACCGATCGTGAAAACGGTCTCAAGTTAGTTATCGAATTGAAGACCGGCTTTGATCCGGACTCAGTCCTCGAAGCGCTGTATCGATTCACTCCGCTCGAGGAATCATTCGGCATTAACAACGTTGCACTGGTCGCAGGAAGACCGCAACAGCTGAGCCTAAAGCAACTTCTAGAGGTCTACTTAGGACACCGCCTTGAAATCGTGCGACGTCGCAGCGTAAATCGACTAGATAGACGCAAGGCAAGACTGCACCTCCTAGAGGGTTTGCAGATCGCCGTTCTAAACATTGATGAAGTAATCGAGGTAATCCGTGCCTCTGACACTGCCGAAGCCGCGCGGTCAAAACTCATGCAGGTCTTTGACCTCA
>CAYOXP010000027.1:7361-10736 GCA_964407995.1 uncultured Aquiluna sp.
GCCTCTGACACTGCCGAAGCCGCGCGGTCAAAACTCATGCAGGTCTTTGACCTCAGCGAATTGCAAGCCGAGCACATTCTCGAACTTAGACTCAGGCGACTTACCCGTTTCAGTGTTATCGAGCTTGAGGCGGAAGCAGACCAACTCCGCAAAGAGATAGAAGAGCTTTCAGCATTGCTCGCTTCTGAGTCGCTGATGAAGAATCTGATTCGCAAGGAGCTCACAGAGGTTTCCGAAAAGTATGGTGATCCCCGACGAACTCAGCTGGTAGACGCGTCGGGAATCGTGGTTAGCCGCAAACCAGTTGTAGTAACAGAGCTTGCTGACGAGCCTACCAATGTGCTGATAACCCCGACCGGAAAGCTTTACCGGGCCTCGCAACTGCCAGTAGATCTCGCAACGCTGGATGCGAAAGTATTACCAACTTCAACCCGGTCTGACATTGGCCTTGTAACTTCCGATGGCATCGCCCATGCCGTACATGTTTCTGACCTTCCTCAGGCCACCCCAGGCGTTACCCTGCAGCTCCCCGAGCCAGAATCGCTCATCGGAGTATCCAGTAAGAGGGTGGTTGGGGTCATCCCGTGGCGAAGCGATGGCACCTTTGCGGTTGGTACCGCCCAAGGCACCGTTAAGCGATTTGCAGGTGGCCTGCCAGATAAGCAAGAAGTCTCGCTAATTTCTCTCAAAGATGGGGATGAAGTCATCGGTGTCTCGGAGTCATCGGACGGATCAGAGCTCATATTCATAAGTAGCGAAGCGAATATCCTGATTTTCCCATCCGACTCGGTGCGCCCTCAAGGTCTACCAGCCTCTGGCATGGCAGGCATGAACATAACCACTGGACGCGCCATCTTCTTCGGATCACACAGCGGAGAAGGAACAGTTGTTACAGCAGCCAACTCTTCGATGGCGCTTGGTGGTACTGATGCGGGCAGCATTAAGCTGACTCGCCTGGTTGCCTACCCAAGAAAGGGTCGTGGTGCCATGGGGGTTCGTTGCCACAGACTCCTCAAGGGTGAAGATCAGCTGTATTTCGCTTCAGTTGCTGGTTCAAGCCCACAGGTGTTCGACCTAGACGACAGAAGAATTTCTACCCCAGATGTCGACGACCGTCGCGATGGCTCCGGGGTTACTTCCGGCGAGTATGTCGGCGGAGCGCTTTAGGCGTCGATTCGCTCACGATCGAAGCTATCGGCCGAATCAATGATGAAGTCTTTACGCGGCGCGACATCGTTGCCCATTAGCAACTCGAAGACTTCATCAGCAGCCTGAGCATCAGCAGCCGTAATACGGCGCAGCATGCGATTCTGTGGCTGCATCGTGGTTTCCGCTAATTGATCAGCATCCATTTCGCCAAGGCCTTTGTAACGCTGAATTGGATTCTGATAACTCTTGCCGGTCGACTCAAGTTTCTTCAGTAACTCAGCCAATTCCTGCTGCGAATACGTGTAAACAGGCTCTTTAGTCCGACCGGATTGCACCATCACTCTGTGCAGTGGCGGGACTGCGGCGAAGACGCGGCCTGCTTCTACGAGTGGTCGCATGTAGCGGAAGAAGAGAGTCAGCAACAGGGTTCTAATGTGAGCGCCGTCGACATCGGCATCGCTCATCAAAATGATCTTTTCGTACCTCACGGACTCCAGATCAAAGCTGCGACCCGAGCCGCCACCAATAACCTGAATGATCGAGGCACACTCAGCGTTTGAAAGCATGTCTGCGACCGATGCCTTCTGTACGTTCAGGATCTTGCCGCGAATGGGCAGCAGTGCCTGGAACTTTGAATCTCTGGCAAGTTTTGCTGTTCCGAGTGCGCTGTCACCCTCGACGATGAATAGTTCGCTACCGGCGGTAGCGTCGGCGCGACAATCGACAAGTTTGGTGGGTAGGGATGAGCTCTCTAGGGCGTTCTTTCGACGCTGAGTGTCTTTCAGTGTTCTGGCGCTGATACGAGCCTTAGCCTCGTTTACAACCTTCTCAAGAACTGCATCAACCTCTTGCTTGGTTCCCCTGACTGAACCTGAAAGGTAGTTATCTAGCCAAGCGGAAAGACCGGTAGCTACGATGTTCTTGATCGCTGGCGTACCCAAGGTTTCTTTGGTTTGACCTTCAAATTGCGGCTCGGGAAAACTTACCGCAATCACCGCGGTCATTCCGGTCAAAATGTCGTCACGCTCAATCTTTAGCCCATTGGCTTTGAGCTTGCGACTGTTAGCTTCGATTGCAGAGCGGAATGACTTTAGAAGGGCCGCCTCGAAGCCAGCTTGGTGAGACCCGCCCTTTGGAGTGCTGATGATGTTTACGAAACTTCTTAGTTCGGTATCGAATCCATTACCCCAACGAAGGGCGATGTCCACCTGACACTCACGCTCTACTTCCTTCGAGATCATCGAACCTGATGCCTCATCCAGAACTGGCACGGTTTCAGTGAAGTTTGCCGTGAACTGAATACGCTTCGTTGGCATCACCGCGTGATCTTTAGCCAGATACTCGGCATACTCTCCGATGCCGCCTTCGTAACTAAAGTCGAGAGCGGAGCCTGAAACCTCGTCCTTCGCCGCCAGGTTCAAGCCTGGAACTAGAAAGGCTGTTTGTCGAAGCCTGTTCTCTAAATCATTGATTGAGAAGGCTGCAGATGCCTCGAAGATTTGCCTGTCTGGCCAGTAGCGCACACGGGTACCCGTAACGCCCTTTGCTACTTTGCCGATTTTCTCCAATTCGCTGCCGTCAACAAAAGGAGTGAACTTAGCATCCGGACCGTCGCCTTGGAACTTGCCCGGCTCTCCCCTACGGAATGACATTCGGTGAGTGATGCCACCACGATCGACTTCGACATCCAACCGCGATGAGAGAGCGTTTACTACCGAGGCGCCGACACCATGGAGACCACCGGATGCAGCGTAGGAACCTCCGCCAAATTTTCCGCCAGCGTGAAGCTTTGTGTAAACGACTTCTACGCCGGTAAGGCCGGTCCTTGGCTCTATGTCTACTGGAACACCGCGGCCGTTATCACGAACCTCCAATGAACCATCAGAGTGCACAAAGACCTCGATCTTCTTGCCATATCCAGCCAGCGCCTCGTCAACGGAGTTGTCAATAATCTCCCAAAGGCAGTGCATTAGGCCTCGGCCATCGGTTGAACCGATGTACATTCCAGGGCGCTTGCGAACAGCCTCGAGGCCCTCTAGGACCGACAGGTGTCTGGCTGAATAATTCTCCACGCAGGCAATCTAATCGCTGCATTGGAGCAAGCCCTTCAGACACTTCGCAGTTAGCGAAACAGGAGGAAATTCAGAAGCTGAGACGTTCCCAGCTGGTTGAATAGAGACAAATGGAAGATGTAAAAGAGACCCAGCGCCTTTTGGCAGCAGACCG
>CAYOXP010000028.1:0-4030 GCA_964407995.1 uncultured Aquiluna sp.
CTACACCAGTCGCTGGAACACCAGCCACCTCGATTGGAGCGGGGGGGACCGGAGGAACCACCGTTGGCAACATCTCAAATCCAACCCAGGTTGCCTCAGGTTCTTCGCACGAGGATGACCATGATGACTACGATGATCGCGAGGAGCGTCACGACTCACACGAATCGCATGAAGAGCACGATGACGACTAAGAATGTTTAGCTTTCACCAAGAGTGCATGGGAACCGTAGTCCTCTTTCAAATAGAGGACGCCGTTTCTGAGCATGAGCTGGATCGACTTTGTCGATCAGCAATGGAAATACTTGATGATGCGGATCAGAGATTTTCGCTTTACAAGCCGCAGTCTGAAATCTCGCAGTTGGTAAAGGGTGAGAAAGCCTGGGACTCTGCTTCCAGAGAGCAACTACTTGTCCGGGATCTTTGTGCCAGCTGGAGCACTAAAACCAGCGGTTTTTTTGATGCAAGAGCCGGCAGCGAATACGACCCCTCGGGTCTTGTGAAAACCTGGGCTGCGCAGAATGCAGTTGATTTTCTTCAAGCTAACGGCATTCGGCAGTTCACCCTAAATGCTGGGGGCGATATTTTCCTGAGCGCCGATCTTGATTCTGACATGCTCAATCGAGTCGGGCTTTCTAACCTGAGGTCGATTGCAAGTGAATTTGCTGGCGCAAACATGATTCTCGATCTAAAGGAAACCGGCTACCGTGCGGTTTGCACCTCGGGTTCGGTCGAGCGAGGTGAACACATCTGGGGAACCTCGCAAACTCAAGACTTTATGCAAGTGACGGTCGTATCTGAGGACTTGGTAACCGCAGACATTTGGGCGACAGCTCTTTCTGCGGGAGGAAGAAATGCCTGGGAGGTTTTCTTGGGCAGCGCGGGACCTGACCTAACTGCGATCGCTATTGGTAAAGACGGCTCCATGGTCGCCGCACCCGGATTCACAAGACTTTTGGCAAACGTCTAGAACTTTGCCATCACATTATCGACAGCCTTTTTGAAGGCCTCGGTTGTGAAGGTGGCTCCGGTGACATTTCCGTAGCCTGTGCCCTGGACCTGAATTGTGGCATTTATCAAAGCTGCGTATGCCGCATCGCGGCCGTATGAGGCATCCCCTTGAAGCAGAGTGACATCTGTAATTGTCGAGTCTGTTTTGGTCATGCTGATCTGAACGACACCGTACTTGTAATTGATCACATCTGATGTTTTGGTTACCACAACCGGCTGAGCTGGAGCAGGTGCTGCGGTTGCTGCAGGTGCTGGATCAGCCGGAGCTGCAGTTGCGGACGAAGGGGAGGGAGTAGCAGTCGCTTGCGCCTGAGAGCCGGCCGTAGCACTCGGAGTTGGGGTTGCAGCTGGTGAACTGGAAGTTGTTGGCTCTGTTGCCGAGGCCTTAGCAGACTGGGTTGCCGGTTGGTTTGAAGTGGCTGGGCTTGCCGCTGGCAGGGCATCTAGTGGAACTAGGAGTGGATCTTGGGCAGGTTCGCGCAAACCAAGTGACCAAGCCACCGAAGTGGTGGCTGTGAAGACCAGGCCGGTCATGATTGCGGCAGAAATTCTCACCAGGCAAACTCCTCGAGATGGATCTGTGGATTTTTAATGCCCAGTTTGTCTAGCGAATGTTTAGCCGCCTTTGACCACTGTGACGGGCCGCAAATATAAATATCTGAATCCAGCAACATCGGTGATAGGTCAAGCAGCCTCACATGCTCTGGCTTTGCTTGCTCAACTTCGCTTGGAACCGGAAGGAAGCCTTGACCTTGAGGTCTTGGTCCCTCAAGAACGTGAAGGTTGTGTCCGCGGTCTAAACAAATGCGTTTCACCTCATCCAGCAGCGCCGCATCGGAAGCATTGGTGGCTCGATAGATAACTGTGACATCCCCTGGTTCTGCCGCAAGAGATTCGGCCAAGGCTCTGATTGGTGCGACTCCGATTCCTGCCGCCAACAAAGTGATGTGCTGCTTTGTTCTCTTAGATTCGGTGAATACGCCGTACGGACCTTCGAGTATTACTCGAGTCCCTACCTTGATTTCTTGCAAGGCGTGAGTGTCGTCACCTCTGTTGCCGACCGTAAATCGAATCTGATCGGCAGGCGAATTAGAGACCGAAAAAGGGTGAGGTCGCCACCACTGTTTTGCAGTGAGAACCCTGAGCAAGAAGAACTGTCCTGCCTCGGCACCAAATCGATCGACTTTTCTGCCACCAACCACAATTGAAGTGGTGCGGTTCGCCTCTGGCTTTACCTCGATTACTTTCAGCCTAGCTCCGAGCGAGAGCAGAATCGGCTGCAGTGTTCTGAACCAGATCAGGTTCGCTGCCACCAAGACATACAGAAGCGTGAAGTAGCTCTTGATGAGTGGCTGCCCAAGAAAGTCTGTCCCGAGCTCTAATTGGTGAGGAACCGCTGCCAAAATGGCCAGGTAAGAGGTGATGTGAATCAGATACCAAGCCTCGTAGCTAAGTCGTCGTCTAGCTGCCCGGATTGAGCTGATGACAACGCCCACCATCAATACCAATCCGATGGTTGCCAAGAGCACCTCTTGGTAGTGCAGGTTTAAAAAGGTGAAGGCGGCAACAGGGTTTATCCCATCCACCATCGCGAAATCAACTGATGCCAAAACCGTATGCAGGATGAGCAAGTACAGAAGCGGTTTGCCCAGTTGCTTGTGAGCGTGGGTGAGCTTGTCCAGACCTAAAGTTTTTTCTAACCAAGGTGCTCGAGAAACAAGCAGGATGTGTACAAGCAGCAGCGATGTTGCGAAAAGTGCGCTGACTCGGTTGGCAACGTTCCAAAGTTTGTCCATTGATAAGTTTGAAAACTCACCATTAGCCATCAGGATCCACAGCGGTAATGCAAGCGCCAAAAGACCCAAAAATTGCACGGCATCCACCGATCGCTGAATTTCAAGTAGTCGTCGCGAACCAATTCTGACTACTTTTACTGACTGATTGCCCACAACGTCAGTTTGCCTAGATATCTTGAGATTTGCCCAAAAAAGTCGACTCTGTTAAAAAACTCTAATTTGGCTCTAACCGCCCACTCATGAAAGGTTTGTGGAATATGAGTGTGAAAAGAGTCTTAGGCCTGCTTACTGTGCTAGCCCTTTCTGGCTGTTCGACTCAGGCCCAAGTTCCGCTGGTTGATTTTGATCGCGTAGAGCTTGGAAACCCAACTCAATCCGGGACGGCCCCAGCTCCCACAGTAGAAGGATATGTAGTCGACTCAGCAGCCAATATCCACATCGATGACCAGGTTGGTGATGGCAATTCAGTTGCCATCGAAGAATTGCGCGTTGGTCGCAGCGGCACTTTCCTCGTGATTTATGACAACAGTGGACTTGTGATTGCGACCCAGATGGTTTCACCCCAATCCCAGCCGGTCAACATTGCTCTAGATAAGACCCTGGACCAAACCCAAGAACTTCAGGCCGTTCTCTACTTAGACAATGGTGACTCGATATTTGATCTGAAAACCGATACCCCAATCGTTGACGCAAATGGAGTTCTAATCCACGGCGATTTTGAATACAAGATGAGTTCGGCTATCGCTACAAGGGATGACAATCACGACGACGAAGACGATGATGATGACTAAGGGCGGCGTAAGGAGCACTAGATTCCAGATTTTGACTTGGATTCTGGTGCCGGTTCTGCTTTTGCTCACGGTCCTGCTGGGCACGATTTCTTCGCTGGTGTTAGCCGAGAAGCAAAAAGAAATAGATATTCATCTTGCCCGTGAAGCAAATGAACTTGAACTCTTGGCTGCCAAGGCCATCGATCCAAAAACTGGAAAGAGTTTTACCTCAGCTGCCGATCTGCTGCTTCTCTACATCGGAAGAACAATCCCAGACCCTAACGAAACCATGTTCGTTGTAGTTGATGGTTTGGTTTCGGCTAGAACCACAGATACACCACCGGTTCGCCTAGACAAAGACCTACCGTTCTTGTCGATTGTGCAATCGAGCAGTAAAACATCTTTTGGTAATTACCAAAGCACAGCCGGAAATGCTCGCTACATGGTGGTTCCTGT
>CAYOXP010000028.1:4130-10031 GCA_964407995.1 uncultured Aquiluna sp.
GTCTCGGGCGGTAATAGTGAGTTGGATCAGTTGGCCTCCGAATTCAACCTGATGCTGGATCGAATCCAAGAGGCATTTAAGTCGCAGCAGCGGTTTGTTGACGATGCTGGACACGAGCTCAGAACCCCGTTGACCATCATCATGGGCCACTTTGATCTGATGGCACAGGACCCATCTCAAACTGACAGCGCCATGCCAATAATCAAAGATGAACTTCGCCGCATGAGTCGCCTAGTTCAAGACCTTCAAACTTTGACTAAATCAAATTCTCCGAATTTTGTAATCGCTGAAGTAACTGACGTGAAGGATTTGGCTAATGAAATTGAACTGAAGGCGAAGAGCCTTGGTCCAAGAAATATCGAATTCACTGCCCAGGCAGGTTCAGTAAGACTAGACCCGCAGCGAATCACACAGGCCGTATTGCAGCTAATCGAGAACTCGATCAAGCACACCTCAGAACAGGACAAGATCCGGATCGGATTTGAATTTGATGACGATCTTCTGATTACCGTTGAAGATTCAGGTCCTGGAATACCGGAGGCTGACGTTGAAAAAGTCTTCGAACCATTCTTTAGGGCCAAGGACCAGCAAAACGTGGAAGGCTCGGGGATTGGTCTAGCACTGGTCAGGGCAATTGCCCAAGCACACGGCGGTAGCGTGGAGGCTGGAAGATCAGAACTTGGCGGTGCAAAAATCACCATGACTATTAGGGGGCGGGTTTGAAATCAATTCTTTTGGTTGAAGACGCAGATCGGATAGCCTCCTTTGTCGTCAAAGGCCTTCAGGCACACGGATTCCAGGTTCACCATGTGAAAACGGGCGAAGAGGCTATAACCATTGCCCAAGCGGCAGTATTCGATCTGATGATCTTGGACATTGGGCTTCCTGGTATTGATGGCTTCGAGGTGCTGAAGACTTTGCGAGGGACCGGTAATGATATTCCGGTCATTGTTCTGACGGCTAGGGATTCGGTTGACACCACAGTTGCTTCTTTCGAGGGCGGTGCAGATGACTACATCGGTAAACCATTTGCCTTTGATGAGTTATTGGTTCGAGTGAAATCGAGACTGAGAAAACCTACGGTCGAGACCCACATTGAGAATGAGCTTGTACAAGGTGGCGTGCGGCTCAACATCGGCACGAGGGTTGTCACATCTGGCTCAATTCAGCATGAGCTCACCGCTCGCGAATTCACCATGCTCGAGTTCTTGATGAGAAACGCTGGCCAGGTTGTCTCGCGTGAACAGCTCTTATCTCGGGTGTGGAGCTTTGATCACGATCCAGGGAGCAACGTTGTCGACGTCTACATTCGCTACCTTAGGCAAAAAGTCGGGGCAGACAAGATTGTGACTGTTCGTGGAGCAGGATATAAATTCTTCAAATAGTGCTTGACATTGACGTAGCGTCAACTTGTAACCTCAAGCCATGGACAATCTCATTTCGATTAGAAAGCTTGCAGAGTTAGCGGGAACCACTAGCCGCACGCTCAGGCACTATGAGCAGATTGACCTTTTGATCCCAACAAACAAATCTTCCACGGGCGAACGTTTCTATTCGCCTCAAGACATGTTGAAGCTCCAGCAGATTTTGATTTTGCGTGAGCTTGAAATGCCGCTTGAACAAATTGCAGAGCTAATTCTGAATCAGGTGGATCAAGTTGAGAGCCTTGCAACGCATTTGACCGGTCTTAGAGAAAAGCAAAGGCAGCTCAGCGATCAAATTGCAACCGTCGAGCTAACGATAGAGAGACTAAAACGAAAGGAAGCGCTCGTGCCAGAAGAGCTATACGAAGGTTTCAACAACGATCCATATGCCGATGAAGCCCAACAGCGCTGGCCAGATCAATACGCTGAGTCACAGCGCCGATTGAAGCGGCTGTCAAAGGATGAACAGAAGGCGTTGTTCGAAGCCGGGAACCAAAACCACCTCGACCTTGCCGAACTTTTCAAAGCCGGAGAGTCTGCCGGTTCTGAAGCTGTGCAGCAGGTCATAGCAAAGCACTACGAATGGGTGGCAGCCTTTTGGACTCCAAATCGTGAGGCCTACATAAACCTGGGGGAGATGTATGTCTCGGATCCCAGGTTTACGGCCAATTACGACAAGTTCGCACCTGGACTAGCAGTGTTTATGAGGGACGCGATGCGGATTTGGGCGAACGCGAACCTAGCCTGAAGGTAGATACAAATCCCATCAGTAGGAAGAAGGCTGCGGCTAGGGCCGCATACTTGGCACCGTCGGTGAAAGCTTGCCCCGCTTCTAGCTGAATTTGATCCGCAATCTGAGCGGGAACCTGCTGGGACTGCAAGATGTTGCTCAGTTGTGGGATTGCGCCGCCCGCCGAGTCGACCACAGCATCAACCAACACCACCTGCTGGGTTTGAGGAACGGCCAAGTCTGAAAGTCGGTTCTCTAGAGACACTTGAGTACCCGAGAAAAGCACGGTTCCAAGAACTGCAATACCAAGGGCAGAACCAATCTGACGAACGGTCGACTGTGAACCTGATCCCTGACCAATCTTTTCCATTGGTACGTCGACCATGATGACTCCGGTTAGCTGAGCGGTAGCAAGACCGATTCCGATGCCGTAGACAAACAAAAATGGTGCGACGCCAAACCAACCTGCGTCGGTAGACGCAAAGAACCCAACTCCGGCAACACCTGCAAGCTCAAGCAGTACACCTAGCTGAACCGCCCTAGCCGCTGGTAGCTTGCCTGACATGGCACCGCCGATTCCAGAGGCAACGAATGAACCTCCCGCGAGCCAAAGAAGTACCAGCCCGGCGCTGATAGGGCTCAAGCCAAGAACGTTCTGAAGCCAGAGTGGAATTGCAAACAGGATGCCAAATTCGCCCATCGAGATGATCAGGGCAGCAAGTGAACCATTTCGGAACGAGGTGATGCTGAAGAGATTGAGATCCAGCAGAACATTCTTGTGCTGATGCTCGCGGTGACGCTCCCAGAACACGAAAACCACCATCGCAACCACAGAAATAGCTAGAGCAACTGGAATCACAGATATGCCATTGTCTGGCCAGCTAAAGCCGCCCAGTTGGAACTGATTCTTTGGGTTCACTTCCCACCAGCCGTAAACACGACCTTCAATCAGACCAAAAACCAACGTTGAGAACATCACAACAGAAAGCCCTGCACCGACCCAGTCAATGCCACCTGATCGCTGAGGCGACTTTGACTCACCCAAGAAATACATCAGGCCAGCAACGATGAGTAGGCCAAGGGGGAGGTTGATCAAAAAGGCCCAACGCCAAGTGAAGTCAGTGGCTAACCAACCACCTAGCACAGGGCCGACTGCCACCATGCCACCGATGGTGGCTCCCCAAACTGCAAAGGCGATACCGCGCTCTTTGCCCTGGAAGTTGGCGTTCACCAGCGACAAAGTTGTCGGAAGCACCATTGCTCCACCAAACCCCTGGGCGACACGAGCCAAAATCATGGCTCCCGCAGTCTCGGTAGAGCCTGCCCATACTGATGCAGCGATAAAAATCAGAATGCCGAGAATTAGCATCAGCTTTCTGCCGAAGCGATCAGCAAGCGATCCCCAAACTAGCAACAGAGATGCAAAGACGAGAACATAGCTCTCCTGAACCCATTGAACCTCTGTGGAACTCAGGGACAGGTCCTTTATGATCTGGGGAAAGATCGTGTTGACGATGGTTCCATCGATGATGACCAATGAGATTGCCATCGAAATAAATACAAGCGCTACCCAACGATTTCGGGTCTGAGACATTTAAAACCTGATTCCTATTTGATTTTTAGCCAACCGCAAGCAGGGCACAGGCCCCAACCGCAAGCACGATTCCGATCGTTTGACTGATCGCAATTCTTTCTTTTAGAACTACTCTCGCCAGCAGAATAGTTCCCACCGGATACAAAGAGGTCAAAACTGCGGCGATTGCCATTGCGCCGGCATTAGTTGCGATCAAGAAAAATACATTGCCAGTCACGTCGCCAAGACCCGCTAGGAAAATCAGCCAGATTAGCGAGCGGCCGAAGATTTCCCTTTCGATGAAGGCTTTTTTGCGATCGCGCAACCAGGCAATTAGCAATAGGCCAAACATCATGGCGATGCCGACTACCCTCATGACAATCAAGGTTGAGAGGCCAGAGTCTGCAGGAGCGGAATCTAAAAAGACGAATATTCCCGCGAAGCCAAATCCGGCACCAAGTGAATAAATGAATGCCTTGAGACTAGGCAAGCGAACATCGGCCCCCGGCACAAACGCTACAAGGACAATCGCAACCAAGACCACACCGATAGCCACCAACGCGAAGGAGCCAAGTGGTTGCCCCGCGATCATGTCGATGATCACTGGAATCACTGCGCTTACTACTGCGGTTAGCGGACTAACAATTGAAATCGGGCCAAGAGCTAGCGCTGCATAGAGACAAGCGAGCGCGATGCCAGATGCAATGCCAGCGTAGATGCCAGCGTTGATTGCAGCAGGCGAGAAATCTGCTCCAACCCAGACGCTTAGAACAAGTGCGATTACTAAACCAATTGATAGTGAAATGCTCGTAACGGCGATTGCTCTGGCTTTTTTGGCAGCTAGTGCGCCGACGAAGTCTGCATAACCATAAGAAAAGGCGGACAGTAAACCGAAAATTATCGTCACTGTCCGCCTCCTATGCGGTGGCTCCGACCGGCGTCGATCCGGTGACCTAACGATTTTCAGTCGTTCGCTCTACCAACTGAGCTACAGAGCCTTGGAGCTCTCGCTCCCCATTCGCTTTACGCGAAGCGACCCTGACGGGACTTGAACCCGCGACCTCCGCCGTGACAGGGCGGCGCGCTAACCAACTGCGCTACGGAGCCAGAGTGGTGCTAGTCATCGCCTTGTGACCCCAACGGGATTCGAACCCGTGCTACTGCCGTGAAAGGGCAGCGTCCTAGGCCACTAAACGATGGGGCCGTGAAGCTGGCGACTTCAAAAGCACCGACGCATAACAATACTGGTTCACTGGCATGTTGCGCAACACCTAGCTAACTCTCAGGCAATACTTGAAGCTTTGGGTTAGATTCGGGTGAGGAGGTGCCGTGAAACTCAGCGCACGCAAAGCAATTGCCGCTGTTGCCGGCATCGGCCTAATCATTACCGGATTCACCATTGCACCTGCTTGGGCAGTGCCGGATTACCCAACTGCTGCGGAGGTCGCAAAGGCCAAGCAGAACGTTGAAGACAAGAAGAAAATGATTACCCGCATCGAGGGGATTCTCGATGAGCTGCAGGCAGAGGCCGACGCCCTAGAAAAGGTTGCGCTCCAGAAGAACGAACAGTACAACCAGGCTAAAGAAGCCGTTAACGATATGGCCGCAAAGGTCGAAGGCCTAGAGGCTAAGGTCACACAGGCTGGCGAAGATGCCGAGATCGCCAAAGAGCAACTCGGCCAGATTGTTGCTCGAATGTATCGACAGGGCACCTCAGGCGATACCACGCTTGAAATCTTCTTCAACCCTGAAAACTCAGATGAGCTTCTGTATCAGCTAGGTGCCAGCGATGTCGTTGCTCAGCGCACCCAAATGATTTATCAGCAGGCGCTTCAAAAGCAGGCCGATGCCGAGGCACTAGCGGCAGAGCTTGCATCTGCTCAAGCCGAGCTAGAAGATCGTAAGGCTGCCGCAAAGGCTCTGTATGACGAGGCACAGGCTGCTGCAAAGGCAGCAATTGCAAAAGTTGCCGAGTCTGAGAACCAGCGCGCGGAGATGATGAGCCAGCTCGCTACATTGAAAGATACTGCTTCTGACTTGGAGCGCCAACGCCGTGAGGGGCTAGAAGCTGAGCGTCGCCAGGCTTTGGTCAAGACCGCGCCTACAGCACCCGAGCTTTACACCGTTGGTCAGCCAGATTCAGCAAAGGTTGAGCAGGCGATTGCTTTTGCAAC
>CAYOXP010000029.1:0-9750 GCA_964407995.1 uncultured Aquiluna sp.
AACCACGATGGTGTTTCGGTATTCGCCGGTGTTGGTGAGCGTACTCGTGAGGGTAACGACCTAATCGAGGAGATGAAGGAGGCCGGCGTTCTGGAGAAGACTGCACTGGTCTTCGGCCAGATGGATGAGCCACCTGGAACTCGTCTTCGCGTTGCACTGTCTGCACTGACCATGGCGGAGTACTTCCGTGACGTTCAGGGTCAGGACGTGCTTCTGTTCATCGACAACATCTTCCGTTTCACTCAGGCAGGTTCTGAGGTTTCCACCCTGCTAGGCCGCATGCCTTCAGCCGTGGGTTACCAGCCAAACCTTGCAGATGAAATGGGTCTGCTACAGGAGCGCATTACCTCTACCCGTGGTCACTCGATCACCTCGCTACAGGCAATTTACGTTCCAGCTGACGACTACACCGACCCAGCCCCAGCAACCACCTTCGCTCACTTGGATGCAACCACTGAGCTAAGCCGTGAGATCGCTGCTAAGGGTCTATACCCAGCCGTGGACCCACTGACTTCGACCTCTCGAATTCTGAACCCTGCTTACATCTCAGAAGACCACTACTCAACTGCAATTCGCGTAAAGGCGATTCTGCAGAAGAACAAAGAGCTTCAGGAGATCATCGCCATCTTGGGTGTTGAGGAGCTTTCAGAAGAGGACAAGATCACCGTATCTCGTGCTCGTCGTATTCAGCAGTTCCTATCGCAGAACACCTACATGGCAACCAAGTTCACCTCGGTTCCTGGTTCGACTGTTCCTCTAAAGGACACCATCGAGGGCTTCTCCATGATCGCCAACGGTGACCTAGACCACGTTCCAGAGCAGGCGTTCTTCAACTGTGGTGGCATCGATGACGTTATGAAGGCATACGAGCGCATCCAGAAGGATCTGAAGTAAAAGTGGCAAGAGAGCTAAACGTAGACCTAGTCGCAGCAGATCGTAAGATCTGGTCCGGCTCAGCAACCATGGTGGTCGCCAAGACCGCTGAGGGTGAGATTGGTCTACTCTCTGGTCACGAGCCAATGTTGGCCATTATGGTTCCAGGTCAGATCCGAATCACAGTTGCCGAAGGCAAGCCTGTGATTGCAGAAACTGCCGCGGGCGGCTTCCTATCTATCGAGTCCGACACTGTGACTTTGGTGGTTAAGGACGCAACCCTAATTAGCTAATGCTTATCCTGCTGCCGCCGTCGGAGACTAAACGCTCCGGCGGCGTTGGCATTTCTATGGACAAACAAGCCATCATATGGGCGGCTTTGGATCCGGCACGCGATCAGCTCGTCTCGGCTATCAATAAAGTCCTGAAATCCAAAACCAAGGCCATAAAAACTCTCAAGCTCACTAAGAACTCAGAAGCTGAGCTAGAAATTATGCGCTGTTTGATGACCGCCCCAACCATGCCCGCAATTGAGCGCTACACCGGAACGTTATTCGACGCCCTGGATTATCAAACGCTGAGCGATTCAGCCAAGGAGAGAGTGCGAGAGCGACTGTTTATTCAGTCGGCACTCTTTGGGTTATTACCCGCCACAGAGTCGATTCCGAATTATCGGTTTTCTGCAACAACCAGCCTGCCTGGGCTAAACCTCAGACAGCTCTGGGTAAAAGCCCACGAAGCAGTTTGGCCAAGAATGGTCGGGCCTATTTTGGACATGAGATCGAAAAGCTATGTTGCGCTAAACCCCATTCCTCAGCGCGAGAGCTACTTTGTCGAAGTGGTCGATGAGCAATCGGGTAAGGCGCTAAACCACTTCAACAAGAAAGCCAAGGGCGCTTTTGTTAGATCAGCCATGGAGAACAATCTCCAGGGGGTTAGCGATATCCCTCGGATAGCCAAACTGGCAGGACTTTCGTCCCGCCAGTTGGGTGATGTGATTGAGATTGTGGTGCCGAAAGGGTTTTAGCCCTCCTTGGTTGCCGGCATTGGCTCAATCATCAAATCGTCGTATTTTGGTAGTTCAATCACGCCTTCAATGACGCTAATAATCGAATCGAACCAGCCCTGATCGTTGTGCAGGATGTAACCAGGTACTAGCCAGAATCCTCCATTGGCATCCCAAACTCCAAGCATCACCACCTCAGCCTTATTGATCGTCAGATCAATGATCTGCGGCTCAACCTCTTCGAGTTCACCCGGGGCTGGCTCATCAATAGCAATTGGCTCTTCGATTGGTTCAACGGCTGGTTCAGATGATGCTTCTCCCGTGTTTGCTGCCGATCCCGAAGTTTCTGCAGCGTCGACCGCAGGTGCCGGGGCCACCGCCACCCCATCGCGAGCCACGGATGAGTACACCTGATTCTCGTAGTAGCTGGATGGTGCTGAGCCGTACCAGTTGCCTTCCTTGATGCGCTCAACTGCATCTAGAGCCGAAACGGTCTTGAATTCACCCCTGTCGATCATCTCGAAGCTGTGGCCAGAGGCGTAGGAGATCTCACCGCGTAGGTCCCAGCCCACCGAAATGCTTACCGGCAGTGGCTGACCTTGAAACTCAAGTTCGGCGTAGGCACTACCGCCCCAGTCATCGCGATAGGTCTTGAAGCTTGCAGCATCAATTGCTATTCCAAAGGTGGCGAATAGTTCAGCCGCTTCTTGGCGCATCTGAGCCTCTGAGGGGATCAGCTCTGGGGTTGGCTCTGGCTGGCTACAAGAGCGAGCTTCATCGGTAGAACCCTCGGAGCTGGAGCTACCAGCACCATCAGCTGCAGGCTCGGTCTCGGCACATGACCAGAGGCTCGAATCCCAACGGGAATAGTTCCAGTTCCCGGTGCCAGACCAATAGATGGATAGGTAAGTTTCGTTAGAGCCATCCTTGCTCTGAACGCTAAAAGACGGGAATTGGTCGGTTGACCACTCATCTTTGACAATCTCACCCTTGACTCCGAAAACTTCCATCAGTTGGCCCAGGATCTCCTTTGGATCACCAATCAGTTGCGCCTGGTAAATGTGCCCGGAGCCGGTGTCATCACTAAGGCCGTCTGTTAGGTAGTTGTAAGTCACATAACCAGGCCAAATCATGCCAACCTTGGCATCGGCTGCCACAGGCGCAGATTCTGCAGTGGTCATCGCATTTCCCGAACCACCTGCCATCGTGAACAGCGGTTGGGGAGCAAATGCGCTTGGAAGGGTAAGTCCGGCAACCAATGCAACAGCAGCGAATGAACCGGCACCAACTGCAAAGCGAGCTGTGCGAAATGACAATTTTCGTTTTGGTTTTCGCTGGGTTGCTTGCGCTACCAGGTACTCGGGAAGCTCGTCAGAGTGACCAGGGTCACTGGCAGCGATGCGATTTCTAAGTTCTTGGTCTTTGTCCATATTCATGATGTGTAGTGACCTTCTAGTTATTTTCAGAATCCAATAAATGCTGCAATTTGGCTTTGGCTCTCGACAGTGCAATCGCAGACGCGTTCTCTGACTTTTCGAGAACGACAGCAAGCTGTTTTGGTTCCAAGCCTTCGAATGCCCACAGTGCCAAAATTTCACTTTCCTTGCTACTCAATTTGCGCCAGGCATTTGCCAATGTGATGTCTGCGATTGCTAGCGATTCAGCGCTCGGTGCAGCCTCAGGTTCGCGCAAGTTGTCGAGTATCGACTGCCTTCCAGCCTTCTTGCGATTGTGGTTTGAAATAAGATAGCGGGCTGATTTGTAGAGCCATGGCAGTTCTAGCCCGGTCGGTATTTGAGACCTTTTTTGCCAAGCTAGCGCGAAGAGGTCTGCGGCTAAGTCCTCAACGTCTTCCTTCGGAATGCGCCTTGAAATAAAACGTGAGATTTCACCCAGTTGCGATCTGAATACTTCGTTGAACTCTTGCTCGGTCATGACTCTCCTACATACTCAATGTAGTGGGGGAGCAATTCTTTTCAGTCTCTTCTGAAACAACCCGGGGCGTGGTCTTTGACCATGCCACTTGATTGCATAAGCGCATACATCGTGGTCGAGCCGACAAAACTAAAACCTAACTTCTTCAGAGCCTTACTCATGGCATCGGATTCTGGGCTAGTGGCTCGCCACTGAAAATCTTCTGCTGGGGTCTGTGCTAACTCTGGCGCGAAAGACCAAAGCAATTTTTCTAGGTCCAGATCTTTTTCGAGGACGATGTTGGCATTTTTTATGGCAGACCGAATTTTCGCCTGATTGCGAATAATGCCCGGATCCTGCATCAATCTCGAAACATCAGCTTCCTGGAAATCGGCTACCTTCTCGATTTCAAAGTTATCAAAGGCTGAGCGGAAACCTTCTCGCCTTTTCAGGATGGTGATCCAACTCAAACCTGCTTGAAAACCTTCTAGGCATATTGCTTCAAATAGCTCTCGTTGTCCCCGACCTCCGGTGCCCCACTCTTGGTCGTGGTAATCGATGTAGATCTGGTCATTAGTCACCCAGGAACAGCGGGTGATGCCGTCGTCGTGAACTCTTATATGACTCAATCTCTGAACTCTATCGACTCATGCTTGAGGAGTTTCTTTTTTGTGGGGATTCCCTCTCCTCCGGAGTAGCCAGTAATTCGGCTGGAGGCACCCATCACTCGATGGCAGGGGATCAGAAGTGGAACAGGGTTTGCACCAACCGCAGCACCCACAGCCCTTGAGGCTTGGGGTTTATTCACCTCTTGGGCTATCTCACCATACGTGCGGGTCTGACCAAAACCAATTTTTGAAATTTCTGCCCATACGGCCTTTTGGAAATTTGTTCCTGCGATGTCGTAAGGTCCCGGATAAACGTCGCCATCACTGATGAAATAACGTTCTAGCCACTGGGCGGCATTTTCGCAGTGTTTAGCGGCCGGCTCATCGCTTGCAAAGTCGATGCTTTTCGCATCCGCATCTAGAAAGTCGACCTTTGCAATTCCCTGAGGCGTTGCAAAAAGAGCCAACTGCCCCACGGGGGACTGAATTGTCTTTTTGCAACCAATTGATTGATTCATGGTTCAAGTATGGCGATGAGGTGGTGGATGTCATCCCAACTTTTCAAATTGTGGATAACTACTTATCCACAATTTGACCCGTGGCTAGGTTTTGATACCCCTTCATTGCAACGATTGCGGATATGCAAGCCATATTCCTCGTGCCAACAGTGCTCTACGGAGTGCTTTTCTACTTCAACGGAGGCAGTCCTATTTTTCTGGTGGTCTCGTTGGTCACCGTCGTCATTTGGATGCTGGTGGGCAACCAGCGCGAAGTTGATTTGAATGGCCCCGTCTCTTTCGTTGCAGACCGGGTATTCATAGGTGAACGCAGACTTTCGCGCTTCCCCTGGCTGTGGTCAACAAAGCTCCGAAACAAGGTTTACCGGGCCGCGTTTGAGTTGGATCCTGACCAGCTGTTAGTGAACCTTCCCGAGAATCGGATTGGCCTAGGGGTCGATGGAGAATTTATGGCCCAGCCCCTTGGTCCAGACTGCCCGCACGGGATTTTGATCGGGCCTACTGGCAGTGGAAAAACCGAATTGGCCAGGATTGTTGCAGATCGATTTGGGTCGAATGTCTGGGCTGTCGATTTCAAGGGTGGGTCTGGTTTTAGAGATCATCCAAAACTCGGCCGGCTCTTCACTAATCAAGAGGCCGATGGCGCCCAGGTGCTAGATGAAGAGCTCCAGCGACGCGAGCAGGGCAATTACTTTGAGCCGCTGCTGATTGTGGTCGACGAGCTTGGTGAGGTGCTTCGCTCACCTAGGTGGTTGGCGACACTCGAGTCAGTTGCCGCAAAGGGGCGAAGTTTCGGAATGCACCTTTTGCTTTGTAATCAAACGCTGGGTCAAATCCCTCGAACGATTTGGGGCAATTGTGGGTTCCGCGCAGGCTTGCAGGCAGATCTGATCGACCTAGCTCAACTCGGTATCAAGGGTGAATCCAAATCAAAACAGAGCCATGGCTTCGCACTTTTCGCAATAAATGGCGCAATGGGATCATTGTGGTTTCCCTTTGGAGAAGTCAAAAGAAAAACCGCCCCGGTTGTTTCCGAGGCGGTCAATCCACTTCTTAGACCCGCTTCCAGGCTTCCGTTAGAACCTGACGAAGAATTCGTTCAAGCTCATCAAAGTCCTTTGGACCCATGGTTAGAGGCGGAGCAACCTGAACCACAGGGTCTCCTCGGTCATCCGCTCGACAATACAGACCAGCGTCATACAGAGCGCTATTCAAAAATCCTCTAAGTAGCTTCTCGGATTCAGCCTTGGTGAAAGTTTCCTTGGTGTCCTTGTTCTTTACTAGTTCGATTGCAAAGAAGTAGCCATCACCTCGAACATCACCAACGATCGGAAGATCGTGAAGTTTTTCTAGGGTCCTGCGGAAAATCGGTGAGTTAGTTCGCACGTTATCGACCAGCTTCTCGCGGTCGTAAATGTCGAGGTTAGCCAAAGCAACTGCGCAGGCAACAGGATGAGCGGCAAAGGTGTAGCCGTGGGGGAAGATTGTCGTTCCTTCTTTGAAAGGTTCGAAGAACTTTTCACGCATGAAAAGCGCACCAAGTGGTTGAGCACCTGAGGTGATTGCCTTGGCGGTGATCATCATGTCAGCCTCGATGCCGTAGCGCTGAGACGCAAACATTTCACCCGAACGTCCGTATCCGGTGATAGTTTCATCTGCCACCAACAGCACGTCATACTTATCGCAAATTTCGCGAAGTCTCTTGTAGTAAGCAGGGTGCGCGGTGAAGCAGCCACCCGAGTTTTGAATTGGCTCCACATACATCGCTGCTACGGTGTCTGGGCCTTCCATCAGGATCGCTTCTTCAACTCGATTCGCGGCCCAAACACCAAACTGCTCTTCGTTCTCGTGCAAGTGAGAGTTGCGGTACCAGTTTGTGTTTGGAACTCGAATCGTAGATGGCACCAATGGCTCAAACATTGCCTTCATGGCTGCAATACCAGTAATCGAGAGCGCACCATGGCTAGTGCCGTGGTAAGCGGTCATTCTTGAGATGACCTTGGTCTTTGTTGGCTTGCCGGTTAGCTTGAAGTACTGCTTGGCGATCTTCCAAGCGGTCTCAACTGCTTCACCACCACCAGTGGTGAAAAAGATTCGGTTTAGGTGCGACGGGGCGTAGCTGAGCAGGCGCTCTGCTAGCTCGATGGCAGGCGGGTATGCGAAACCCCATAGCGGCATGTAGTCAAGCTGCATCATTTGCTTAGCCGCAGCTTCGGCTAGTTCTGGTCTACCGTGACCGGCATTCGCTGCGAAAAGACCACTTAGGCCATCGATTACCTTGCGACCTTTGCTGTCCCAGAGGTAATGACCCTCAGCCTTCTCAATAATTAGAACATCGCCGGTCTGGTAAGGGGAGTGGCGGGTGAAGTGCATCCAGAGGTGATCCTTGGCACTGCGCTGTAATTCTTTATCGCCAACTGTCCCGTTTGCCTTGGCCTCGAGGAGCGCCAGGGGAGCCCGGCCTTGATCGGATTGAGGTTTTGATTTTCCGCCAAATAGCTTTGTGAGCGGATTTGATTTCTGGCTTTTTGAACTAGCCATTTCTATCACTTCTAACTTCGTTGTTATTTCTATTGATGTTAGCGGGTTCCCCAGCTGTAGAACTGCTTGTGAAGCTTGAGATACACGAACGTCTCTGAAGAGATTACTCCCGGCAGTGAGCGAATCTTTGAATTCAGGAGTTGAATCAAATCTTCGTCGTCTTCACAGACCACCTCAACGAGAACGTCAAAACTGCCTGCCGTTAGTACCACGTAGTCGACCGATTCGAACTCGGTTAGTTTGTCTGCAATCTCGGTGGCGTTGCCCATGCACTTAATACCGATCATCGCCTGACGCTTGAAACCAAGTCGCATTGGATCTGTGACGGCAACCACCTGCATCACTCCTGACTCAGTTAGTTTTTGAACTCGCTGCCTCACGGCCGCTTCTGATAGGCCAACGACTTTGCCGATTTCGGAGTAAGACTTGCGACCATCCTGTTGGAGTTGCTCGATGATTTGTTTTGAAACTTCGTCTAGCTGAGACTGCCTAGTGCGCAACATTCTTGACATGAGGAAAGTCTGTAGCAAATCCCTCACAAAAAATAGGTATTTCGCAGAATCTTGGCCAAATGGTTACGAAATCAGTCAAGTTTTTGAATTTTGGTTTCGAAAAGGTCATAGGGAGGCTAAAGTCAAAAGGTAATCAACTCAATGAGGAGTTTTGCTGTGTCAGTAAAGCAACTAAAGAACTTCATCGGTGGTAAGCACGTAGCTGCCGCATCGGGCGAAGTAAGCGACGTAATCAACCCTTCAACCGGTCAGGTTTACGCCAACGCCGCTGTGTCTAGCGAGCAGGATGTCAACACTGCATTCGAAACCGCGCAGAAGGCTTTTGAAGAGTGGGGGCAAACCACACCATCAGAGCGCCAGCTGGCACTTTTCAGAATTGCAGATGCTCTTGAGGCACGCGCTCAAGAAGCTGCCGAAATCGAATCAGAGAACACCGGTAAGCCACTTAGCACACTGGTTGATTACGAGATCATGCCTTCGGTGGATCAGATCCGCTTCTTCGCTGGAGCAGCAAGAAACTTAGAGGGTCGCTCAGCGGGCGAATACATGCGCGATCACACCTCGATGATTCGCCGCGAACCTATTGGTGTAATCGGCCAGGTAACCCCGTGGAACTACCCGCTAAATATGGCCACCTGGAAGTTTGCTCCTGCCATCGCTGCAGGAAACACGATTGTTCTAAAGCCATCAGACACCACTCCAGCTTCCACCTTGTTGCTAGCCGAGATTGCAGCGGAGTTCCTGCCAGCCGGAGTATTCAACGTAGTTACCGGTAACCGCGACACCGGACGAGCGATGATCGAAAACCAGATCCCTCAGATGGTTTCCATTACTGGTTCGGTGCGTGCAGGTATGGAAGTCGCCAAGAGCGCTGCCAACGACCTAAAGCGAGTTCACCTTGAGCTAGGTGGGAAGGCACCGGTAATCGTGTTTGCCGATGCTGACTTCGCCAAGGCCGCAGCCGGAATCGTTGCAGCTGGATTCTTCAACGCCGGTCAGGACTGCACGGCTGCCACCAGGCTATTGGTTGAAGAGAGCGCCTACGACGAATTCATGACCCACCTTCTTGCAGAAGTTAAGGCCTCGGCCAAGGTTGGAAAGCCGTCAGATGATGACATTTTGTTTGGCCCAGTCAACAATGCCAACCAGCTGGCCCGCGTCAAGGGTTTCATTGACCGTCTGCCAGATCACGCCAAGATCGAAACTGGTGGCCACCAGATCGGTAACGAGGGCTACTTCTTGGAGCCAACAGTTCTATCTGGTTTCAAGCAAACCGACGAGCACATCCAAGAGGAGATCTTTGGTCCGGTAATCACCGTGCAGAAGTTCGTAGGTGAAGAGCAGGCTTTGAAGTGGGCGAATGACGTGAAGTACGGCCTAGCTTCTTCGGTGTGGACCACCAACCACGCTCGAGCTATGCGCTTTGCTAAGTACCTTGACTTTGGTGCGGTTTGGATCAACACACACATTCCATTGGTGGCAGAGATGCCTCACGGTGGATTCAAGCACTCTGGTTACGGTAAAGACCTCTCGCACTACGGCTTTGAGGACTACACCCGTATCAAGCACGTCATGAGCTATATCGGAGACTGAAAGTAAAAATTAGGTTTCATGGGCACATGGGGTTAAGAATTGTGACAAACTTGCCCTTGCTTCGGACCCCCGTCGCGATGTCCATGTTGGTTAGAAAATGACCCACTGACTAGGAATCGGTGGATTTAGGAGATTGCAATGAAGGAAGGCCTTCCACAAGACCCAATGATGCGTGAGCTAGTGCA
>CAYOXP010000030.1:0-3017 GCA_964407995.1 uncultured Aquiluna sp.
ACGGCCCTGCGACAATCACCGAATTGGCTGAGCATTTCTCAGTCTCTGAAAAGGCCATTTCGAAGGCAATTAACACCATCGCGAATAGTGAGGATGTTGCGAATTTTAAGACTCACTTTTATCTAAATTACGACGCCTTAGAAGAGGGTGAGGTTGACTTTGGACTCGGCGAAGGCAACCTCGAAGATGCTCCGGTGCTCAGTGCAAACCAAGCATCCGCGCTTGCTATGGGTCTTGAATTCCTGAGCTCACTTCCGGAATTCAATGGGAACAGCGACTTGATTGAACTCAAAAAGCACCTATCAAGCTCTGTCGTCACAACTAATTCATCGCTTTGGAACATCGGGCTGGAACAGCTTGAATTGATTCGCAGTGCGATTTTGAATCAAACCAGAGTCGACTTCGATTACGTAAATCAGCTAGGGAAGCACTCACAGCGCCAAGTTGACCCGTTACGAATCGATTTGATTGGTGCAAAGCATTACCTCAGGGGCTACTGCCTCGCGAGCCAAGAGGTTCGAAGTTTTCGAATTGACCGCATTACGAACCTGACTGGCACCGATATGCCGATCTCCGAAGAAGCTTCGAATAGCGAGATTCAGGATGAGATTTACGGATCAGGTCTTGGTCTGCAAGTTGAAATCTTGGCCGAAATCCACGCTGAAGAGATCTTTTGGAACTTCCCATCAACATCGCAACCTACCCAGATTGAGGGCAAACTCTCAGGGATCATCACTGTGGGGAACTTCGAAGCACTTGCCAGGCACATTGTTCGCTACGGGGGAGCCGTGCAGGTTGTAACCCCTGCTGAAGCCAGAGTTGCGGTTGCTAGATTTGCCGAAGAAGCACTTGAGCAGATTGAACCGGAGGTGGAGTAGTGGGAATCCCGTGGTTTTTGGTGATTGGCATTGTTGCCGCCGCAATCTACTTCGCTGCTCTAGTTGCCTACCGAGTGAAGCTCAGCCTCCAGGAGTTCAATCGGCAGCAAGAACAGCTTCAATACAACTTGAAGCAGCTTGAGGAGCCGATTGAGCGCGAGTTTACGAAGGCCGAGCCATCGAGCACGCTACCGGCAGCCCAAGTGTTAGCAAAGCGTAAGCAATTCCTTGATGCAAAGGAACAAAAGGCAACGGAGCGTAGGCGTAGACTGGTCGAACGTTTACAAACTTTAGATTTAGACAAGAGGTAATCAATGAGACTGCAGGGCTGGGAATGGATCATTATTCTGGCGATCATTTTGCTGCTCTGGGGTGCACCGAAGCTCCCGGGACTAGCAAAGAGTATGGCTCAGTCGATGCGCATCTTTAAGAAAGAAATGACCAATGAGTCAAAGACTCAGGTCAAGGACCCTGTAGAAGGCGACAAGCAAGACTAATGCTCTGGCGCAAAAATAAAGAGCGCCGCATGTCCCTTGGTTCACACCTCAGGGAGTTACGAGTCAGGCTTTCGTGGTCGGCGGGATTCATAGTTGCAGGAACTGTGCTTGGCTGGTTCCTTTTCGAACCAGTATTTAAGATCCTTCAGGAACCGCTGCTTCAGGTCACCAGAGAGCGCGGCATCGATGCCATCGTCAACTTTGGCACTGTTGTATCTGCTTTTGACCTAAGAATTCAAGTTTCGATTTTTCTAGGTGTGATTGTTACAGCGCCATTCTGGCTCTACAACCTCTGGGCGTTTGTCTCTCCGGGGCTAAAGATGAGAGAGCGTCGCTACACCCTCGGATTCATTTTCAGTGCACTGCCGCTGTTTTTGGCTGGTGCCTATCTGGCGTGGACTTCGCTACCGAGCTTCGTGGTGGTTCTGATTGGCTTCACCCCTGAAGGTAGCTCCAACGTAATCAGCGCAAGCGAGTATGTGCTGTTTGCTATCCGTATCGTTTTGGTCTTCGGTCTTGCATTTGTGATGCCGGTGTTGTTGGTGCTGTTGAACTTCGCCAACCTACTTTCAGGTTCGGCCATTTTGAAGGGTTGGCGTCTGGCGGTGTTCATCATCGCGTTTGTATCTGCCTTGGCCACTCCAACAGCTGACCCAATGTCCATGTTCTTGCTCATGGCCCCGCTTTCTGCACTTTATTTCATCGCTGTGGGTATTGCAGTGACGAATGACAAGCGCAGGGCAAGAAAACAGGCCAAACTGCTGGGTGAAGAGCTCGAGCTTGACTGATCTGAGCCCTTCTGAGCGATATCAGCGCGCTAAGAAGCTGGTTTCCGGAAAGCAGCTTTCAGATTTCACAGCCCAAATCAGGTTTCCCCTAGATCCCTTTCAAGAGCAAGCCTGTCTGGCACTCGAGAAAGGTTCTGGGGTGTTGGTTGCTGCGCCAACTGGAGCGGGCAAGACGATCGTTGGTGAGTTTGCAATTCACCTTGCCGTTAGTAAAAACCAAAGAGTTTTCTACACCACGCCTATCAAGGCGCTAAGTAACCAAAAATATGCAGAACTTGCCAAGCGCTACGGCAAGGACAAAGTAGGGCTCCTAACCGGAGACACGAACAACAACTCTGATGCGCAGATTGTGGTTATGACCACTGAGGTTTTGCGCAACATGATTTACGCCACCTCAACCTCGCTTATCGATCTCGGCTATGTCGTCATGGATGAAGTGCACTACCTAGCTGACAAATTTAGAGGTGCGGTATGGGAAGAGGTCATCCTTCACCTGCCCAAAGATGTTCTCGTGGTGTCACTTTCCGCCACAGTTTCGAACGCGGAAGAGTTTGGTGCCTGGCTAGCGGAGGTCAGAGGTAACACCGAAGTTATCGTCTCGGAACACCGACCCGTGCCTCTTCACCAGCATGTACTGCTCGGTGATGAATTACTTGAGCTATTTGAGCCAGGCTCTAAGCAGCAACACGTGAACCCCGAACTTGCAAGAAAACACCAGGCAAGGGCTAGAAACCCGATCAAACGTGGCGGCAACTGGGGCAATAAGTCCAATTCAATTCATCAACAGCAGCGCCAGGGAGGGCAGTTTCCAAAGCTTGAGAAATACGAAGTTATCGATCAGCTTTTTGAACTTG
>CAYOXP010000030.1:3117-6445 GCA_964407995.1 uncultured Aquiluna sp.
GGGCAGTTTCCAAAGCTTGAGAAATACGAAGTTATCGATCAGCTTTTTGAACTTGAACTACTTCCTGCAATCTTCTTTATTTTCTCCCGGGCTGGTTGCGAAAAGGCCGTTGAGAGCTGTCGGCGAGCTGGACTGAGGCTGACAACCAAGGAAGAGCAGCTGGAGATTAGGGCGTTGGTGGATGAGCGCTGCAGCTCGATTGCCGACGAAGACCTGGACACCTTGGGATATTTTGACTGGCTAGCCTCGCTTGAGCGCGGCTATGCCGCCCATCATGCCGGCATGCTTCCAGCCTTTAAAGAAGTGGTCGAGGAGCTTTTCCTGCGCAAACTGGTAAAGGCTGTATTCGCAACCGAGACTCTGGCACTTGGAATCAACATGCCGGCGAGAACGGTTGTGCTCGAGAGGCTCGACAAATTTAATGGTGAATCCAGAGTGCCGATCACTCCGGGGGAGTACACCCAGCTCACCGGAAGAGCCGGTAGACGAGGGATCGATACCGAGGGTCACAGCGTTATTTTGTGGGGCGCGCAGCTGGATCCAAATTTGGTAGCCGGACTCGCGTCTAAACGAACTTATCCACTTAACAGCTCGTTTAGACCCACCTACAACATGGCGGTGAACCTCACGGCAGCTTTTGGGGCAAATCACGCAGCCAAAATCCTTGAAAAGTCTTTTGCTCAGTTCCAGGCTGACCGGTCGGTCGTTGGTCTAGCTAGAACCATCGGTGAAAAGCAAGAGTCGCTCGAGGGTTACGAATCTGCGATGCAATGTCACTTGGGCGACTTTGTCGAATACTCGGCGATGCGACGAGAGCTCAGCGACCTAGAGAGATCGGGGTCTCAGGAGCGGGGTCGGGCTGGTCGGGATATCCGACAGTCAAAGTCGATCCGAAGACTTGACTCGCAAATCGCTGAAATCAAAAAACGCATGCGATCCCACCCGTGTCATGGTTGTGCTGATCGTGAGGCCCATGCTCGCTGGGGAGAGCGCTATCAAAAACTTCGCAAGGAAATTGACGCAACAATTTTCCAAATCGAATCGAGAACCAACCAAGTAGCAAAGACTTTTCAAAGAATCACCCAACTATTGAGCGATCTCGGTTACTTGTCTGCGGAAAAGGATGATTTAGAGGTAACCCAGTGGGGTGAGCTGCTATCCAAGATTTATGGTGAGCGAGACCTGTTGATTGCCCAGTGCATCAGAGAGAAGATTTGGGCCGATCTCGACGCTGCATCGCTTGCCGCAATCGGTATCTCCTTGGTTTATGAGGGTCGACGTGACGAAGGTGACTTCGAGCCGAAACTGCCCAAGGGTCCATTCCTAAAAGCCCTGGAAGAAACCGAGCGGATCCAAGAGGAACTATACGAACTTCAAACTAAGTATCGCTTGCCTAAAGAAACCCAATTGGAGCTCGGTATCACTTGGGCTTTCCATCGTTGGGCATCTGGGGCCAGATTGGAAGATGTGCTGAAGTTATCGGGGCTATTGCCAGGTGATTTCATCCGATGGGCAAAGCAGCTGATCGACCTGCTAGACCAAATTGCCAAAACGGCTGACGATGACTTAAAACAGAAGGCATTACAGGCCATGGATCAAGTCAAACGAGGCATCGTCGCTTACAGCTACTATCTATAGGGAATTAGGCTATTCCGATGATTAAGCAGCTTGCATGGAGAATTCCGCTAGGAATTCTTGCCGGGCTAATTGGGCTGTATGCATTTCCAACAGAGAACCTTTGGTTCTTAGCGCCACTGATTCCGGCCCTGACACTGTTGGCCACCCTCGGGCTTGGTTTTGGCGCTGCGACCCTGGTTGGTTTTCTGGCTGGACAGGCGTTCTATATTTCTCACATTGAGTGGCTTGCACTTTACCTTGGGCCGGTTCCGTTAATTGCTCTCAGCACACTGATGTCGATCTACTTTGCTTTGGGGAGCGGAGTAACTGCGTGGCTCTACAGAAAGCTAAAACCAAAGGCAAAGGGGTTGATTTGGTTTAGCTTTGCCGCTGCCAGTATTTGGACACTTCGCGAATGGATTGCAGCCAACTTCCCATACGGAGGTTTCCCGTGGTCAAGATTGGGCATGACACAGTCCGTCAGCTTCTTTGCAAACTATGCGTGGTGGGGTGGCATCTCCCTGATTACATTTGCGGTCGCCCTGCTTGGAGCGCTATTGGCCCTTGCTGTATTGGGCAGAAAGCAGCTGAAAAAGGCAAGGCTACCGATGCTAATAATTGCTGGTGCAACGATACTGTTGCCTGTGATTACGCCGCTCGGGTTGGGGCTTGAACAAACCGGGGAAATCAAGATTGCTGCGGTCCAGGGGAATGCCAACGCCGGCCTATTTTCCAATCTGGAGCGCGGCACTATTTTGAATAATCACTTAGACGCGACATACCAAGCGGTGCCTTTGGATTCCGATGTCGATTTGATTGTCTGGCCCGAAAATGCAGCAGACCTGAGCCCACTCACCTCAGAGGTGGCCAGAGCAAAGATCGAGCAGCTCACCGAGGACTACTCTGCCCCCATCAGCTTCGGAACCATCACCTCTAGGGGTGAAGATATCTTCAACTCAACCATTTTCTGGGAGCAGGGGATTGGGCCAACCGACTACTACGACAAGAAACGCCCCGTGCCCTTTGCGGAGTACGTTCCAGATAGAGCGTTCTGGCGCATGCTCGCACCTGATCTCATTGATCTGGTGCCACGCGGCTACTCCTTCGGCCAGAAAGACGGAATTTTCTCCAACGACGGGTTTACGGTTGGATCGCTTATTTGCTTCGAAATTGCAGAGGATGACATTCCTAGAGGTCTCGCCCTAGAAGGCGCTGAGGTAATTCTCTCGCAGACCAATAATGCAGATTTTGGTTACAGTGACGAGACCTACCAGCAGGCCGCAATTGCGAAGCTCAGGGCCATTGAAACTGGACGTGCGGTGGTAAACATCTCTACGGTTGGCAAGAGCGCGATTTATTTACCCAACGGGTCAGTTCTTGATGAACTTGAGTGGTACACCTCGGACGCTATGGTGCAGAGTGTGCCCAAGTATCGAGGTGCAACGCCTGCCACCGGAATCGGCCTCTGGTTTGACGCCATCAACGCAGCACTCGCAATGAGCTTCCTGTCTCTTGGATTTGCAAGGCGTCGTCGATGAAAACCCTTGTGATGATGCCGACCTACAACGAAATAGAGACCCTTGAGGCCAGCACCCAACGTTTATTCGAGTTCAACCAGGGTGTCGACTTGTTGATCATTGATGACAATTCCCCTGACGGGACTGGCGCATTGGCAAACCGGCTAGCATCACAGAATCCCCGCATTCAGGTG
>CAYOXP010000030.1:6545-9672 GCA_964407995.1 uncultured Aquiluna sp.
TCAAGGATGTGACTGCAGGGTTTCGTGCCTACCGGTCGAGCCTGATTGCCAAGCTGGACCTCGGTCGCATTCAAGCACAAGGTTATGGATTTCAAGTTGAAATGACTTTGCGGTCGGCAAAGCAAGGTGCTCAAATTTGTGAGGTACCGATTTTGTTTGTGGAACGCGAAAACGGCCGCAGCAAAATGACTTTCGAAATCATCATTGAGGCATTTCTGCTTGCTACAAAGTGGGGGATAGCAAGGCTATTTAGGCGCTAAGGCGCCCGGAGGCTCGACGCTCTCGCATCTGTTGGAGCATCTCCTCCAAGAGCTCTTCCAGCTCTTGCCTGGTTCTTCGCTCCAAAACCATGTCGTAGTGGGTTCGTTTTTCTTCTTGCGCGAATCCTTCGAGAGCAATCTCATTGCCATCTTCTAATCGAATTGCGATCTGATCACACTTGTTGCATTCCCAGGTTTGTGGCAGTTCTGCCTCAGCGGAGAAAACCAGCTCAAACTCATGGCCTTTGGCGCAGCGAAATTCAACTTTTTGACGTTGTGCCATTTCCACGCCGAATTCAGACTCCATTGATTGCGACCCCAGTCGCATGCCGCGCATTGTTTCTGCCATAGAGGAGAAAACATCGGCGGAAGATGGTTGATTCCTGCGCGCCTGATTCTCACAGCACAGTCTCAGAATTCGATTAAATCGATCCTGTCGCTAACAATTCCGGTTGCACCGAGCGCGATTAGCTTTTTGGCTTCCTGCGGGTCGTTGATGGTCCAGAAATGCACCTCGAGATTATGTCGCCTCAGAAGACCGATGAAAGACTTTGTGGCCAATCGGATTGGGCCCTGCGAAACCGGAATCTGCAAGGCATGAATGTTCTTCGAAATCTGCTTAGCGCCGAGTCCAAAAAAGAAATTGCTTGTCAAAAGAAGTAGCACCTCGCGCATGGAGGCCGATGTCGCGACCGGAGCCGAAAGCAATCGCAAAGTTTTGCGTCGCCTTGAGGAAGAAAAACTGGATACCAGGACCCGATTGTGCGCTCCGGCTGAATTGATTGCTTGGGCGGTGGGGTAGATGGCACCCTCAGATTTCACGTCGAGATTGAGCCTTAGTTGAGGATAGCCCGCAAGAACGCTATCCAGCGAGGGGATAGTAGACCCAAATTTAAGCCTAATTTGAGATAGCTCATGAAAGGTGAGGTCACTTATCTTTTGAGGCAAACCAGCCACCCTCAATAGGTCATCGTCGTGAAATAAAACGGCGACTCCATCTTTTGTGGCATGGACATCGGATTCAAGGTGGGTGCAACCTGCCGCAATTGCCTGATCGAAGGCTGCAAGCGAGTTCTCGTCAATATCATCTCGGTGTTGATTGAGGCCTCGGTGTGCGAGTAGGTGAGGCCTTGGCGTGTCAAAGTAACTTGGCGACATCAAACCTCCCAAAAGCCCTAATCTTTGCTAGTGCCCAAGTCTAATTTTTTGAAGCGATTCGTAATTCTGAATATCGGATTGTTCATCTATGGCATTGGCATTGCATTCATGGTTCATGCCAGTGTTGGCCTTGCACCTTGGGATGTTTTGGCTCAAGGCATATCAAGGCAAACCGGATTGAGTTTTGGTCAAGCGACAATAGCCACAAGTTTGATGGTTTTGATTTGCTGGATCCCACTGCGCGTGAAGCCCGGCATTGGTTCAATCCTCAACGCAATTCTCCTTGGGGTTTATGCCGACATCGCGTTGCATTACATGCCAGATCTTGAAAATTACTGGCTGAAGCTTTCCTGGTTGGTGCTTGGGATGTTGATCATCTCATTCGCTACCGGCCTCTACATTTCCAGCCATATGGGCAAGGGGCCGCGAGATGGCCTGAATACCGGTTTGGCTCAAAAGTTGAAATTGCCTTTTTGGCAAGCCAGAACATTAGTCGAAGTTGCCGTGGTTTCGATTGGCTGGCTCTTAGGTGGGCAAGTTCGAGAAGGCACACTGATTTTCGCTTTGGCGATTGGCTACCTAAACCAGCTCGGTCTCCGTATTTTCAAACTCGTAGACGGCGGTGGCCGGCTATGACGAAGCGGCATCGAATCGCCACTAGGGCCCTGATTCTTGATCCAGCAGGCAACTTCCTGCTTTTTCTGTCCCATTTTGATCCAGGTTCAAATCTTGAGCCAAGGTGGGTTTTTCCTGGTGGAGGCCTTGAGGATGGCGAAGTGCCGATGGACGGGATTCTCAGGGAGATTCTCGAAGAAACGGGGTTGGAACTCAGCCAAGATCAGGTTGAAGATCTGAACCTCGTAATTCACCATGAGATGGAAGACAACAGAATCCACGACACCGGTGAAGCTCATTTCTTTATTCATAGAGTTTCAGATCAATTTGAACCGAGCAAAGAATTTTGGACCGAGTCTGAACATCGCGACACAGTGATGCATCGCTGGTGGTCGATTCAGCAAGTTTTAGATGAGGGCCCGTGGATTGGCCCTGATGGTGCAATTGATTTCTTGCTCGAATGGTTCGAGATCAAGCCCTAGCAGCCACACTCGGCTGATTCTCCATACTGCCGATAATAAACATTATGTCAACTAACATTTATCCGAGGCTCCCCTCAGCACCGATTCGGGTTTTAGTTACTTTGCTTGGGTCGCGTGCGACCACTCAATAACTTTGGTGTGAGCTAGACCACCTTCGAGAGCAGCCCGAGCTTTTTGAACTGCGGCATCAAGGCGATCAACGAGTGAAACATTTGCCAACTGAGGTGTTTTTGCAAGTTCGTATGCGGCAATGCCTGCACCCGCATTGAGCAAAACAACTTCTTTGATGGCAGCGAAGTTTCCAGCAGTCTCCCCATCGAAAAGCTGGGTGGCAACTTCAGCATTACGTCTGGCGTCTCCACCGATTAGCTGTTCAAGGCTGATGCTTGGATCTACGAATGTATCTAACAGGTGCTCGGTAACCGATCCGGCCGAAACTTGCCAGATTGTCGTGGGAGCAGTAACCGATAGTTCGTCCAGGCCATCGTGTGATCTGAATACCAGACCAGTTCTACCGCGACTCGCCAACTCTTGAGCCATTAGCGGAGCAATTTTCTGGTCAGAAACACCTAGTGCAGTTGCTATGGGTTGGGCTGGGTTTGCCAATGGGCC
>CAYOXP010000031.1:0-4715 GCA_964407995.1 uncultured Aquiluna sp.
GGTAATCCGCAGGTTTCCTGGAGGTGAATCTCGTGACTAAAAAGCGCCGGGTGCTGTTAAAGCTTTCAGGAGAGGCTTTTGGTGGTGGTTCTTTAGGTGTTAACCCCGATGTGGTCTCTGAGATCGCCAAAGAGATTGCTAAGGCTTCTAAGGACGTAGAAATCGCAATTGTTGTCGGTGGCGGTAACTTCTTCCGCGGGGCAGAGCTCTCTAACCGCGGCATGGATCGTGGTCGCGCCGACTACATGGGCATGTTGGGCACCGTTATGAACGCTCTGGCCCTTCAGGACTTCATTGAGCAGGCTGGTGCCGATGTGCGCGTGCAGACTGCTATTTCGATGGCTCAGGTCGCTGAGCCGTATTTGCCGCTCCGCGCAATTAGGCACATGGAAAAAGGTCGCATTGTGATCTTCGGTGCCGGCGCAGGTTTGCCTTACTTCTCAACAGACACAGTCGCTGCTCAGCGAGCCCTCGAGATTGCTGCAGATGAAGTTTTGGTTGCCAAGAACGGCGTAGATGGTGTTTACACCGCAGATCCAAAGAAGGATCCAACCGCGCAGAAGCTAACCGAAATTAGTTACCAAGACGCGCTTGTGAAGGGACTGAAAGTTGTGGATGCCACGGCATTCTCACTGTGCATGGATAACAAGATGCCAATGCGCGTATTCAGCATGGAGCAGATCTCTGAGGCGCTACTTGGTGAGCCAGTGGGCACCTCGGTCAAGGCATAGGTTTTAGGTAAGGAATAAAGATGATCAATGAGATTTTGGCTGAAGCCAAAGAGAAAATGGATAAGGCCGTGGAGGCCACCAAGGAAGACTTTGCTTCGGTTCGAACCGGTCGTGCCAACCCAGCGATGTTCCAGAAGGTCATGGTTGACTACTACGGCACACCAACGCCACTTTCGCAGTTGGGTGGGATTCAGAACCCTGAAGCCAGAACTATCTTGATCAACCCTTACGACAAGAGTGCGCTATCTGCGATCGAGAAGGCTCTCATGGCAATGCCAAACCTTGGCGCTCAGCCAAACAATGACGGAAACGTGATTCGCATCAACCTGCCCGAGCTCACCGAAGAGCGTCGCAAGGAGTATGTAAAGCTCACTCGCGATAAGGCGGAGCATGGTCGCGTATCGGTTCGCAACATTCGCCGAAGTGCTAAGGAAGACCTCGAGGCCGTCAAGAAAGATGGCGGAGCCGGTGAGGATGAGGTTGAGAGAGCCGAAAAGGAACTTGAGGCAATCACCAAGAACCACGTCGACCGCATTGACGAGGCTCTAAAGAACAAAGAAGCAGAACTTCTAGAGGTTTAGTTGGAAGCCGCTAAGACTAAAACCCTTGGTCCAAGACTGGCCGTTGGGTTTGGCTTGGGCGGCGTATTCCTTCTCTCGCTAATTAATCCTTGGTTTTTCATCGCCCTGATTTCCGTTTTTGGAGCGGCAGCCGGGTTTGAGCTCTCCACGGCACTTAGGGGCAGCGGTTGGCATGTACCTAGACTGCCCGTTGCTCTCACAGGTCTTTTGTTGCCAACCATCGCATACCTTTATGGCCCAACCTGGCAGTGGCTGACAGTCTTTGGGGCAGTAGTGGGAATGGTGATTTGGCGGGCTGTTTATTTGCTCTTCACGAAAAAGAAGCAGTCACTGAAGCAGACCCTGAGAGATTTTGGCGCAAGTGCTTGGGCAACTTTTTATGTGCCGCTTTTGATCAGCTTTGCAGCGCTAACCATCGCCCGCCCAAATGGCACCGCATGGGTATTTGGTCTGGTATTTACCGTCGTCGCAATCGACTCATTTGGCTACCTAATAGGCCGGTTTTTTGGTAAGACAAAACTGTCGCCTGCGATTAGCCCAAAGAAGACTTGGGAAGGCCTTGCAGCGTCAATCGCCGGTGGCCTCCTAGGCGGCATTATCACGGCATTGCTGACAGGGCACTCGATCTTGTTTGGTTTAGTGTTTGGCGCCGCACTTCTAGCCTCATCGGTCATGGGCGATCTATCCGAATCTCTTATCAAGCGTGATCTCGACGTAAAGGATATGGGGAATGTCTTGCCAGGCCACGGAGGTGTCATGGACAGAATAGATTCCCTTTTGCCATCTTCTTTTGTCGCATACCTCTTAACTCATCTAGTGTTTTAGCTAATGAGCTTCCCGCTGACCTCTGCAAAACTTCAGGGCTACGCCCCTGATCAAGTTGATGCGCTCATGGCAAGGGTCAAGACTCAGTACGAGAATCCAGATTTAGAACTGGTTACCGGAGCGATGCTTGCGGTTGCCAAATTTGACCTAATCATCGGTGGTTATCAAATACCAGCTGTTGACTCCGCCATTGCGAGAGTCGCAGACACCTTTGAGCAACGCGAAATTGAGCGAAGTATTCAAGTCCGGGGCAGGGGAGCGGTTGCGACAGAATTAGCGGCCAACATTAGGCACATCAAAGGTGTTTTAGAACTCGATCCAAAAGAGCGCTTCGAGCTATCTCGCAACGGTTACGGCCGCAAAGAGGTCAATAACCTTCTCAAGAGAATCACCGTGAAACGCTCAATCTTGAGCGCCCCGGATTCGTTTGAAGTGAGAACTATCTCACTCGGTAGGTCTGGATCAGGTTTTGAACGCGAGCAGGTGGATGCATTTTTGGCGCTGGTAGTTAGCGCAAGCCACGCTCAGAAACTGCTGGGCTAATTGCCCAATTACAGCCTTATCAATAGGCTTAAGCGTTGGACCAAGGAGAAATTTGGGTAGACATGCTTCAAAAAGCCGTAAACGGCCGAAGCTTTTGCCTACCCTCGGGTTCTTTTTCGCAGCCTCTTTATTGATGGTCACGGTTGTAGACCCATATTCTGGAACCATGGCTTCGGCTGCAACAATTCAAGTTTTCGAAGGCCCAGACAAGGAATACCAGCAACTTGAAATCGTCGAGGTTGATGGCGAGGGTTTTGCCCGAGGTTCCTTCGAAGTTGTCACAGGTGCCGGAGTCGCAAAGTTGTTTGTCAATGGCGCCGCTTACCCATCTCCAGGCACGGCAAAAGCCTTTGCGCTGGACATCGTTTATGACAAGGGCTGGGATTACCACCAATACTCATGCCTAGTAAAGCTCTGGGAGCGTGAGAGCAATTGGCGTGTGAATGCACATAACTCTTCGTCAGGTGCCTATGGAATTCCTCAGGCCCTGCCTGGAACCAAGATGGCATCTGCCGGAGCAGACTGGCGAACTAATCCAGAGACTCAAATCAAATGGGGCCTTGGTTACATTTCAGGCCGCTACGGCACGCCTTGTGGAGCACTCGCGCATTCCGATGAGTACAACTGGTACTAATGCAAAACGGTAAGCGTCGTAGGCGTCAGCCGAGGCAGGAATATCGTGAGCTGGACTTCACTTCTCTAAAGATGTCGCTACCTCACACCGTTACCAAACGAGGAACTGAATTTCAGGTTCAACAAACTACCGGAAGCAATGCCGAAGAAGGCAAGACTTGGGTTTGCCCCGTCTGCAGCATAAACATTGAGCCGGGAGTGGTTCATACCGTTGCCTGGGACCTCCACAGAGGAGTGCAAACCAGAAGACATTTCCACAACCACTGCTTCAAGATTTTTGATGGAGAGCTTTTCTAATGGAAGAGATAAAGGCCGCAACGGTATTGCCTGGTAATCGTGAGGACATCAGTTTCACAACCTCAGACGGCCAGGTTTTGGTTGGTGAGTTGGCATTGCCAATCAACAAAACTCCGGTTGCAACGTTGCTAACCCTGCACCCACTTCCTACCCATGGTGGGTTCATGGATTCCCACATTCTGCGCAAGGCTGCCAATCGGTTGCCTGAGCTGATTTCTGTAGCGGTCCTAAGGTTCAACACCCGCGGCACCGAATCGCCACGTGGTAAGTCGACCGGAAGCTTTGATGGTGGTGTTTTGGAAGAGCTCGACGTTGCGGCCGCTATTGAATTTTGCAGATCTAGAGGTCTTGGAAACATTTGGCTTGTTGGCTGGAGCTTCGGCACAGAGCTTGCCATCAAGTACGGGCCTGATCATGAAATCTCTGGGGCGATCTTGCTATCGCCACCACTTCATCGAGCAACGGATAAAGATCTAGAGCGCTGGAATGCATTTGGCAAGCCGCTCATTGCTCTTGTGCCGGGCGAGGACGACTACTTGAAGCCCGCTGAAGCTACCAAGCGCTTCAGTGTTGTTAGGCAGGCTGAGGTGATTGGCTTTGAGGGCGATAAGCATCTTTGGGTTGGCGAGAATGCAACCAGAAGGGTGCTCGATCAGATTGCCGAAATAGTTGTGCCAGGTTCCAGTCCACTACCAACCAGTTACTAGCGCAACTGCTGGCGAGGCATCCAGACTTCGCGAACAATCAACAGGATGGATGCCGCTACAGGAATCGCAATTAGTGCGCCAAGAACACCCATCAAGGTTCCACCGACAAGGGCTGCAATTACGACTAGTGAAGCCGGAACCGATACGGCCTTCTTCATAACCCTTGGGCTCACAAGGTAAGCCTCAACTTGCAGATAGATCAAATAGAAGATTCCGACAAACATTGCGGTTTCAACAGAACTGATTAGGGCAACCGATGTCACTAATACACCAGCGCTTAGCGGGCCAACCAGCGGAATCAGAGCCAGAAGGAATGCGGCAGAAGCAAGAAGCAGGCCGTATGGTGCATCAATTGCGGATAAGAAGGTGTAGACCGCAACGGCGTGTATCAAGGCGAT
>CAYOXP010000031.1:4815-9367 GCA_964407995.1 uncultured Aquiluna sp.
GTGCATCAATTGCGGATAAGAAGGTGTAGACCGCAACGGCGTGTATCAAGGCGATTGAGGTTTGACCCATAACCCAGCGGCCAACAGAGTAAGAAACCTGATCGGTGAGTGTTCGGAACTTTTCCCGCTTCGATGCTGCAACCAGCCTTGCCAAGTACTCCTTCATGGATTCGAGAGCCGCCATGAAGTAGATGGTCAAAATTACAACGATTACGAAGCCAAGAATTCCCGATAGCAGCCCTAGGCCAACTTGAAGAACACCACCTACGAGCCCTGGCCAGTTTGCGGCATTAGAGACGAATTCGATGGCTCCGTGAGTCGCACTGGTGATGCCGCCACCTAACTGGGCATCCCACTGCGCGATCAGGTCTGTGGTCACCAAGTTGGTGGCAATTGTCGGTGCGCGCTGAATCAGCTTGGCTGCCTCTTGAATTGCCGAAGGAATAATCAAAGACAAAACGAATGCGACTGCACCTAGAAAGCCAAGTACCACCAGAGCAACTGCCAAGGGGCGAGGGAACTTCGCCTTGACCAAACCTCTCACCATTGGATCTAGACCAAGGGCAATGAAAAGAGCAATTGCTACGTAGGTGAGGATTGTGGCGATTTCACCTATGGCGGTGCCGAGGGCTATTGCAACGAGCACGCCAAGGCCTCCGGTGAGACCTATCTGAAAGCCACCTACCAGCTTAGTTTTTTGCTCCATCGGCATCCTTTGTCGGGAAACTCTCGTTTACCAAGCTACGCAAGTTTTTCAAATAAATCTCGATGCTCGCCACTTGGTTCTGCAAATTCTTGAGATTCTCGACAGAACGCTTCTCGGTTTCGATCGCTTTTTCACCAGCCTGGTTAATCAAATTTCTAGCCTCAACCTCCGCTGAGCGAATCAGGGCGTCTGCCTGATCGCGAGCCTCTTGCAGGATTCTGCGCTGAGTCATCGAGGCTTCTAGCTCCAGAGTCTCAATCTCGAGATGTAGGTTGGCCGAGGTCTGAGACAGCTCAGTTAGATCGCTCTTTGCGGATTCAAGATATTGCTCGGTTGCGGTAACTGCCTCTTGGTGTTTTGCAAGATATTCAGTTTCAGCCTCGGCGCGACGTTCACTTAGGACAGCTTCAAGCTGTGCCATTTGCTTCTCTTTGAGAAGCTCAGATCCGGTTAGTTCACCGGCTAGGGCAAGGTTGAGCTTGGCTGCATGCTTTGCAATGAGCTCAGCCTCTTTCTGCGCCAACTCTCGCTTCGCGGTCGAACGCAGCGATGCCACCTCAGTCGCAACTAAACCGCGGGTTCTGGCTGCATCTTTTTCGGCTTCTTGGCGAACTTGATCGGCATGATTTTTTGCCTCGTTCACAATGAGTTTGGCTTCAATTTCTGCTGCGGAAATCTTTCTAGCAGCTCGCCTTTTAGCATCCTCAACTACCGACTGGTAGGTGGCCTCAGAAGACTCAATCAGGCGATTAGCTTCGGCCTTCGCGTCGAAAAGAATCTTCTCGGCTTTTGATTTTGCCTCACTTTCCAGCTCGGCTGAGATTTGCTGGGCGGCCGAAAGTAAGGTGGCAGCCGTCGAGCCAAGTGAGGCATAGTTGGGGTTCTTTGCGGCACCGAGAGCTGCTTCAGATTCGACTAGTTGTTGCCGGGTGTTTCGAAGGCTGGTTTGCAGTTCGGAAATTTGCTCAGTCAGACGAACCAGTTCGACGTTAAGCTGGCGCAATTGCTGATCCACGGCCTGTGGATCGTAGCCCTTGCGAACCAGGTCAAAGCGGTTTTGATGTTGTGCCAACTAGGTAGTCCTTAGAAGCCGAAGGTAAACTTGCACGGCTAGCAAAGTCTAATGGAGTGTCCTTGTTGCGTTTTTGGCTCGCCCTCACCACGTTTGTGGTTGGTTTGGTGCTCAGCGCAATCGGGTTGGTAAACCAGCTGGAGAACCGACCCGTCGACATGATTGTTGCTACCGCAGAGCTTAAGACTCCAACCACATATGTCTTGATTCCAAACAAGATACTCACCGCATACCCTGGCAAAGTCGCAGTGTCTGCTGCCAATCTAGGCCCGGTATTTCTCTCAACCGGGCGTGAGAGTGACATTGTTGGTTGGATCGGAGACTCACAGTATGTCGAGCTCAAAATGATGGTGAATACCTCCCAGGAGAAAATCATCATCGGCGAGGTCGAGCGAGCAGGCGGGGGAGAGCTTGCAGATCCAAATGGCAGTGATCTCTGGCGCATTCAAGTCGCTGACAATCTCGAGGGCAAGATCTCGGTTCCTGAGGGTAACGAGGTTGGCGTTTTGGTCGCCGCAAGCGGTGTTGATATGGCACCGAGGGAACTCACCATCACCTGGGATCTAGGAAACCAAACTGCACCTCTTGCCCCAATCACAATTGTTGGGCTGGTTCTGATGGCACTCGGAGCCTTGCTTTCGGCTTGGACGTTCTGGGACATTCAGAAGAGAGCAAGGATTACCCGCAATTGGAAAGGGCCCAAGCGGCCAAGACCACCACGTGGTTCACGCAAAATTGTTTCTCAGGCAGGCACTGGGCCAATTACTTCGCGCCGCCAGGCCCGAGGTTTGAGATTTGCAGCATTGCTCCTAGCCCCGATTGCACTAACTGGCTGCACACCTGAATACGTAAACCCGATTGTTAGCCCGAGTCCCTCGCCAGCACTTGATGTATTGAGTCCTGTGATTACCAAGGACCAAGTCTCAAGAATTCTGACTCAGATTTCCGATGTGGTGACACAGGCAGATGCGGAATTTGACCGCGAGAGCATTGAGCAACGCGTTGCGGGGCCCGCGATGATTGCGCGCCGAGCCGAATACAACATTGCAAGAAGACTCGAGGAGCCAGTTGCACCTCAGCCAATCTTGGCTTCACCAATCCAGCTGTTTTTGCCATCAGCCACTGACACCTGGCCAAGGTCCGTCATGGTCGTGACTGGCGAAGACACATTGCAAATGTTGATTTTGAGGCAAGAGACCGCCAGAGACCAATACCAGCTTTACCAATACATGAACCTCTTGCCAGGCATCGACTTCCCTGAGGTTGCCGCGGAGACGGTTGGTGCGAACTTGGTGAAGCCCGATAGCAAATTCCTTCTTATGTCTCCTGCAGACCTGGCTACGGCCGTCGGTAGTCTCCTAAATGAAGGCCTCGACTCCCCCTGGAGCGTTTTGGTGGATGGCAACAACCAGTACATCTCAGACGTGTCCTCAGTTCAGGCAGGTCTTGCTGAGACTCTTGCTAACGCAAACCTCACGTTTGAGCACAAGCTCGCTTCCACCGACATGGTGCTGCTGTCCTCTGGTGAGGGTGGTGCACTCGTCGCTCTGTACATGATCGACACTTACACCATCATCCCCAAGGAGCCAGGTGACGCGGTGGCGATCTCTGGCGATGAAGCCATTCTTTTGGGCACCGGTGGCTCGGCAACAGGTATCGAAACCAAATATGGAGCTATGTTGCTGTTCCACGTTCCGGCAACCGGATCAGATTCCAGGGTGACCCTGCTCGGTGCCACTCAGCAGCTACTTAGCTCAGAATCTCTAGGAGTACGATGACGAATTTTGGCGGGGCATTCGATCTTTCAAGCCTCCATAAGAAATCCGAGCCTCAGGGTGGGCTGACGATTGCAGACTGGATCGTCAAAGCCGATGAGCAGGTGCTCAGAAGTTACCTGCAGCTGTCTGAGCAGGTTCCCGTTCTGATGCTGATCACAGACGGCACGCACGGCTCAAATGCCGTCAGAGAGCTTGTGTATGAGGTTATCTCTCAGGCGCAGGGTCGCTTTGCAGGTATCGAGGTTGACCTGAACACCTCGCCACAGTTGGCCCAGGCCATCGGGATTAATCAGGCACCGGCGATGGCCGCGATCTTGGCGGGTCAGCCAGCACCGCTATTCAAAGGCAATGTAAACCAGGAACAGCTGGTTCAGATTCTTGGTCAAGTTCTGCAGCTCGGTGTTCAGAGCAACATCACGGGCCAGGTTACTAGGTCTGATTCTCCTCAAGAGCCGATGAAGCAGCTATCACCTGAGCACATGGCAGCGATTGAGGCTGTAGATCGTGGCGACCTAACTGATGCTCTTGCACGATTTGAAAAACTTGTTATCGAGTACCCATCCGATAATGATATTCGCGCGGGCCTTGCGCAGGTGCAGCTTCTAAAGAGGTTGCAAGAGGGCGAGGAAGCCGGTGCCCTAACGGAGTTGTTTAACGCAGTTGACAAGACTCTGATATCTGGTCAGCCTCAGCAGGCGTTTGATCAGCTACTCAGCGCATTCGCGATCGACTTTGATAACCGCGATCAGATTCGCGCACGCTTGCTAGACCTGTTTATTGTTACTGGCGACTCTCATGAATCAGTTCTGAAAGCTAGGCAAAAGCTAGCTTCACTGATGTTTTAGGAAAGCTTAAGCCAAACTGATCCCAAAGGTGGGACCGTAATCTGGGCCGAGAACGGCCTGCCGTGTGCGGTTACCTCTTCGGTTTGTACTTGACCGAAGTTACCCACTCCACTGCCACCGTATTGCTCGGCATCTGTATTTAGGATCTCTT
>CAYOXP010000032.1:0-8952 GCA_964407995.1 uncultured Aquiluna sp.
TGGATTTGCCAGAGGTTTCGCTGGTCGCCATTTTGGACGCGGATAAAGAAGGTTTCCTTCGCTCCACTACGTCATTGATCCAAACTATTGGCCGAGCGGCGCGAAATGTGAATGGTGAAGTGCACATGTATGCCGACAAGATCACCGATTCAATGGCAAGGGCGATCGATGAAACTAATCGTCGCCGTGAAAAGCAGGTCGCCTACAACACCGCCAACGGCATTGACCCGCAACCACTTCGCAAGAAAATTGCGGACATTACTGATCAACTAATGCGCGAAGAGGTTGACACCGAGACCTTGCTGAAGGAACTAAAGAAGGAACCTGGCCGCAAATCAGCCTCACCGCCTATGCGCGGTAGAACGGGTATCGCGAGCCAAGGTGCCGATGCTCTACTTTCAACGATCCTCGAACTCGATGCACAAATGAAGGCTGCGGCTCAGGAGCTGCAATTCGAACTGGCAGCTCGAATTCGAGATGAAATTTCAGAGCTCAAGCGCGAGCTTCGACAGATTGAATCCGCAGGGCATGCGTAAGATTCTCTGGTGAGCATTCAGATTCCAGAAGGACCAAAGCTATCTATCAAGGGAGCCAGGGTTCACAATCTGAAGAACCTAAATCTCGAGATTCCTCGTGATGCCCTGATTGTTTTTACTGGCTTATCGGGTTCAGGAAAATCATCACTCGCCTTCGACACGATCTTTGCCGAAGGTCAACGCCGCTATGTTGAATCACTCTCGGCTTACGCCCGTCAGTTCTTAGGGCAGGTCGACAGGCCCGACGTTGATTTCATTGAGGGTCTTAGCCCCGCAGTTTCAATCGATCAAAAATCGACAAACAGAAACCCTCGCTCCACGGTTGGAACGATTACCGAGATCCACGACTACCTCCGATTACTGTGGGCTCGAATTGGAGTCCCACACTGTCATGTTTGTGGCGAGGTAATTTCGAAGCAAACCCCGCAGGCCATCGTTGACCAGCTGCTCCAGCTGGCAGATGGGATCAGATTTCAGCTCCTAGCCCCGATTGTTCAGCAGAAGAAGGGTGAGTTTCAAGATCTCTTCACATCGCTACAGGCACAGGGTTACGCCAGAGCTGTGGTTGACGGAGAGACAGTAATCCTCGCCGAGGCAAAACCGCTCAAAAAGAGTTTCAAGCATGACATTTCTGTGGTTGTAGACCGTCTAGCAATCAAAGAAGGTATCGAATCCCGACTAACAGATTCGGTTGAAACGGCTTTGAAACTTGCCGACGGACGAGTGGTAGTCGACTTCGTCGACGATGGCACTCAGCGCACATTTTCCGAAAAGCTATCGTGCCCTAATGAGCATGAGATTGTGCTGACCGAGATTGAACCGAGGACCTTCAGTTTCAATGCTCCGTTCGGAGCCTGCCCAGACTGCTCTGGCCTAGGTACCAAGCAGGCCGTTGATCCACAGCTGGTTATTGGTGATCCAGCAGCCTCAATTCGCGAGGGTGTAATCCTGCCCTGGTCAACACAGGGAAAAGGCGTCTACAGCTACTTCGTTAGGCTGCTGGATGCATTAGCCAAGGATCTTGATTTCTCCTTAGATGCCCCCTGGCAAGAGCTGTCTGAAGAAATACAAGAAGCAATTTTGAACGGCAATAACTTTGAGGTGCAGGTGAAGTGGCGCTCAAAGTATGGTCGTGAAATGCGCTACACCTCGGGCTTCGAGGGTGTGATGCCTTACATCGAGAGGCGCTACCTGGAGGCAGATTCAGATTGGGCGCGCGCCAAGCTAGCTGAGTTCCTTCGTGAAATACCTTGCCCTGCCTGTGATGGAGCCCGACTCCGCCCCGAGGTTTTGGCCGTGAAGGTTCATGGCAAGTCGATTCACGACGTTGCGGCGATCAGCCTTCGTGAATCACACACATTCTTCGATTCTTTGGATCTGAGCGAACGAGAGGCAACGATTGCCGCTCAAGTTTTGCGAGAGATACGTGCCCGACTCGACTTCCTGCTAGCGGTTGGATTGGACTACCTGACTCTCGAGCGAGCTGCAGGTTCGCTTTCTGGTGGGGAAGCGCAGCGAATTCGTCTAGCCACCCAAATCGGTGCGGGTCTAACTGGAGTGCTCTACGTTCTGGATGAGCCCTCGATCGGGTTGCACCAACGCGACAACCTGCGACTTATCGAGACACTTGTAAAACTTAAAGACCTTGGTAACACCTTGATTGTGGTTGAGCACGATGAAGACACCATTCGAACCGCAGATTGGCTTGTTGACATCGGGCCCGGCGCAGGCCTCCACGGCGGTGAAGTTGTGCATTCGGGCAGCTACAAAGAGATCCTAAAGAACAAGCAATCGATTACCGGCGAATATCTGTCTGGTCGAATCAAGATTGAGACTCCGGCTAAGCGCAGAAAGCTTGATAAGAATCGCAAAATCAAGGTTATTGGTGCAAAAGAGAACAACCTCAAAAACGTCGACGTCGAGTTTCCACTCGGCGTCATGACAGCCGTAACCGGCGTTTCGGGTTCAGGCAAGTCGTCGCTTGTGAACGATGTTCTATACGAGGTGTTGGCAAACAAGCTAAATGGTGCAAAGGGAGTTGCCGGCAAGCACACTCGAATCGAAGGCTTGGAGCAGCTGGACAAAGTGGTGCACGTTGACCAGGCACCTATTGGTCGCACACCTCGCTCAAATCCGGCTACCTACACCGGAGTCTTCGATCACATCCGCAAATTATTCGCAGAAACTCCTGAGGCCAAAGTTCGCGGCTACCAACAGGGCCGATTCTCCTTCAACGTCAAAGGTGGGCGCTGCGAAACTTGCGCCGGCGATGGAACCATTCGCATCGAAATGAACTTCCTGCCCGATGTCTATGTGATGTGTGAGGACTGTAAAGGTGCTCGCTACAACCGCGAGACTTTGCAGGTGAAATACAAGGGCAAATCAATTGGTGATGTCCTCAACATGCCGATCAGTGAGGCAGCTGAGTTCTTTGCTCCGATCAACTCGATTGCAAGGTATCTTGTGACGCTTGTTGATGTGGGCCTTGGCTATGTTCGTCTAGGTCAAAGCGCAACCACACTTTCTGGTGGTGAGGCACAGCGCGTGAAGCTCGCAACCGAGTTGCAGCGCCGCTCAACTGGCAAAACCATTTATGTTCTCGACGAACCAACCACCGGCCTTCACTTCGAAGATGTTCGCAAACTACTGCTGGTGCTGTCGGGGCTAGTTGACAAGGGCAACACCGTGATTGTGATTGAACATAACCTTGATGTGATTAGGTGCGCCGACTGGGTTATCGACCTAGGGCCTGAGGGCGGCTCTGGTGGTGGCGAGATAATCGCTCAAGGAACCCCAGAAGAGGTCGCAAAAGCTGCAGGTAGTCACACCGGCAAGTTTCTTGCGGAGTTATTGAAGTAACCATGGCAAACGATTTGGCGTTTCGCCCGGCCACCGGAGAGATACCAACCAAGCCAGGGGTCTATCGATTCATCGATTCAACCGGGCGAGTCTTGTACGTTGGCAAGGCCAAGAATCTTAGAGCTCGACTTAGCAATTACTTTGGGCCATTGCAATCGCTTCATGAGCGCACACAGCGGATGCTGCTGAGTGCAAATGATGTGAAGTGGACGATTGTAGATAGCGAATTCGAGGCCCTGCAGCTGGAATTCATGTGGATCAAAGAATTTGATCCACCCTTCAACGTTCGATTCAAAGATGACAAGAGCTACCCGTATTTGGCAATCAGCGTGGCTGAAGAAGTGCCCAGGGCGTTCATCACGCGTAATCGGGAACTGAAGGGTGTGAGGCTACTTGGCCCATACACTCAGGCCTGGGCGCTCAGGGAGACGCTTGACACGCTTTTGAAGGTTTATCCAGTTCGAAGCTGCTCTGCCGGTATCTACGCCAGAGCCAAACGCCAAAATCGACCCTGCCTCCTTGCAGACATAGGTAAATGCTCAGCCCCATGCGTGGATCGCATAGGCAAGCCTGAACACAAGGCTCTTGCTAAACGACTAGGTGATTTCCTGGCAAGCGGTAACGAGAGCTACATTCAAGAGCTCACCAAGCGCATGCAAAAAGCCTCTGAAGAGCAAAATTACGAGCTGGCTGCCCAATACCGCGACGACGTGCATGCTCTTGAGAAAGTGCTTGAGAAGAGCACGCTGGTTTTCAGCGACCACACGGATGCTGATCTAATTGGCATCCATCGGGATGAGCTCAACGCGGCGGTGTCGGTGTTTGTGATTCGCGGCGGTCGCATACGAGGTAACCGTTCAATGATCGTGGACCTGGAACTAGAACGAACCAACGCAGAATTGATTGAATACCTGATTCAGGAGCTCTACACGCCAACCAAGAAAGGCTCGGCTACAGAAGTTCCAAAGCAGCTGCTGGTTAGCGAGACTCCGAACGATGCAAATGATTTGGCGCTGTGGCTAAGCGAAATACGCAAGACAAAGGTTGAGATCTCCGTCCCGACCCGTGGCGACAAAGCAAAGCTGATGCAGACCGCACAGACCAACGCACAACATGCATTGAATAGCTACAAACTGAAGCGCAGCTCAGACTTCACCGCACGTGCCGATGCCCTGGCTGGCCTGCAACGTGCCTTGGGGATGCAGGATGCGCCTCTAAGAATCGAGTGCTTTGACATCTCGCACCTATCTGGTACCGGAACCGTTGGTTCGATGGTGGTTTTTGAGGATGGACTACCCAAAAAAGACCAATACCGGCGATTCAATCTAGAAACCGCTGATGACACCGAATCTATTTACCAAGTTCTGTCGAGGAGACTGAAGTATCTCAAGGAGGATCAACCGGGGGAGAAGTTCAGTTATCGCCCATCGTTGATGCTTATTGATGGCGGCATGCCGCAAAGAAATGCCGCAATGAAGGCACTTGAAGATTCAGGCGTTACTGGAATCACAATCGCGACGCTAGCTAAACGCCTAGAAGAGGTCTTCACGACCAACGACGAGTACCCGCTGATTCTTCCTAGAACCAGCGAGGAGCTATTCCTCCTGCAACGTATTCGAGACGAAGCGCACAGATTTGCCATCACAGCTCAGCGCGCCTCACGCAGCAAAACCATCGCCTCTGAACTGATCGAGATTCCAGGGCTGGGTGAGAACAGAGCGAGATTATTGATCAAGAAGTTTGGATCGCTGAAGCGAATCAAGCTTGCAAGCGCAGAAGAGATCGCGCAACTGCCAGGTTTTGGCCCGAAATTAGCGCAATTAGTGCACAGTTCACTCAAAGATTCGTAATTTCCGACACGCGCGACACGCCGAAGGACTAACCTTGAGGGGCAAGTTGTCAGGGGAGACATGGATACGACGAAAAAACCGGAGCTGCTAGTTGTAACTGGCATGTCTGGCGCTGGTCGATCCACGGTTGGTAACGCCTTGGAAGACCAAGGTTGGTATGTAATAGACAACCTTCCCCCTCAGCTACTAGGTCCAATTAGCGACTTGTTCTCCCTAAGCAAGGCAAACCTGCCCAGAATTGCCGTGATTATCGACGTGCGCGGTGGTGAGTTCTTCAACGAACTGCTTACTCACATCGAGCAATTGCGAGTGCGTGAGATCAACGTGCAGCTTTTGTTCCTTGAGGCTAGCGATGCGGCACTGGTCAAGAGATTTGAATCGGTTCGGAGACCACACCCACTGCAGGGAGAGGGCACAATCGTTGACGGCATCGGCGCCGAACGTCAGGAACTATTGACCCTTCGCGAGAGCGCGGACATAGTCTTTGACACAACGGAGCTAAATGTTCATCAGCTCACTAATCGCGTTGCAGAAGCATTTGCATCCAATGCCAAAGGCCTAAAAGTTAACGTCATGAGCTTTGGATTCAAATACGGCATTCCAGCAGACGCCGACTTGGTGGCAGACGCAAGATTTATCCCAAACCCACACTGGAAAGATGAGCTTCGCGCCAAGACTGGCAACGATTCGGAAGTTTCCGAATACGTGTTAGCTCAACCTGGAGTTTCGGATTTTGTGGAGCACTATGTAGCTGCACTAAGGCAGGTTTTGGCAGGGTACCGAACCGAAAATAAACGCTTTGCAACCATTGCTATTGGTTGCACCGGGGGCAAGCATCGTTCTGTTGCGCTGACAAATCGAATAGCAGAGATCCTCGCTGATGAGGACGACGTGAAGATCTCGGTCAAACATCGAGATCTGGGTAGAGAGTAGTTGTGGCACTTACACAGGCAATCAAAGAAGAGTTAGCAAGAACTCCACTTGGAAGTGGACTTGAGCGCGTGGCAGAACTTGCCACCATCCTTCGTTTTTGCGGAGGGTTGCACCTGATTTCTGGACGAATAGCGATTGAGGTCGAGCTAGATAGCTCGGCACTGGCAAGGCGTATTTCTAGAGCGATCCTCGAACTTTATGGGGTTCACTCAGAGTTGTCTGTTGTCTCGGTTGGCGGATTGCGCAAATCAAGCGGCTACCAAATTCGGGTTCTCAAAGAGGGCGAGCTACTGGCTCGCCAGACCGGCCTGATTGACAATCGTGGTCGCCCAGTTCGAGGCTTGCCAGCGACCTTAGTTAGCTCAACTATTGATGAGGCTAGGGCGATTATGCGCGGCGCATTCTTGGCTCACGGAACTCTTACTGACCCAGGTCGTTCAACATCACTTGAGATCACGGCACCAGGCAATGAATCAGCCATGGCCTTGGTCGGTGTCGCCCGACGCCTAGGAGTCAACGCCAAAGCTCGTGAGGTTCGCAATGTCTATCGCGTTGTGATTCGCGATGGCGAAGGCATTACCCAGATCTTGAAGGAGATGGGCTGCACTGAACAGGTCGAGAAGTGGGAAGACCTGCGGAATCGCCGTGAGGTCAGGGGAGTGGCCAATCGATTGGCAAACTTCGATGATGCAAACCTTCGTCGCAGCGCCCAGGCGGCTGTCGCTGCAGGTGCAAGGGTGCAAAGGGCCCTTGAGATTCTTGGGCCTGGAGCTCCAGATCACCTGAAGTACGCTGGCGAGCTTCGCCTAAAGCATCGAGATGCCTCACTTGACGAGCTTGGTCGCTTGGCCGATCCGCCAATGACGAAGGATGCGATTGCTGGTCGAATCAGAAGGCTTTTGGCGACCGCAGATCGCCGCGCGGAAGAACTGGGAATTCCAGACACTGAAAGTGCGATTACAGATTTATTGGATGAAAACTAAGGAGCAATCATGACCTACTCACTACCAGAGCTTTCTTACGACTACGCAAGCCTTGAGCCGAACATCTCTGCTCGAATCATGGAGCTTCACCACTCAAAGCACCACGCGGCTTATGTTGCAGGCGCCAACGCTGCTCTTGACGCGATGGCAGAGGCTCGTGCGAACAACAACTTTGCCAACCTTCCAAAACTAGAGAAGGACCTTGCCTTTAACCTTGGTGGCCACATCAACCACAGTGTTTTCTGGAAGAACCTCTCTCCAGAGGGTGGCGAGGCCCAAGGAGAGTTGCTTGCTGCTATCTCTGAGTACTTTGGCTCTTTCGACGCTTTCAAGGCGCACTTCACCGCTGCTGCAATCGGAATTCAAGGCTCTGGCTGGGCATACCTGGCCTGGGACACCGTAGGCAACCGAATGATCATCGGTCAGCTATACGACCAGCAGGGAAACCTGGCAATTGGAACAATCCCGCTTTTGATGTTAGACATGTGGGAGCACGCCTTCTACCTGGACTACCAGAACGTTAAGGCTGACTATGTGAAGGCCTTCTGGAACATCATCAACTGGGAAGATGTCGCGGCTAGATTTGCCTCGGTAAAGGTAGTTTCTCGCTCACTGCTGCTAGGCTAACAAAGTCCGCTCAATGACGCGTAGGGCGCAATAAAACAACCCCCATTTTCAGAAACTGGAGCATTCCTGTGACTCGCATTGGCATTAACGGTTTTGGTCGCATTGGTCGTAACTACCTTCGCGCCGCACTATCGCAAAACTCAAACCTTGAGATCGTTGCTGTAAACGACCTTTCAGACCCTAAGGGTCTTGCACACCTTCTAAAGTACGACTCAGTAACCGGCCGTTTGGACGCAGCTGTTTCAGTTGAGGGTGACTCAATCATCGTAAACGGCAAGCCAATCAAGGTTCTTGCAGAGCGCGACCCAGCACAGCTTGGCTGGGGTGACCTAGGTGTTGACATCGTTATCGAGTCGACCGGTCGCTTCACCGACGCCAACGACGCTAAGAAGCACATCGAGGCTGGTGCCAAGAAGGTTCTTATCTCCGCTCCAGCTACCGGTGAAGACGGCACTTTTGTTATCGGTGTAAACGACCACCTATACGACCCTGCAAAGCACCACATCATCTCGAACGCTTCTTGCACCACCAACTGCTTGGCTCCTCTAGCCAAGGTCTTCAACGACAAGTGGGGCATCAAGAACGGTCTCATGACAACCGTTCACGCTTACACCGCGGACCAGAACCTGCAGGATGGTCCTCACTCTGACCTGCGTCGTGCACGTGCAGCAGCTGTAAACATTGTTCCTTCAACCACTGGTGCTGCCAAGGCAATTGGCCTAGTTCTTCCAGAGCTAAAGGGCAAGCTAGATGGCTTCGCACTTCGCGTTCCAGTCCCAACCGGTTCGATCACCGACCTAACTTTGGTTTCAGAGAAGCCAGTTACCGTTGAAGAGATCAAGGCTGCCTACAAGGAGGCCGCTGAGGGCCCAATGAAGGGCATCTTGATGTACACCGAAGACCCAATCGTGTCTTCAGACATCGTTACCGACGCTCACTCATCGATCTTCGATGCAGGTCTAGTTCGCGTAATCGACAACACCGTGAAGCTATCCAGCTGGTACGACAACGAGTGGGGTTACTCGAACCGTCTAGTTGAGCTAACCGAACTGGTTGCTTCAAAGCTCTAATGCTTCGCAGTCTGGATAACGCCGGAGATCTAGCCGGCAAGCGTGTAGTACTTCGCTGTGACTTGAACGTACCTATCAAGGACGGCGTTATCAC
>CAYOXP010000033.1:0-2207 GCA_964407995.1 uncultured Aquiluna sp.
GTCTCTGCTTTGCAAATTGATGCAGGCAGGCTCACCTCATCTAAAAATAAGTACTACTGGCTTGCAAGAAGAACTGCCTATCCGGTTTCGCAAGCAGGAACTTTGTTTATTCAATCTCTAAATAAGCGCAAAATCGCCATGGGCTTGAAGGCAACCGAGGAAACACTCCCTGAGGGTGCCGTGGTAATTGCATCGGTGAAATCGAGGCCGCTGAGCGAGTGGATCGCGAACATGCTTAGGGTTTCTGACAATTCCCTGGCCGAGGCGATGGCCAGGCTGGCATCCCTTGAAGCCGGTTTTGATGGATCAATGGAGTCTCTGACCCCTCTTTACAAGCAGGTGCTCGGCGCTCGTGGATTAGATACCTCCAACCTAAAGATTGTTGATGCCTCTGGCTTGTCTCGTCTCAATGAGGTTCCGGCAGCTTTCGTAACTGACTTGGTGGGTCTCATCGGCCAAGGAGTTGATGACTACGAGGTGATCCAGGCCGGTATGCCAGTGTCGGGTCAGCCAGGATCTCTAAAGTCTCGATTCGCAAACGGAACCCTGAAGGCCGCAAGGGGATTGGTAGTTGCCAAGACCGGCTATATCTCAACCGGCTATACGCTTGCGGGTTTCCTGACGGCACGAGATGGCACTCCCTTGCAGTTCACGGTTTACAACCTCGCCGACAAGGTTTCTTACAACAATCGCCAGGCGATGGACAACCTCGTTTACCGCTTCTATCAGTGCGGGGCAAAACTAACTAATTAGGCAAGATTTTTTCTTGTTTTTCTGAACTAGTTAGGTTAGCCTTACCTCCTCACAGAATTATTTGAGGAAAACATGATTTCTAACTTCTTGATTGGTTTGCGCGAAGGCCTAGAGGCGGCACTGGTTGTGAGCATCTTGGTTGCCTATTTAGTGCGCACAAGCCGAAATGAGAAGTTGGTTTATGTTTGGGCCGGCGTTGCTGGCGCAATTGGCCTGAGCCTGATTTTCGGTGCTGCCCTTAGCTACACCCAGTTTGGTTTGCTATCAACCGAGCGCGAGCAGGAGATCTTTGCTGGTGCGATGTCTTTCACTGCGGTCGTCTTTGTGACCTGGATGATCATTTGGATGCGGGATACCGGATCCAAGATTGCGCAAGAGTTGCAAGGCAAGCTTGAGGCAGCCATCACCGGCGGAGCTGTGACCATCGCAGTTATGGCATTTGTTGCAGTGGCTCGAGAAGGTCTAGAGACCGCCCTATTCTTCTTTACTGCCGTTCAAGCTTCGGGTTCCACTATTGAGCCAGTGATTGGTTTTGTTGGCGGTATCGGGTCAGCTGTGCTGATCGGTTACCTGCTTTACCGCAGGGCAATTAAGGTGGACCTTAAAAAGTTCTTCACTGTAACCGGCTACTTCCTAATCTTTGTTGCTGCCGGAGTGCTTCTTTATGGCATTCACGAGTGGCAAGAAGCCGGCCTTTTGCCTGGCGAGGATTTCCTGGCGTTCAATGTTTCGAACGTGATTACTGTGGACAGTCTCATTGGCTCATTGGCTAGAGGCATCTTCAACTTCCGACCAGAGACCACTTGGCTAGAGGCCGCCGGATGGCTCGCATATGTAGCACTTGCCTTCTATCTATTTGTTGGTCGTAAGCCAAAGAAGAGCACCAAGGTCGCCGTCACGTTGAAGACCCCGGTGAACGCATAGTTTTATTGGCACTGAGTCCAATAAAAATAACAAACCGGTAACAAAACCCGCTACCCTTTACTTATGGCTCGCAGTGTTTATGTTGCTTCGGTAGAAGGTCACACCGCCAAGAGCGTGGTAGCCCTAGGCGTGCTTGAAGCACTAACCAAAAAGTATTCCAAGGTCGGTGTCTTCAGGTCTATCTCTGAAGACCCAACTGGTCACGATTCGATTCTCGAGCTGCTTCTCAATAACACCAATGCAGAGTTCGACCCGTCTGAATGCATTGGTGCTAGCTATCAAGAGATGCACGAGTCGCCCGAGCGAGCGCTAGGCAAGATTGTTGAGAACTTCAAAACACTTGAGGCAAAGTGTGACGCCGTTGTAATTCTGGGCTCTGATTACACAGACGTATTTAGCCCAGCAGAATTCTCCTTCAACGCCCGGATAGCAACCAATATCGGTGCACCAATGATTCTGGTTTTCAATGGTCGAGAGGTCTACACAACCAGCGAACATTTAGGTCAGGCAAAACCAAGATCGAGCCAAGA
>CAYOXP010000033.1:2307-8527 GCA_964407995.1 uncultured Aquiluna sp.
CCAGAGCAGATCACATCATTGATTGAAGGTTTAACTCCAACGCTTCCTGTGATTACAACTGATGGCAGAAGTTTCGATACCACAGTGAAAATTGCATCGACTAGAGGCAAAGTCACAGCGACTGATCCCGACAAAGTCGCCAGAGCGCGAAAGCTAGTTGTGGATCACATTGATGTGAGCCAACTGCTGGAGAGATTGGAGTCTCTGGAGTCAACCGCAATCACCCCACTTGCATTCGAATACAAGTTGCTGTCACAAGCTCGAGAGGCTAGCAAAACCATCGTTTTGCCTGAGGGTAATGATGACCGAATTTTGCAGGCTGCCGACGAGGTGCTCAAAAAGCACATGGCCAAGCTCATCATCCTGGGTGATCCTGCTGCAATTTCGGCACGTGCCAATGAATTAGGCCTAGACCTATCTGGTGCCGAGCTGATGGATGTTGAAAACAATCCACACTTCGAGGCCTGCGTAAATGAATACGTGAAACTTCGAAGCCACAAGGGCGTAACCCTTGAAATAGCCCGAGAGAAGATGCGTGACGTGTCGTATTTCGGCACGATGTTGGTGCAGCTTGGGATAGCTGACGGCATGGTCTCAGGTGCTGCTCACACCACAGCTCACACCATCACACCGTCTTTCGAATTCATCAAAACCAAGCCAGGCGTCTCTTCGGTCTCATCGGTATTCCTGATGGCACTCGAAGATCGCGTTTTGGTTTACGGTGACTGTGCAGTTATTCCCGAGCCAACTGTTGAGCAGCTGGCCGACATCGCCATCTCTTCTGCACAAACCGCAACCAACTTTGGTATCGACCCTCACGTTGCCATGCTCTCCTACTCAACAGGTGAGTCAGGTTCTGGAGTAGAGGTTGATCGCGTAAGGGCTGCAACCAAGTTGGTTCGCGAGCGAGCACCACAGCTCTCGGTCGAAGGCCCAATTCAATACGACGCTGCAGTTGACTTCGCCGTTGCCAAAACTAAGCTCCCTGAGAGCACGGTCGCAGGGCGTGCGACAGTGTTTGTGTTCCCGGATCTGAATACCGGTAACAACACCTACAAGGCTGTGCAGCGAACAGCGGGTGCCGTTGCGATTGGCCCAATCTTGCAAGGCCTAAATAAACCGGTTAATGATCTTTCTCGCGGAGCGCTTGTGAAAGACATCGTGAACACCATCGCAATCACAGCAATTCAGGCAGGTCAACAATGAAGCCAGTGCTTGTTATTAACTCCGGCTCTTCTTCTTTGAAGTACCAGTTGGTTGACATCTCGACTGGCGATGCGCTTGATTCTGGGTTGATAGAAAGAGTCTCAAACCATGCGGATGCTTTCCAGGAGATGCTAGGAAAGCTTTCTGGGCCAAGGCCAATGGCAATCGGCCACCGCGTTGTTCATGGCGGGTCAAAGTTCTCAGAGCCCACCCTGGTAAACAAGGAGGTTCTCGCCGAAATAGACGCGCTTAGCTCCCTCGCACCACTTCACAACCCAGGCAATGCTGCTGGTATTCGCGGAGCAATAGAAGTATTCCCAGACCTGCCGCAGGTTGCAGTGTTTGATACCGCATTCCACCAAACCATGCCTGCAAGCTCCTACCGCTATGCGATCGATAGGGAGCTAGAGAGCAAATACGGCATTCGTCGTTACGGCTTTCATGGCACTAGCCACGGCTATGTTGCGAAAAAGGCAGCCGAGTTTCTAGGTGTTCCAGCATCCGACTTCAACGGCATCATTCTTCACATCGGCAACGGCGCTTCCGCATGCGCCGTGAAGGATGGCAAGAGCTTCGATACATCGATGGGCCTAACACCGCTGCAGGGGCTTGTTATGGGCACTCGCTCAGGAGACATCGATCCAGCAATCGTTGCTTATCTTGAACGTGTAGCGGGCATGGACATCGATCAGGTAGATCAGAGCCTTAATAAAAACGCAGGGCTCAAAGGCATGACTGGTGACGGTGACTTGCGCGATGTTGAGGCTAGGGCTCAGTCTGGCGATCAAGTAGCTCGCGAAGCACTTTCGGTTTATGCCCAAAGAGCCAAGCACTACATCGGAGCCTATTTGGCAGAGGTTGGTCCAATCCATGCCGTTGTGTTTACCGCAGGTGTTGGAGAGAACTCAAAAGAGATGCGAGAGCAGATTATGTCTGGCCTTGAGCACCTCGGTATGGTTCTCGATTATCAGAAAAACGATGTTCGAGCCAAGCAAGCTTTGGCTATTTCTTCTGATCAATCACCGGTGAAGATTCTGATTGTTCCAACCAATGAAGAGCTCGCGATTGCCATGCAGGCAGCAGAGTTCATCGCATAGTTCCCACCGGACTCCCAGACTTTCTCCAGAAATAGTTCAGAACCTACTGCCAGTATTTGGGAGTGCAAACAGTTATGACGCCAATCAAGAAGCTGGCCATTGGCCCAGGTAAGTTGGCAAAAATCCAGTCACGTCGGGAGCTAGTGCAAGCTCTCGGCTACTTCTTTGTAGTCGCTGTTGCAGCAATGTTCTTGATCGATGGTGGCCTTGAAAACATAGTTGATGTCCCAAGCGCACTGGATGCAGTTAGCCGCCTAACCTCATTGGTTGGAACAGCATTGATTCTGATCATGCTTTTGCTAACGGCTCGAATCCCATGGATCGACGAGCAGTTTGGCCAGGATGTTGCTACCCACACTCACAAACGCCTGGGCAAACCTGCTTTCTATTTGATTTTGGCCCACTTTTTAGCATCGCTAATTAGCTACGCCATGACCGATGGCCGAGATCTACTTGCAGAGCTTTGGTACATGATCACTACCTTTGAAGACTTTCTCACTGCTCTGATTTCAACCATCTTGTTGATTGCCGTTGTGGTGACCTCGTTCAAGTTTGCTCGCAAGCGCCTGAAGTATGAGAGCTGGTATTTGACTCACCTGCTGAGCTACCTGATGGTTGCATTTGCGATTCCTCACGTTTTCAACATGGGTACCGATCTAGTTTCGAACGCCATCAATAATGCGATTTGGATGTTTGCCTATGTGTTCGTTGGATTCAACATTTTGTTCTTCAGAGTGCTCTGGCCGATCTGGCACTCAACTTTGGGAAACCTCAGGGTTGAGAAGGTGGTTCGAGAGAGCTCTGACTCTGTCTCGATCTACATTCGTGGTCGCAAACTCACTCGTTTTGGAGCCCAGCCCGGGCAGTTCTTTCAGCTGCGATTCTTGACCAGAGACCTTTGGCAACAGGCGCACCCATTCTCAATTTCAGCCGTGCCAGATGATAACTACATTCGCTTCACAATCGGCTCGCGTGGTGACGGTAGTGAGTTGATGCAGAGGATCAAAAAGGGAACCAGGGTTATTCTCTCCGGCCCATTCGGCGTATTCACCGAAAGTGTCAGGACCAAAAAAGATGTCGTTTTGATTGCCGCAGGTATTGGCATCCCACCGGTAAGAGCGCTAGCTCAAGGCATGACGGCCAACCCCGGCGATGTCTCGATTCTCTACCGAACTAGAAACGAAGCCGATTCACCGCTACTTGATGAGATCCAACAACTATCTCAACTTCGTGGTCACAACCTCGAGGTGATCTCTGGCTCAAGGCCAACCAATGGCAATTGGCTAACTGAATCCAACATCGGCGATGAAGGTCGACTATTGCAGATGTTCCCAAACATTCAAGACGCCGATGTTTATGTGTGTGGACCGGAAAACTTCACCCACCAAGTCAAGAAATCACTCAAGAAACTTGGCATCAAAAAGCACCAAATCCACAGCGAGGAGTACGCCTGGTGAGAAAACAATCAAGAATTACGCTCGGAGTCATTGGCCTGAGCACCCTGACCACCAGTTACCTTTTGGGTCACCAGGCTGCCGAGTCCAACATCAGCCTGGCTGCTAGTGCAACAACCACAACTCCAACTAAGGCGGCTGATTCCACTACCGCCCAGGTGACATCGCCCGCGACCACTGAGGCTGCACCGGAGGCCACCGCAACCGCGGATGCCACAGCCACCAACGAACCGACCGCTACGACCGAGCCTTCTCCAACGGCTACCGCCACCACACAGCCCGCCCCGACGGCAACCACTGCTCCGGCCGCTACCTCAGGTACCTACACCTCACAAACCGTGCAGTATCGCTACGGCCGCATCCAACTGGAAATCGGAGTCACCGATGGTGCACTGACTGACATTAACTTGTTGCAGGCAACGACCGAAGGCCGCGGTTACGACCAGGCGCCTCCAATTTTGGTTAACGCCGCCTTACAAGCCGGTGGAACAAATTTCGGTAACTTGTCTGGCGCAACTTTCACAACCCAGGCTTTCAAGCAGGCGCTTGATGACGCATTGGCTCAGGCCGGATTGAACTAAGGGGAGAGATGACAAACGAAATTAGCAACGACGAGCTTTACCAATTTGAAGAGAAGGGCAATCGTAAGGCACGCAACCGCACTTTCCTGATCCTTGGTGCTGGTGCAGCCCTTGGGGTCGGTGCAGTTGCTGCAACTGCCATGGGTTTTGCTGGGCCCAACCAAGAAGTTTCAATTCTTGAAAATCACGAAGGTTTTGGACCAGGCTTTGGCGAAGACCACGAGGAACGTGAAGGACATGAGCGAGATGGTGACCACAAACCTCGTTTTGGCGAGCACGATCACGAAGATCGTGAGGGTCACGAACCTGACTTCTCAGAGGGCGTTACTGAGTAATCTGAGCCCTAATCTCATCCAGCGCGGTCATTACCTCGATAGTGAACTGGTGAGTGTGCTTTGAGTTCTCAAGTTCGCCGTTGATTACCGACTGGCTTACAGCTTCGATCATGTGAACATAGCCAGCACCGCGTTTTTCAACTTCGAGGTGCTCTTCCTCAACCTTGTCAGTGTCGATTATGTACTTTTTGATGGTTGCCTGGGTGGTATTCCAGAAAGCTTCGGCAAGTTCAACGTAACCCTTGTCTCCCACCAGTCTGGCTCCAAGACCAAACGCAGTCGCCAGAGACGAGTTGCCCCGACCGCGAACCCCGTTCTCAAAAACAAAATCGGTCATCGCTGTTGCGTCGGTGCCGTTCTCATAGTTAAACCCGGTTGCCTTCAGTTCTTTGATTGGGCTATCGGCAAACCAGCGATTCAACGTGGTCGTGTAGACGCCTTGATCCAAAGACGAGCCACCACCTAGCTCCTTTGAAAAGAGTCGATGTGAAGTGTCATAGGTTCTCGGAAAACCGAAGTTGGCTTCAATCAATCTAAGTTCACCAATTTCACCGGCAGCCACAAGTTCTTTGAGTTTGTTATGAAGCGGAATGAACTTGGTCCACATCGCCTCCATTGAGAAAAGCCCTTTGCTTTTGGCAAGAGCAAAAATTTCTTTGGCCTCCTGGGCATTATTCATGAACGCTTTTTCAACCAGGATGTGTTTTCCGGCCTCAAGAGCAGCCTTGGCCATTGGGAAGTGTTCGGAGTGAGGAGAGGCAATGTAAATAAGGTCGATCTCATTGTTTGCCAGAGCCTGATCAAAAGTCATGCCCTTGGCCTTGATACCAATTTCGTCGAGCTTGCTCTGCGCACGTGCCGCATCTCGAGAAACTAACCCGACAAGGTTTGTGTTTTCAGAAAGTTCAAAATCTCTAAGAATCAGATCGGCCATAAGACCGGTGCCAACCATTGCCCAGTTGATCAAAAATGCCTCTTTGCTATCGGTGTCTTCTCACTTTATCTGAGCCCGCCAGTGACTTCGCCATTGACGGGAAAACCAAACCGTGCATGGGCCAAACTGCCCACCAGTACATGTGACCGGCTAGACCTTTCGGGGCAAATATGGCAACCTGTGTCAGAACTGCGCCACCGGCTTCTTCTTCGACACCAAACTCTAGCCAAGCCAAGCCCGGCATCTTCATCTCAGCCCGTAGTCTCAACAATTTGTTGGGCAGAAGTTCTTCCACTCTCCAGAAATCGAGGGCGTCACCGATAACTAAGTTCTTTGGATCACGCCGCCCTCTGCGCAGACCAACGCCACCAACCGCGCGGTCCATTAGGCCACGCAACTCCCAGGCCCATGAGGCGGTTGAATACCCGTTCTCGCCCCCGATTGCCTTTACTCGTGCAAAGACCTCTTCTACTGAGTCTTTGGTGTGGGCAATTCGTATGTCCTTATAAAGAGTGCCACCTGCCCAATCAGGATCTGTTGGTAGTGGTTCAGAGGGGGTGCCGGGGGATGAGGCATCCGACCACCTGGTCTGTACATTGGCTTCCTTGATCTT
>CAYOXP010000034.1:0-8524 GCA_964407995.1 uncultured Aquiluna sp.
CGAACTAAGCGAAAACTACCCAGTGTTCTTGGTGAACTCAGTAAACCCTGATCGCTTACAGGGTCAGAAGACGGCAGCATTCGAAGTTTTCGATGCGCTTGGTTTTGCCCCAGATCTCCACGCCATGCCACTTGGCAATGCTGGAAACATTTCGGCGTATCACCTTGGCTATCGCGAAGATCGAGACGCTGGCCGTATTCAGAAACTACCAATGCTGTACGGCATCCAGGCAGAGGGTTCGGCACCGTTTATCAAGGGTGCTCCTGTTGAGAAGCCAGAGACGATTGCTACCGCGATTCGCATTGGTAATCCAGCCTCTTGGGATCTAGCGCAGGCTGCCAAGGCGGACACCAATGGTGCATTCGGAGCTGTGAGCGATAAAGAGATTTTGTGGATGCACCGCTTCCTGTCTCAAGAAGCTGGTGTCTTTGTTGAGCCATCAAGCGCAACTGGTGCTGCTGGTCTCTACAAGGCCAAGCTTCGCGGCGAGCTGCCAAAGGTCGACAACGTTGTTGTAACCGTTACCGGGCACGGCCTGAAGGATCCAGATTGGGCCCTAAAGGATGACCGCGGTCGTCAGATTAAGCCTAAGAAGGTCGCTGCAACCGCGGCATCGGTGGCTGAAGTACTAGGCCTGGAGCGCAACAAGTGACCAAAGTAACCGTCAAGATTCCGGCGACCAGTGCGAACCTGGGACCTGGCTTTGACACGCTTGGAATGGCACTGAGTTTCTACGATGAATACGTTGCCGAAGTAATTGCCTCTGGTCTTGAATTCGAAATCGTTGGCGAGGGCGAGAAAGACATCCCTCGCGATGAGAGCAACCTGATCTACTCGACAATCAAGTTTGTGTTTGAGCGATTTGGCAAGAGCGTTCCGGCATTGCGCATCACCTGCCACAACAACATCCCCCACGGCCGCGGCATGGGCTCTTCTGGAGCTGCTGTAGCTGGTGGAGTGATGTTGGCAGCAGGTTTATTGCGTCCAGAGATAGTTCTTAGTGAGCAGCAACTATTGCAGTTTGCAACTGAGATCGAGGGTCACCCTGACAACGTCGCTCCCGCATTGTTTGGTGGCCTAACCATCGCCTGGAGCGATGAGAACGGGCCACACCACGAAAAGCTCCCTGCTCACCGCGGTGTTTCACCTTTGGTATTAGTGCCAGATCACCAAATGTCAACCAAGCTAGCTAGAAGCTTGCAGCCAGATACAGTTCCTCACGAGGACGCTGTATTCAACGTTGCAAGAGCATCGTTGCTGGTTGCTGCAATGACTCAAAGCCCAGAACTTATGTTTGCAGCCACCGAAGATCGCCTGCACCAGAACTACCGCGCTAGCGCCATGCCTGAGACCACAAGGTTGATCGCAGCACTGCGTGCCAAGGGCCACCCAGCTGTGGTTTCTGGCGCTGGCCCATCGGTGTTAGTGCTTGAGGATGACCCGTTCCACCGCAATGAGGCGATGGCGTTAGTTAAAGAAGAATTTCCAACCTGGAAGGCATTGCCGCTTGCGGTTGACTTCAAAGGTGCTAGTCTTGAGGTGCAGTCTGGATCAGGCAGCTAAACAGCCCGCCACTGCATTCTTCAAGTCTTCTTACAAATCGGCAGTTTTGCCGCTAAGAAATGAGTAATACCAAATGGATGAAATCCAGCAGGAAAAGCCTGTAAAGAGAACTCGTCGCGCATCAAGCGCAACCGCTTCATCAGAGACCCCAAAGACTGAGGCAGCTCCGGCTGCTGAGTCTGAGAACAAGGCCCCAGCGGCTCGTCGTCGCACCCGCCCAGCCAAGGCTGAGGGTGGTGCTGAGGCAAAGTCTGAAACCAAGAGCGAGGGCAAGTCTGAACCTAAGGGCGAGGCTACCGAGTCAAAGTCCGAGGGTCAGTCAGAGGGTCGCGAGGATCGCGAGACCCGCAATGGAGATCGCGAAAACAGCCGCGGAGATCGCGATGACGACCGCCGTGGTGGTCGCAACCGTCGTGGTCGCTACCGTGACCGTGACCGCCGTCGTGGTGGAAACCAGGATGAGCAAGAACCAGAGATCTCTGAGGATGACGTACTTATTCCGGTTGCCGGAATCCTTGATGTTCTAGAGAACTACGCATTCCTTCGCACCTCCGGTTACCTTCCTGGCCCTAACGATGTTTACGTTTCGCTTGGCCAGGTAAAGAAGTACGCCCTTCGCAAAGGTGACGCTGTAGTTGGTGCCATTCGTCAGCCTCGTGAGGATGGCGGAAACCAGCGCCAGAAGTTCAACGCACTTGTGCGCGTTGACTCGATCAATGGCCAGAGCATGGAAGAGGCTGCAGCTCGTGTCGAGTTTGGCAAGCTCACCCCGCTTTACCCAGACACTCGCCTTCGCCTAGAGACCGACAACAAGAAGCTTTCTACTCGAATCATTGACCTTGTTGCCCCAATTGGTAAGGGTCAGCGTGGTCTGATTGTTTCTCCACCTAAGGCCGGTAAGACTTTGGTGCTGCAGGCAATTGCTAACGCAATTACCGCCAACAACCCAGAGGTTCACCTGATGGTTGTTCTTGTTGACGAGCGTCCTGAAGAAGTTACCGACATGCAGCGCACCGTTAAGGGTGAGGTTATTGCCTCTACCTTCGACCGCCCTGCAGATGACCACACCACGGTCGCAGAACTTGCGATCGAGCGTGCAAAGCGCCTTGTTGAGCTTGGACACGATGTAGTCGTGCTACTTGACTCGATTACCCGTCTTGGTCGCGCCTACAACCTAAGTGCGCCTGCATCAGGCCGTATTTTGTCTGGTGGTGTTGACTCATCAGCGCTTTACCCACCAAAGCGCTTCTTCGGTGCTGCACGTAACATCGAAAACGGTGGCTCTCTAACGATTTTGGCAACTGCACTTGTTGAGACCGGATCCAAGATGGACGAGGTTATCTTCGAGGAGTTCAAGGGAACCGGAAACATGGAGCTTCGCCTATCTCGCCAGTTGGCAGACAAGCGAATCTTCCCTGCGGTTGACATCAACGCTTCTGGCACTCGCCGTGAAGAGATGCTGATGAGCCCTCAGGAGACCAAGATCATCTGGAAGCTTCGCCGCGCTCTTGCAGGTCTAGAGCAGCAGCAGGCACTTGAGCTTGTGCTTTCTCGCCTAAAGGACACCGCCTCCAACGTTGAGTTCCTACTCAAGTTGGAGAAGTCAATGCCGGTACCAACCGAAACTGACGCGGAGTAACGTTGCTAGATTCGCTTGCAGGTCTAAGGGCCGAGCACGCGAGTTTGCAGGAGCAGCTCAGCGACTCGGCAGTACACGCCAACCCAGCGTTGGCGAAGAAGCTAAATCGTCGCTATGCGGAGCTTTCAGCGATCATGTCTGCAGAGGCAAATGTCATTCAGCTAACCGATGACCTTGCCGCAGCCAAAGAGTTGGCCAAGGAAGACGAGGCCTTCGCTGAAGAGCTCCCGGAGCTTGAAGAGCAGCTGAAGGCTGCGCAGGAGAAGCTTCGTCGACTGCTGATCCCTCGTGATCCAGATGACGGTCGCGACGTGATTATGGAGATCAAGGCGGGTGAAGGTGGTGCTGAATCAGCATTATTCGCCGGTGACCTACTGCGCATGTACATGCACTACGCAACTTCAAAAGGCTGGAAAGCGGAGATTCTTGACCGCACCGAGTCTGACCTTGGTGGAATCAAAGATGTCCAGGTGGCAATCAAGTCCAATGCCACCGACCCGGCAAATGGTGTTTGGGCTCACATGAAGTTTGAAGGTGGCGTGCACCGAGTTCAGCGCGTGCCAGCGACTGAAACTCAGGGTCGCATCCACACTTCGGCTGCGGGTGTTTTGGTTTTCCCTGAGGTTGATGAGCCTGAAGAGGTCGAGATCAGCCAGAACGAGATTCGCATCGACGTGTTCCGTTCATCAGGTCCTGGTGGACAGTCTGTGAACACCACGGACTCTGCAGTTCGAATTACCCACCTTCCAACCGGAATCGTGGTTTCGATGCAGAACGAGAAGTCGCAGTTGCAGAACCGTGAGGCTGCAATGCGCGTGCTACGTGCCCGCATCCTTGCCGCTCAGCAGGAGGCAATCGAAGCGGAGCAGTCTGCCGCCCGTAAGAGCCAGGTGCGCACCGTGGACCGTTCCGAGCGAATTCGTACATACAACTTCCCAGAAAACCGCATCGCAGATCACCGCACCGGTTACAAGGCTTACAACCTTGACCAGGTGATGGATGGTGCACTTGAGCCAATTGTTCAGTCTTGTATCAAGATGGACGAAGAGGCACGTCTGGCTGCCCTGCAGGGCGAGTAATGAAGCTTGTAGAGGCGCTTGCCTTTGCAACCGAACAGCTGACTCAGGCTGGCGTTCCCTCGCCGCAACCAGATGCTTACTGGCTTCTCTGCCACGCACTCAAAATCGATCGTTCTGAGCTCTTAAACAAAATCACCTTCGATGAATCAATTGATGAAGCCGAATTGGTTGAGTTCAATCAGGTTTTGGAGAAGCGATGTCAGCGCATCCCGCTACAGCACATCACCGGGAAGGCGGCATTTCGCAAACTAGAACTTGAGGTTGGGCCTGGAGTTTTTGTTCCTAGGCCCGAGACCGAGCAGGTAGTTCAGTATGCGATTGATTACCTAAGGCAGCTGCCAGTTCCTGGCAAGGCAATAGATCTCGGCACCGGTTCCGGAGCCATTGCACTGGCGATGGCAACCGAGGTGCCACAAACCAAGGTTTACGCGGTTGAGCTCTCACCGGATGCTCATGCCTATGCTTCTCGCAACATTGCAAAGAATGCTCCAGATTTAGAGCTCAGACTTGGTGCAATGCAAGAGGTTGTTGGCGATCTCGTTGGTCAACTTGATGTGGTTATTTCTAATCCGCCTTACATCCCAACTTCGGCGGTTCCGATTGATCCAGAGGTGCGGGATTTTGATCCAGAACTCGCACTTTATGGGGGAGAAGATGGCCTTGATGTAATCAGGGACATCTCGGGCATTGCAGCAGCACTTTTGCGCCCTGGTGGTCTATTGGTCTTAGAGCATGCCGACGGCCAGTCGGACGCGATACGTCAATTACTATTGGATGACGGATGGCTAAATGTGTCGGCGTTTGAAGATGCCACATTTAGGTATCGCACCATTACGGCACTGAGATAGCGAGGCAAAGTTGCGAATTTACGACTGCTCAGTCGATACCGATTTGCTAACTGGTTTTAGACAGGCGAAGGTTGGTCTTGGCCGCGGCGAGGTGGTGGTAATTCCCACCGACACCGTTTATGGCGTGGCTGCAGATGCGTTCAATGCCAAAGCTGTTCAGGCCCTCTTGGACCTAAAAGGTAGAGACCGCACCTCGCCACCACCGGTATTAATTCCTAAGGTTGAAACCCTTTCTGCATTGGCGCACGACTTGCCGTTGGTGGCAAATCAGCTGGCCGCGGCATTTTGGCCTGGCGCACTAACCATGGTTTTGCAGGCGCAGGCATCGCTAGATTGGGATCTGGGTGAGACTCGCGGCACCGTCGCCTTGCGTGTTCCTGATCACAAGATCACATTGGCGCTATTAGAAGACGTAGGCCCATTGGCTGTCTCAAGCGCAAATCTCACCGGCGAACCAGCTGCGGTAAATGCTCAGCAGGCTGCGGGTTATTTTGGTGACAAGGTCGCTACTTACTTAGATGCCGGGGCAAGTCCGAAGGGTGAGGCTTCTACGATCTTGGATTTGAGCCAGGTTCGTGCCGGTGAGCCGATTCGAGTGCTGCGCCTTGGTGCAATCTCACTCGACCGAATCCGCAGCGTGATTGGTGATGTGGAGCTCAAGGTCGACTAAATGAGGGCCTATTTTCTTATCGCCCTGATAACCGCATTGGTTACCTACCTAGCCACTTTTGCGGTTCGCTGGACAGCTAAGAAATACAACATCCATCCTGCGATTCGCGAACGCGATGTTCACAAGTCTCCTACCCCGCGTATTGGTGGAGTAGCCATGTTCATTGGCTTGAGTGTTGGGATGTTGGCGGCAGCTAACTTCGGCTGGTTCGAATCGATTTTCATAAACCCTGGCCCACTGTGGGCGGTGGTTATGGCATCCGGAGTGATCATCGTTGTTGGATTGCTGGACGATCTAATCGAATTGGACTGGACCGCCAAAATGGGTGGCCAAATGGGTGCCGCTTGGATTCTTGCCTCATCAGGGATCCAAATCGTTTCCCTACCTATCGGAGGGATAACCGTCGGCAGTTTTGGAGTCTCACTGGCCGTCACAGTCTTTGTGGTGGTTCTGATCATGAACGCCGTCAATTTCATAGATGGTCTAGATGGCCTGGCCGCAGGAGTCGTAGGAATCGGCACGCTTGCCTTTTTTATTTACAGCTACCTTCTTGCACAGCAGACTTCACCAACAAACTACTTCTCAACTGCCGGTCTTATCGCGGCAATTGTGCTTGGCATGGTCGGCGGCTTCTTGCCACATAACTGGCGCCCGGCAAAAATCTTCATGGGTGATTCTGGTGCGATGCTTCTGGGCTTGTTGATGGCCGTTGGTGCTATCACCGTGACCGGCAGTATCGACCCGGCAACAGTGACTCGCAATGATTTGCTACCTGCCCTGATCCCGCTGGCACTGCCGGTAATGATTTTGGTATTGCCGCTATTGGACTTGGCTCTTGCGGTGGTTCGTCGTTTACGTCGTGGGCAATCTCCATTCGCCGCCGACCGCGAGCACATTCACCATCAGCTGCAAGATATCGGCCATGGCCACCGCGGGGCAGTACTGGTCTTCTATCACTGGACCGCACTGGTTTCAATCACGCTACTTTTGTTCTTCTGGCTGGATTTTCCTCCGGTCATGGTCATCTTCGGATTCTGGTTGCTTCTTGCACTGACTCATACATACTGGCCAGTATTTAGAAAGATTTATCGCTACCGAAAGGCAGTCAGTGGCAAATAGTTCAAGTGAGGTGCTGGCAAAGGCACTTAAGTTTTCAAGCTTTCTGGTCCTAGGCATCGCGGTTATGGGCAGTGGGCTTGGCTTGATGTTCGCATCAACGAATGGCCTTTACTCAGGTCTTATGGGTTCAGTAATTGCCTTGGTTTTTACATCGCTAACAATCCTTAGCGTGATGCTGGGCGCCAAATTGCCACTTGGTGGTTTTTATGGCCTGGTGCTAGGTGGCTGGCTCATCAAAATAATCTTGTTTGCAATCGCGATGGGCGCCTTACAAAGAGCCGATTTTGTCCACGGTCCAACGCTATTTTTTGTAATTGTGGCCAGTGTTCTTGGTGGCTTGGCGATTGACTCCTGGGTGGTTTTGCGATCCAGGATTCCGACCATTTCTTGAAGTCGTTAGTTTTTTTGGTTTAGGGGTAACAATCGTGATTTCCTCCTATAAACTTTTGGGGAATTCCATCGACCACCAGCGGGGTTTTTCACGCCGCCCGAGCCAGGAGTATGAAGCTGTTTAGTGCACTGACTCTGCTTGCCTCAGAAGAGGGTGGCTTCCACGCTCCATCGATCATGGAGTTCTATCCAGAGATTGTTGCCTTTGAGGGCACTCCATTTGCGATCAACCGAATCATGATGATTCGCCTGATCGTCATGGTTGCGCTAATTGTTTTGTTCTGGCTTTGGACCTCAAAGTTCAAGCGTGCTGTCAAGACTGGCAACGTAGTACCTGGTCGCTTCCAGCTGCTTGGTGAAATGGCACTTGATTTTGTTCGTAAGAACATTGCCTACGAACAGCTAGGTGAGAAGGATGGAAATCGCTTCCTTCCTCTTCTAACCACGATCTTCTTCATGGTGTTCGGTATGAACATCACAGGCATCATTCCTTTTGCGAACATCGCAGGTACTTCGGTTATCGGTGTTCCGCTCGTGCTAGCACTTGCTGCCTACGTGACCTTTATCTACGCAGGTATCAAGCGTCACGGCATGAAGTTCTTCAAGAACTCACTATTCCCAGCTGGTGTTCCAGCGGCTTTTTACACGATGGTTACTCCGATTGAGTTCCTATCAACCTTCATTCTTCGTCCTGTGACATTGGCTCTTCGTCTTTTGATGAACATGATCGCCGGCCACCTTTTGCTGGTTCTTTGTTTCTCAGCAACCCAGTTCTTCTTCTTCGAGGCTGAGGGTCTATTCAAACTCTTTGGTGCCGGCACTTTCTTGTTTGGATTTGCCTTCACCTTGTTCGAGATCCTGGTTGCAGTTTTGCAGGCATACGTATTCACACTTCTGACCACTGTCTACATTCAGTTGGCATTGGCAGACGAACACTAAACAACCACGGAAGGAAATCAAGTGGACGCAGTAAACATCGCCGAACTATCCGGCAACATCGCAGTGGTTGGCTACGGCCTAGCCGCTATCGGCCCTGGCATCGGTGTAGGTCTAGTTGTATCTAAGACCATCGAGTCAATTGCTCGCCAGCCAGAGCTAGCAGGCAAGCTACAGGTCACCATGTGGCTAGGTATCGCCTTCACCGAGGCACTAGCACTTATTGGTCTAGCAACCCCATTCATCTTCGGATAAGCAAAAGGTAAACGATGATTTCAAT
>CAYOXP010000035.1:0-8329 GCA_964407995.1 uncultured Aquiluna sp.
CGAACTTCTTTGGCAAAGTGCTTGGCTTCGCTGCGCACTTCGTCAACTACTTCTTCGACCTTATCACGGGCAATTTTTTCAAAATCTTTTGCGCTCTTGGCAGCCTCGACCTTTGCATCGGCAAGCTTGCGGCCCAGTCGGTGACCAAGATCCTTAGGGTCAACATCGATATCTAGCTCATCGACCTTTGCCTTGAGTTGGTCGCCCAACCAGCCGGCCTTTTCGGTGAGCCAGTGACCTAGGCGCTCGCCTGCAACTCCAAGGTTTTGAGCAAACTCATCTTCGTCCTCGGTCTCTGCATCAAAGCCAAGGGAAAGGAAGTTGATCATCCAGTCCTCGATCTCCTCAAGTGGCTCTGGAACCACCGAGTAGAAACGCTTTTGGCCATCTTCCCGAACGGCGACTAGGCCAACCTCGCGCAAGGTCTTGAGGTGCTTGGAAACTGTTGGCTGGCCAAGCTTGGTGCGCTCAACGAGTTCAGTAACCGTCAGCTCCCCAACACCTCCGGCTAGGTGCGACTCTAAAAGAGTCTCAAGTAGCTGCCTTCTGGTTGAATCAGCGATTGCTTCAAAGATGTCTGCCATGCAATAACCCTATCCCCAAACTAGCTATTTGCTATTTCTTCCGCCCTTGCTACAGCTGCCTTGAGCGAGTCTTCAAAAATGGTCTTGAGCTCTCGCTCACCTAGCGTGGCTATGATCCGCTCGGTGGTGCCACCTGGGCTAGTGACTTTTCTGCGCAATTCTTGAGGCTCTTCGTCACTTGTTTCTAGAAGCTTGACGGAGCCAGCAAGGGTCTGTCGAACCAAGGCTTTTGCATCTTCTTGCGAGAAGCCTTGCTCAAGCGCAACTTGCTCCCACTGTTCGATGATGTAGTAAACCCAGGCAGGACCAGAGCCCGAGATCGCACTGAGGGCATTGATCTTTTCCTCGGCAACTTCAACAACTACGCCAACTGCCTCGAATAATTCTTTCGCTGCTGCAACAGCATCTTTCGATGCGGTGGTTGCTGCTGCCAAACCTGTTACGCCGCGACCAACAAGTGCTGGAGTATTCGGCATAGTGCGAATCAGGTTGGGATTGCCTTCAAGGATTGCGGCCATGGTCTTTAGCTGAATTCCGGCGGCCATTGAAATCACAACTGCATGTGAGCCAATCTCGCCCTTGAGCTCTCCCAGCACATCGGCGATTTGATAGGGCTTGACGCCCAAAACGATTAGATCTGCATCGCCTGCCATCAAGGCATTCGCGTCAGGCGAGGTTTCGCCGGCTAGGGCACTGATGCCTCTATCGCGCAGCGCTTTGGCCTTTGCCTCGGTTCTGGTTGTCGCAGAAATCAGCTCCTTCGGGTGACCTGCAGCCAAGAGACCATCCAGCACCGCCGACCCCATTGAACCGGTTCCAATAAAAGCAATTCTTAGTTTCTGCACAACCAAATCCTATGAGCCAAACACCAATGGGTACCCGATAAATACAACAGCATCCATCAAAAAGTGAGCCAGCACCAATGGTGCCACGCGCCTAGTTCGGTGGTACCAGTAGGCAAAAACGATACCCATTACAAAATTGCCGACAAAGGCTGAGTATCCCTGGTAGAGGTGATAGCTAGCTCTGAACAGTGCAGAGGCTAGAACAAGGACGAGCGTCGAAGTTGCCGGACGAAACTTTCGAAGTTTCTCGGTAAAGAAGGCCACCGCAACCACCTCTTCTAGAAGACCGGCCTTCATCGCCGCAAGCAGCAGGATGGGAATCGTCCACCAACTCGTGTTTAGCGCGCTCGGTACAACTTGTGAACTGAGCCCCAGTTCAACAGCTAGAAAGTAGAGCCCGATGCCCGGGATCCCGACCGCAGCGGCCACGATAACCACTTGAAATAGATCTTTTGGTTTTGGCAGGAGGCCGATTTTTATAGCGTCCAGTGACAGTAGATATATCGCCAGTACCACAGGTACCAACCCAAGGCTGATGCTCGCGAGTTGACTCACTAGATCCAACCAAGGCGTTTCGGCAAGCGGTCTGTTTATCGTTGTGGTGCTGGCGGCCAATCCGCCTGCGGCCTGAAGCTTTCTCAGAAAACTAATTACTGACCAGATTGCAGATGCGCCTAAGGAAAGCATGACAACTAACCAAAATTCGAGGCGATGGCTTCTAAGCATGGTCAACTTTCAACATCTGGTATCCACAAGAGTTTAGGTGTCGCAACCTTGAAGTAGGTTTGCTTCGTGGCTAAGCAGAGAACAGATTTCAAGTGCAGCGAGTGTGGCTGGACAACCATAAAGTGGGCTGGTCGCTGCGGTGAGTGCCAGGCATGGGGAACCTTAGAGGAATCTGGCGGGATCACAAAAGAAGTGAAGGCTATTCGGCTAAACGAATCGCAAGCGGCAAAACCAATCACAGAAATCGAGAGTGGTTCGGCCAGCTACGAACCGACCTTGATTGCGGAATTTGACCGCGTGCTCGGAGGAGGCTTGGTCCCAGGCGCAGCGATTTTGCTCTCGGGTGAACCTGGTGTAGGTAAATCCACTCTGCTGTTGGAAGTGGCGTCTCGCCTGGCGAAAGCCGGCAAGAAAGTTCTTTATGTCTCTGCCGAAGAGTCAGCATCCCAGGTAAAGCTTCGGGCCCAGCGGACTGGTGCACTCAGCCCAAACCTCTATCTCGCAGCCGAGACCGATCTAGCTTCAGTGCTGGGTCAGGTTGATGCCGTGAGTCCCGAGCTCTTCATAGTTGACTCGGTTCAGACTGTTGCCTCGAGTGACATCGATGGTGTGGCAGGCATGCCGGCGCAGGTAAGAGAAGTAGCGGCAAACCTAATTAGGACTGCCAAGCAAAAGTCGATTCCACTGTTATTGGTTGGCCACGTAACTAAGGATGGGTCAATCGCAGGCCCGAGAACTTTGGAACACTTAGTAGATGTGGTCTGCCACTTTGAGGGAGATCGCCAGACCGCACTCCGGTTCGTCAGAACGCTCAAGAATAGATTTGGCCCTACCGACGAGGTGGGCTGTTTCGAACTGACGGGCGACGGAATCCTCGAGGTTCCAGACCCCAGTGCGCTGTTCATTTCAGGTTCCCAAAAGCCTGTTTCCGGCACCTGCATCACAGTTACTGTCGAGGGTAAACGAGCCTTAATTGCTGAAATTCAGGCATTGGTCGTTCACTCTGGATCACCGCAACCCAGAAGAGTAACCAACGGCGTCGACTCATCTCGTGTGGCAATGCTGCTGGCTGTCCTAGAAAGACGAGCAGGCCTGAGCCTCTCGGATAAAGATGTTTACGTTTCCACTGTAGGTGGGATGAAAATCACGGAGCCCGCAGCAGACCTCGCCATTGCAATCGCAATTGCGTCGGCAGCTAAAGACAAACCGGTTTCGCCTGAGACTGCCGCATTCGGAGAGATCTCACTGGCAGGCGAAATCCGAGGTGTTAGTAACGCTTCGCAAAGATCTCAAGAAGCAGCTCGCTTAGGGCACGGCAATGTGATCGGTGAAAAAGGTCAGCTAATCAAAGAGGCTTTAGCTAAAGCCCTTAGTTGAGAATGAAAGCCTTGTCTTCAGAGATAACGCCGTTGACTTCAACTTTGATTTTGTAAGTCGCACCACCGGCCGGAACAGAGCTGTTGCCATCATCGGCACCACATCCGGTCTCCGAGGAGTAAACGCGATCCCAGGTGCCCCTTGGTGCTTCTATGGTTTGGTTTGACTTCAAGGTTACGTAGGCATCGGTGTCGGCCGAGCGGTCGCAATCGCGTGATGACCAGTAGGTCTGCTCTCCCGATGTAATTGTGTAGAAGGTGACTCGAGCACCGACATTGAAGGTGCAGTCCTCCAAGCCTGTGTTGGTAATCGAATACCAAATTGATGGTAGAGATCCTGAGGCAAAGGTGTTGAGAGTTTCGGTCTCATTGCCAATCATGACCTCAACCTGCACAACACCAGGAGCGCAACTTGCAATCTCAGTTGTCGTAGCAGATTCGGTAACTGCAGTTGTATCTGTGGCGGTTGGAGTTGCCTGTGGGACGCCGCCCAGAATGCCAGAAGATCCGATCCAAATAAAGAGGCTGATGACTGCAATTACAATCAGCGCCAGTAGTCGGCGACGGGCATAAATCTGCTGCTGGGTAGGCATGAGACAAATCTAGCTAGAGGGTCTTCAGCATGCGTGAGTTTCCAAGCGTGTTCTGCTTAACTCTCGCCAAATCAAGGAACTCAGCCACACCGTCGTCGTGAGAGCGAACCAGCTCAGCGTAAGTTTCTGGATCCACCGGGACGTCTGAAATCACATCGAAACCATGAGAAGAGAAGAAATCAACCTCAAAGGTCAAACAGAAAACTCTTCGGATTCCAAGGAGTCTTGCTCGTTCTAAAAGCTCGCGAAGCATTGCGGCACCAATACCCCTGCGCTTGAATTCTTGATCCACCGCAAGGGTTCTGACCTCGGCCAGGTCCTCCCACATCACGTGAAGGGCACCAAATCCAACAACCTGACCATCGAGTTCTGCTACGACAAACTCTTGAATCGCTTCGAAAAACTCCACCAATTCCTTACCGAGGAGCACGCGATCCTGAACCAGTGGTTCAGAGATCTTTTTGATCGCGGGAACGTCGCTGGTTCTGGCAGAACGAATTAGAAGCATCTGGCAATTATGGAGCAAGTCGAAGCTAAAGAGCTATCAGAACTTCATTTCTACGCAATGGGCCAGGAGTCCATGGGCCGTTGTAGCGGGCATAGGTCGCCTCGCCATCCGACCGCAATTTGGAGCCTTCAAGCTTCTGGCGCAAAGTCTCTTCTTTTTTCAAAAACAGGCCTTCACTCGCCAAACCTGAGAACCTAATCGCCGCATACTCTCCCGATGGATGCTCGCTAATCTCAAGGTTGCTGGTGGCTGGCGTAGGCATTTCACTGATGCTCATGGAAGCCGGCATTACAAATGAAACCTGAAAGCCATCACTTACTTTTCTTTGCGTGACAGGGGCAGTCATGGCAATCTGTTGCCCTTGCCTATTGCCGCCAAATATGTAGTTGGCAAGCTGTCTGAAGGCTTTGTTGCCAGAACCCGCAAGCGAACCGGGCTCGCTAACGGAAACGGTGATAAACGGCTCGTAACTTCTAATCTCAAAACCATTTTGTTTTGAGATTACTTGATACCGCTGGATCTCCGTCACGTTCTAGGCAACCACCTCTGCGGCCCTGTCGGTTGACACAAATGTGAACTCGGTGCCGACGTAGTCAACCAGAATGTCTTGTGCATTCTGGATGTCGCCAGTCAAGATGCGCTCAGAGATCGCATCCTCAATCTCGCGCTGAACGACTCTGCGCAACGGTCTTGCCCCTAGCGCTGGTTCGTAGCCCATTTCGATCAGCTTGACCTTGGCGGCGGTTGTCAGAGTCAACTTCAAGTCGCGCTCGTCAAGGCGCAACTGAAGGCGCTTGATGAACAGATCGACAATCTGCATTAGCTCGTCTCGAGTTAGCTGAGGGAAGACGATTACTTCATCCACACGGTTTAGGAACTCTGGCTTGAAGTTCTGCTTCAACGCCTCGTTCACCCTGGCCTTCATCTGGTCGTAGTCATTAGCACTGTCGCCCTCAAGAGTGAAGCCAAGTGCACCACGAGTGATCTCCTTGGTTCCCAAGTTGGTGGTCATGATGATTACGGTGTTTTTGAAGTCAACAACACGTCCCTGTCCATCGGTCAGACGACCCTCTTCAAGAATCTGAAGTAGTGAGTTGAAGATGTCAGGGTGAGCCTTTTCGATCTCGTCAAAAAGCACTACCGAGAACGGCTTACGTCGAATCTTCTCGGTTAGCTGGCCACCTTCGTCGTAACCAACGAATCCCGGAGGGGCACCGAACAAGCGAGAGACGGTGTGCTTCTCACCGTATTCGCTCATATCCAATGAGATCAATGCATCTTCGTCATCAAACAAGAACTCAGCAAGAGCCTTTGCAAGCTCGGTCTTACCAACACCGGTTGGACCGGCAAAGATGAACGAGCCTGAAGGTCGCTTAGGGTCCTTCAACCCTGCACGCTGACGGCGAATGGTCTTTGACAGCGCTGCTATTGCCAGGTCTTGACCAATGACTCGCTGGTGGAGCTCCTGCTCCATGAAGATCAGCTTCGCGCCTTCTTCTTCACCCAACTTGAATACTGGAATACCAGTTGCTTGGGCTAGCACCTCGGCGATTAGGCCTTCATCAACGATGCCTGGCTTCTCTACGTTGCCCTCACGGAACTCTTTCTCCATGCGCATCTTCTCGGCGGTGAGCTTCTTTTCCTCATCACGCTTGGATGCAGCCAGCTCAAAGTCCTGGTCCGCGATTGCCTGCTCTTTGGCTTTCTTGACAACCGCAATCTCGTCTTCCTTGGCACGAAGCTCTGGAGGAGAAGACAGGAAGCTCAACCTAAGTCGAGCACCAGCCTCATCGATAAGGTCGATTGCCTTGTCTGGCAAGAAGCGGTCAGAAACATAGCGGTCAGACATTCCAACGGCAGCCACAATTGCACCATCGGTGATGGAGACCTTGTGGTGTGCCTCGTAGCGGTCGCGCAGCCCCTTCAGAATGTTGATCGCCATCGCAGGAGTTGGCTCATTAACCTGAACCGACTGGAAACGACGAACTAGAGCAGCATCCTTCTCGAAGTGCTTGCGATACTCATCCAAGGTTGTTGCACCAATAGTCTGCAGTTCACCTCGCGCCAACATTGGCTTCAAGATCGAGGCAGCATCGATAGCGCCTTCCGCTGCGCCAGCGCCAACCAAGGTGTGAATCTCATCGATAAAGGTGATGATGTCACCTCGGGTGCGGATCTCCTTGGTCACCTTCTTCAGACGCTCTTCGAAGTCACCGCGGTAACGAGAACCCGCAATCAGGCTGCCCATATCCAGGGTGTAAACCTGCTTGCCACGCAGCGTCTCTGGAACCTGGCCGGAAACAATCGCCTGAGCTAGGCCTTCAACAACGGCAGTCTTTCCAACGCCAGGCTCACCAATAAGGATTGGGTTGTTCTTGGTTCGGCGAGAAAGAATCTGCATCACGCGCTCGATCTCACGCTCGCGACCGACAACTGGATCCAACTTGCCATCCGCGGCGGCCTGAGTCAGGTTACGTCCGTATTGGTCCAGCACCTGGCTGCCCTTTTGAGGTGGATTGTTTTCCCCACCAACTGAAACTGTTTCTTTACCCTGGTAGCCAGAAAGCAACTGAATAACCTGCTGACGAACCTTGTTGGTGTCGGCGCCAAGCTTGGTTAGGACCTGCGCGGCAACACCCTCGCCCTCGCGAATTAGCCCCAGGAGTAGATGCTCGGTACCGATGTAACTGTGGCCAAGCTGCAGAGCCTCGCGTAGCGAAAGCTCAAGAACCTTCTTGGCTCTCGGGGTGAAAGGAATGTGACCCGAAGGTGCCTGCTGACCGGTTCCGATGATCTCTTGAACCTGCTCGCGAACCTGCTCAAGGTTGATGCCAAGCGCCTCTAGCGCCTTGGCTGCAACGCCCTCGCCCTCATGGATTAGACCAAGCAGAATGTGCTCAGTGCCGATGTAGTTGTGGTTTAGAAGCTTTGCTTCCTCTTGTGCAAGCACAACTACTCGTCTGGCCTTGTCGGTAAATTTCTCGAACAAGTTGGCACCTCCAAAATTCTCTATTGAAGATGCTAGGAGGCGATTGGGCTTCTAACTAGGGCTGTTCGCCCAAGGCGTTAGCGCGCTTTGCTCGCTCTTCAGCCTCAATCTTCTGATAGGTATCGCGCTCATTCTTATCTGCACGCAAAATTGAGCGCATCATTACCCAGAACAAAACTCCAACCAGCGCTGGTGGAATCAGCGAGATAAGTGCGTCGAGAATCATTTGCCAAACGGACATTGATGCCTACTTCACCAATGGGAACAGGATGGTCTCGCGGATACCTAGGCCTGTGAGGCTCATTAGCAAACGGTCGATTCCCATACCCATACCGCCCGAAGGTGGCATTCCGAACTCGAGTGCCTTCAGGAATTCCTCGTCTAGCTTCATCGCCTCTGGGTCGCCAGCTTTTGCAAGCTCCATCTGAGCCATAAACCTCTCGCGCTGCACAACCGGGTCAACCAACTCGGAATAGCCGGTTGCCTGCTCGAAGCCACGAATGTAGAGATCCCACTTCTCAACCACACCAGCCTTCGAGCGGTGGTCTCGAGTTAGTGGAGAGGTGTCAACCGGGAAATCAGTGACGAAAGTTGGCTTGTCTAGACCAGGCTTTACGAAGTGCTCCCACAGCTCCTCGACATACTTGCCGTGCAGCGGGTGGTCGATCTCGATATCTAGCGACTTTGCTAGCTTCTTCAAATCTGCCA
>CAYOXP010000036.1:0-4434 GCA_964407995.1 uncultured Aquiluna sp.
GTAATTGTTGGTGGCGTCGCCGGTGGAATGTCGGCGGCTACTCGTCTGCGCAGGCTAAAGGAAGATGCTGAAATCATCATCTTCGAACAGGGTCCTCACGTTTCCTATGCAAACTGTGGTCTTCCCTATCACGTTGGTGAAGTAATCCCAGCCGAAAAAGACCTGCTACTGCAGACCCCACAATCACTAAAGAGCCGATTCAACCTCGATGTTCGTGTCAACTCGAGGGTGGTCAAGCTAAACCCTGAGTCCAAGACCGTTGAGGTAAAGAACCTGGAGACCGGCGAGGAGTACTCGGAGAGCTATGACTCACTCGTGCTATCCACCGGAGCCAAGCCACGAATGGTTCCAATTCCAGGACTTGAACGAGCACATGTGCTGCGCGATGTTCCTGACGCAATTGCGATCAAGGAATTGGTAGACCAGAAAAAGATCAAGTCAGCCGCAATCATCGGAGCTGGTTTTATCGGCGTCGAGCTAGCAGAAAACCTCCAGCACCGTGGCATTGAAACCACAATCGTTGAATTCCGCGACAACATCTTGCCGCAGTTCGATCCTGAGATGATTGAGCCGATGCAGGCAGAGCTTGTGAAGCACGGCATCAAGTTGGCCCTAGGTGCAGAAACTGCTGAGGTGTTGCCTGACAGTTTGATCTTGAAGGACGGTCGAGAAGTTCCTGCAGACTTGGTAGTCGCAGCAATTGGTGTGGTCGCAGATCACAGCCTTGCTGTCGATGCCGGTCTCAAGATTGGCGAGGCTGGCGGTATCTGGGTAGACGACCAGATGCGAACCTCAAGCCCTGACATCTACGCAGTTGGAGATGCTGCCGAAAAGGTGAGCGCACTAACCGGTCAAAACCAGATGATCTGGCTTGCCAACTTGGCTAACCGTCACGGTCGCCTTGTGGCAGACGTCATCGCAGGTGAGAAGGTGGCCGCTCGCAAGTCAATCGGAACCGGCATTATTGGTGCCTACGGCATGGCCGCAGCCCTAACCGGATTGACCGAGGGCCTTGCCAAGCGTATGAACATTCCTCACACCGTTATTCACCTGCACCCAGGCAGCCACGCTGGCTACTACCCAGGTGCTGAGCGAGTATCACTGAAGCTGCTGTTTGATCCTGAGACCGGCAAGATTCTTGGTGCGCAGGGCATCGGTCGTGACGGCGTTGATAAGCGCATGGATGTTATTGCAACTGCAATCTACGCGGGCCTAACCGTTGATGATCTGATGAATCTAGAGCTCGCCTATGCCCCGGCATTTGGTTCGGCCAAGGATGCCATCAACCAGGCTGGCTATGTTGGCAACAACGTGCACGAGGGTAAGACACCTAACATTCAGTGGCACGAGGTCGAGGCAGCGCAGGCTGCCGGTGCAATCGTGGTTGATGTTCGCACCGAAGGTGAGCACCAGGCTGGCAACATTCCTGGCACTCAGCTGATCCCTGTGGACTCTTTGCGCGACCACGTTGAGCAGCTGAAGGGCAAAGACGTCATTGTCACCTGTCAGGTTGGTCAACGCGGTCACACCGCAACTCAGATTCTGAGGAGCCACGGCATCAGTGTGAGAAACCTAGATGGTGGCTACACCACCTGGCGATCAGGAATGGACGCCAGAGAGCGCGCTGCTAAAAAGTAGTTAAAGCAAAAAGGCCCCCAACCGGGGGCCTTTTTCTTTGAACTTAGTAAGCCTCAGAAATCGAGATTGCCTGCATGGTGTCAGCCTCAATCTCAGCGCGAAGCTTCTCAAGTAGCTCTGGCGCTACTGGAGAATCTACGGTGATGACTGAGAGGGCCTTGCCACCCTTTTGCTGACGAGCGATGGTCATGGCTGCAATATTGATCTTGGCTTCAGCAAATGCCTTGCCGTAGACGGCAACGATGCCTGGGCGGTCTTGGTAGATCATGACAACCATGTTGTCAGCCATCGAAAGCTCAACGTCATAGCCATTGATCGAAACAACCTTCTGCTGGTGCTTAGGGCCGATTACGGTTCCACCGGCAGACACTACTGAGCCGTCAGAAAGAACAGCCTTCAAAGTGGTTACGTTGCGGTATTCGTCAGAAACTGTGTCTTGAGTTAGACGAACCTCTACCCCACGCTGTTCTGCAAGCAGTGGGGCGTTTACGTAGGAAACCTGCTCCGTAACCATGGTCTGGAAAAGGCCCTTTAGGGCAGCTAGCTTCAGCACGGTAACGTCGTGGGCAGCAATCTCGCCACGAGCCTCGAACTCGACCGAAACGATTGATGTGTGAGCAAGACCGGCAACAATCTGACCAAGCTTCTCGGCTAGTGGAATACCAGGCTTCACCGAAGCATCGATTACACCACCCGCAACGTTTACGGCGTCAGGAACAAGGTCACCAGCAAGTGCTAAGCGAACTGAGCGAGCGACAGAAATACCGGCCTTCTCCTGGGCTTCATCTGTTGATGCGCCTAGGTGAGGGGTGACGATGATGTTCTCAAGCTCAAGAAGTGGTGAATCCTTTGGAGGCTCATTCACGAACACGTCAAGACCAGCACCGGCGATGCGGTTTGACTTTAGGGCTGCGTAGAGTGCTGCCTCATCGATGATGCCACCGCGTGAGCAGTTAACGATTCGAAGATTTGGCTTTGCAATTGCAAACTGCTCGGTCGAGATCATGCCTGTGGTCTCAGGAGTCTTTGGAATGTGGATGGTGATGTAGTCAGCACGCTTCATCATCTGTTCCATGTCCACCAGCTCGACACCGATCTGCTCGGCACGTGCCTGAGTGACGTATGGATCAAAACCGATAAGGGTCACGCCAAAGCCGGCTAGGCGCTGTGCGACCAAGGTTCCGATTCGACCAAGACCAATGATTCCGATGGTCTTCTCGTAAAGCTCTACACCCGTGTACTTGCTGCGCTTCCACTGGCCTGCCTTCAAAGAAGCGTTGGCGTCTGGGATGTGACGGGAAAGAGCCATGATCTGGCCGATTGCCAACTCAGCGGCAGAGATGACGTTTGAGGTTGGTGCGTTGACAACCATCACACCGGCGTTAGTTGAAGCCTTGATGTCTACGTTGTCTAGACCAACACCTGCACGAGCGATGACCTTCAGCTTTGGCGCTGCCGCGATTGCCTCAGCGTCCATCTTGGTGGCAGAACGAATTAGAACCGCGTTTGCCTCAGCAAGTGCTGGTAGCAGCTGAGAGCGGTCAGCGCCGTCTACGTTGCGGATTTCGAAATCTGGACCGAGCGCCTCAACTGTGGCAGGAGAAAGCTCCTCGGCAATAAGAACAACTGGCTTAGACAATGGCAGACCTAACGTCGTTATCGACAGCGATTGGGATTGCCTAAAGTCTAGTGGCGATTAGTGCCTAATTAGTTGTTGCAGGTGCAAAGCTGCTCTTCTGGAACACCAGCTAGAGCCTCTTCAACGTGCTGGCCGCAGCCAGCCCAAGTGATCTTTGAGCATTCAGAGCAAGTTACCTGTGCGCACATAGACAAATCCTTTGTTAGAAGTGAATGAAATTATTCTATAACAAATACCCCTAGGGGTATAGCAACCTATTAAAGAAAAAGACCCCGATTCCTCGGGGTCGATCTCTTTAGAGCTTTAGCGAGCCGCGCTACCCTCTTGGTAGTCGTCGTCCTGCTTGATCCAGCTGAATAGCTTGCGTAGTTCGCGGCCGGTTGCCTCGATTGGGTGAGCCTCACCCTTTGCGCGCAATGCCTTGAACTCAGGTGCTCCTGCATCCTGGTCATCGATGAAACGCTTAGCGAATGCACCGGTCTGGATGTCGGTTAGAACAGCCTTCATGTTCTCCTTGACCGATGGGTCAATAACGCGAGGACCTGATACGTAGTCACCGTACTCAGCGGTGTCAGATACTGACCAACGCTGCTTTGCGATGCCACCTTCGTACATAAGGTCAACAATGAGCTTTAGCTCGTGAAGTACCTCGAAGTAAGCGATCTCAGGCTGGTAACCAGCCTCGGTTAGGGTCTCAAAGCCGTACATAACTAGCTGAGAAGCACCACCACATAGAACTGCCTGCTCGCCGAATAGGTCGGTCTCGGTCTCCTCGGTGAAAGTGGTCTTGATGGTTCCCGCACGGGTTCCACCAATTGCCTTTGAGTATGAAAGACCGAGTGCCATTGCGTTGCCAGTTGCATCCTGCTCAACAGCAATAAGGTTTGGAACACCCTTGCCAGCCTGGTACTCGCGACGAACCAAGTGTCCTGGGCCCTTAGGAGCCACTAGGAATACATCAACATCTGCTGGAGGAGTGATGTAACCGAAGCGAATTGCGAAACCGTGACCGAAGACAAGTGCGTCGCCAGCCTCTAGGTTTGGAGCAATGTCAGCGTTGTATAGGTCACGCTGCTTTGGGTCTGGTGCAAGCACAACGATTACGTTTGCCCACTTCACAGCCTCGCCTGGGGTCAGCACCTTTAGGCCCTGCTCCT
>CAYOXP010000036.1:4534-8218 GCA_964407995.1 uncultured Aquiluna sp.
ACGTTTGCCCACTTCACAGCCTCGCCTGGGGTCAGCACCTTTAGGCCCTGCTCCTCAGCCTTAGCCTTGGACTTTGAACCCTCTGGTAGACCAACTACGACGTCAACGCCGGAGTCCTTCAGGTTTAGCGAGTGTGCGTGACCCTGTGAGCCGAAGCCCAAAACTGCCACCTTGCGACCCTGGATGATGGATAGGTCTGCATCCTTGTCGTAGAAGATTTCTGCCACTTTTTCTATTTCTCCTTGTTTAGTGAAGCTTGTTTTCTTACTTAAGTACTTTTTCGCTCATGGACTTAGAGCCTCGCGAAATTGCGATTGCCCCAGACTGAACCAGCTCTTTGATGCCGAATGGCTCCAAGACCTTGATGAACGCTTTGCACTTGGCCGAGTCGCCAGTGACTTCGATAACCACAGAGTCGCTCACAACATCGACGACTCGTGCTCTGAATAGCGTAACGGCTTCAAGCACCTGTGAGCGAGTTGAAGCATCAGTTTTTACCTTGATCAACATGTGATCGCGTGCAATCGATGCGTCTTGCTCCAGCTCAACAATCTTCAAAACATTAACCAGCTTGTTTAGCTGCTTGGTTACCTGCTCGAGCGGCTGACCGTCTAGGTTCACCACTGCGGTGATGCGGGATAGCCCCTCAACCTCGGTGGTGCCCACAGCCAAAGATTCGATGTTGAATCCACGACGAGCGAATAGTGCTGCGACACGGGTCAAAATACCTGGGCGGTCCTCAACCAATAGCGATAGAACGTGCTGAGACATTTTTACTCCTCCTCGTTCCATACCGGTGCTGCATCTCTTGCGTACTGCACCGCATCGTTTGAGACACCTGCCGGCACCATTGGCCAAACCATTGCATCGCGGCCAACAATGAAGTCGATAACGACAGGTCTGTCGTTAGTCTCCATCGCCAGCTTGATCGCTGGATCAATCTCTTCTTCCTTCTCAACGCGAATTGCTAGGCAGCCATAGGCCTCGGCTAGCTTCACGAAGTCAGGCACCATGATGGTGTCGGTGCCAGTGTGAAGGTCGGTGTTTGAGTAGCGCTCGTTGTAGAACAGCGTCTGCCACTGACGAACCATTCCAAGTGAAGAGTTGTTGATGATTGCAACCTTGATTGGAATGTTATTGATGGTGCAGGTGGCAAGCTCCTGATTGGTCATCTGGAAGCAGCCATCGCCATCAACCGACCAAACCAAACGGTCTGGCATCGCAACCTTGGCACCCATTGCCGCAGGAACCGAGTAACCCATGGTTCCAGCACCACCGGAGTTGATCCAGGTGTTTGGCTTCTCATAAGAAATGAACTGTGCCGACCACATCTGGTGCTGACCAACACCAGCACAGAAAATTGCATCTGGACCGGATAGCTCACCAAGGCGCTTGATGACAGTCTGAGGCGCAAGCTTGCCATCATCTAGATCTACGTAACCAAGTGGGTAGCGCTCTTTCAAGCCATTGAGGAACTGCCACCAAGCCGAGTAGTCGGTTTTCTTGCTTCCAAGCTGCTTCTTCAGCTCCTCGGTAAGCATCTTGATTACAACCTTGGCATCACCAACAATTGGCACATCGGCGTGACGAATCTTGCCAATTTCAGCTGGGTCGATGTCAACGTGAATCACCTTCGCACCTGGCGCAAAGCTCTTCACATCACCGGTAACACGGTCATCGAATCGAGCACCAAGGGTGATCAACAGATCAGCCTTCTGCAAACCGGTAACCGCAGGAACGGTGCCGTGCATACCCGGCATACCTAGGTGGTTTGGGTGAGAGTCTGGGAACGCACCTCGAGCCATCAATGTGGTGGTAACCGGAGCCCCAATCAGCTCAACAATTTCTGCTAGCTCTGCGTGAGCTTGGGCGCGAATGACCCCACCGCCAACATAGAAAATCGGCTTTTGTGAGGCAAGGATCATTTCTGCAGCCGCTTGCACCTGCTTGCCGTGCGGATCAGTAACTGGCTTATAACCAGGAAGTTCGACTTTAGGTGGCCAGCTGAATTCAAACTTCTGATTCTGAGCATCTTTTGCAACGTCAACCAGTACCGGGCCTGGTCGACCTGTGGTTGCTAGCTCATAAGCAGCGGCCATGGTGGCTGGAATATCGTTTGCGTCGGTTACCAAAAAGCTGTGCTTGGTAATTGGCATTGTGATGCCCACGATGTCTGCTTCTTGGAACGCGTCGGTTCCAATGGCGTGGGAATTGACCTGACCCGTGATTGCCAAAAGCGGCACTGAGTCCATCATCGCGTCCATGATTGGGGTTACCAGGTTAGTAGCACCAGGACCTGAGGTTGCGATGCAGACGCCGAGCTTGTTGCTAGCTGCTGCATAACCTTCGGCTGCGTGACCGGCACCCTGTTCATGGCGAACCAAAACATGGCGGATCTTCTTGGAATCCATCAGTGGGTCGTAGGTGGGAAGAATTGCTCCACCTGGCAAACCGAAGACAGTGTCAATACCCAGCATCTCTAGAGAGCGGATGATTCCCTGTGCTCCGGTTAGGAGTTCGTTAGACATTTAGTCCTTCTTCGTTCGATAAGTGCTAGCCGCAGTAGGCACCTTCTGCAGCAGAATGCACAAGCTTGGAGTACTTTGCGAGAACACCACGGGTGTAGCGCGGTGGCAGCGGCTGCCATTCAGTCTTTCGGCGAGCCAACTCTTCTTCGTCGACCAGTAAGTCAAGCGAACGAGCAGCGATGTCGACTCGAATCAAGTCTCCATCGCGAACCAGAGCAATTGGTCCACCATCGGTGGCCTCTGGAGCAATGTGTCCGATGCAAAGGCCGGTTGTGCCGCCTGAGAATCGTCCGTCGGTTAATAGTAGGACATCCTTGCCTAAACCGGCACCCTTAATTGCGCCAGTAATTGCAAGCATCTCTCGCATACCAGGACCGCCCTTAGGGCCCTCGTAACGAATAACTACAACATCGCCGGCATTGATCTCACCGCGAGATAGTGCCTCCATGGCACCTGCTTCACGCTCGAATACGCGAGCAGGGCCCTCAAACTTCTCAAGGTCAAAGCCAGCGGTCTTCACAACTGCACCGTCTGGAGCAATGGTTCCGTGCAAGATGTTCAAGCCACCGTTTTTGTGGATTGGGTTATCCATCGCACGGATGATCTTGCCGTCTGGGTCAGGTGGGTTGATGTCGGCTAGGTTCTCGGCGACGGTCTTACCAGTAACGGTTAGCGCATCTCCGTGAATTAGGCCGGCGTCCAAAAGTGCCTTCATGACAACTGGCACGCCACCAACTCGGTCAACGTCGTTCATTACATACTGGCCGAATGGCTTTAAGTCGCCTAGGTGTGGCACCTTGTCAGCAATCTTGTTGAAATCAGATAGCTGAAGATCAACCTCTGCCTCACGAGCGATGGCAAGTAGGTGAAGAACGGCGTTGGTTGAACCACCAAATGCCATGGTCACAGCAATTGCGTTCTCAAATGCCTTCTTGGTCATAATCTGACGAGCGGTAATGCCCTTCGCAATTAGGTTGACAACTGCTTCACCTGAGCGGTGTGCCCAAGCGTCACGACGACGGTCTGCAGATGGTGGTGAAGCAGAACCTGGAAGGCTCATACCTAGAGCCTCACCAATTGAAGCCATGGTGTTAGCGGTGTACATACCGCCACAAGCACCCTCACCTGGGCAAATTGCACGCTCAATGCGGTCAAC
>CAYOXP010000037.1:0-2231 GCA_964407995.1 uncultured Aquiluna sp.
CTGACCAATGAGGTCTCCGGCCTAGGTTCCGCAGGCGACGTTGTTGAGGTGAAGGCTGGTTACGCACGTAACTTCCTAATCCCAAACGGCCTAGCTGTTGTGTGGAGCAAGGGTGGCGAGAAGCAGGTATCTCAGATCCGTGCAGCTCGCGAGGCTCGTGCAATCGCTTCTGAAGAAGAGGCAAAGGCTCTAAAGAGCAAGCTAGAAGAGAAGGCAATCCGCATCGCTGTTAAAGCTGGTGCAAACGGCCGTCTATTCGGTGCTGTAAAGACCACTGACATTGTTGACGCTGTTGCCGCCCTTGGCATCGGTGCGATCGACAAGCGCAAGGTCGAGCTTTCTTCAAAGATCAGCTCAACCGGTGACTATGCAGCTACCGTTCGTGTGAACGCTGACCTAGTTGCTGAACTGAAGCTCCAGGTTGTTGCTGCAAAGTAACTAAAACCTTAACGAGACGCCTCGGGTAACCCCCGAGGCGTTTTCATTTTTTACAGTTTTTGTGTGCGGTTATCCACAACCCTAAGGTTGAGGTTTAGAGTTTTCCACTTTTGTTTATCCACAGGCACAGACCTTATAAATAAAGGAAAGTACAAAAAGTTATCCACAACTTTCCACAGGTTATAAACGTTTATCCACAGACAACTTCGGCGTGTTTCCACAGAGTTATCCACAGTTATCCACAGGCCGGTTTGAAAGTTAAATGTCGGTAGCCCAAGCTATACAGGTCGCAGCTATATCTGGAGGTTTTTATGTCGATGTTGGCACCGGTGCCTGCGGCCGATCCAAGGGTCGTTCCACACAATCTTGAGGCCGAACAATCAACCCTGGGTGGCATGCTACTTAGCCAGGAAGCCGTAGCGGAAGTCTTTGAAGCCGTATCTGGCGTTGATTTCTACGCACCCAAGCATGAGCTGATTTTCAACGCCATCCTGAACCTATTTGGTAGGGGTGAACCAACCGATGTAATTGCCGTAACTGACGAGCTAAACAAGCAAGGCAATCTGCTGAAGGCTGGCGGTGCGGACTATCTGCATTCACTCACTAGCTATGTGCCAACAGCTGCCAATGCCAGCTATTACGCCAAGATCGTTTCCGACAAGGCGATACTGCGCAGGCTAATTGAGGCTGGAACCAGAATCGCTCAAGCCGGATACGACAGCCAAGGTGAAGTTGAAGACCTGATCAACCAAGCTCAGTCTGAGATTTACAGGGTTTCGTCACAGTCTTCCAAGGAAGACTATGTTCCGTTGAGCGACTCTATTGAAGCTGCCATTCACGAAATCGAAGGTGCTCAGAAGCGTGGCGGGGAACTCACGGGTGTACCTACTGGATTCACGGATCTAGACGCCTATACCCACGGCCTTCACCCCGGTCAGCTTGTAATTGTGGCGGCTCGCCCAGCGGTCGGAAAGTCTACTTTTGCTCTTGACTTGGCCCGCAACGCTGCGGTCAAAAACAACAAGGCAACCATCTTTTTCTCGCTTGAAATGGGGCGAGCAGAAATCGCAATGCGCCTTATGAGTGCCGAATCTTCTATTTATCTGCAGTCGATGCGAAAGGGAACAGTCACCGATGCGGACTGGACCAAGCTGGCGGCGGTTCGCGGCCGAATAAATGACGCACCGCTCTACATCGACGACAGCCCCAACATGTCTTTGGTTGAGATCAGAGCAAAGTGTCGTCGACTGGCCCAGCAGGTAGATCTAAAGATGGTCGTTATCGACTACATCCAGTTGATGTCTAGCGGCAAGAAGGTTGAATCTCGTCAGCAAGAGGTTTCCGAGTTCTCACGTGCACTGAAGTTGTTGGCCAAAGAACTGGGCATTCCGGTTGTGGCACTTAGCCAGCTAAACCGCCAGGCGGAGCAGGCGAAAGATAAGCGTCCTGAGCTCTCGCACCTGCGTGAATCCGGTTCCTTGGAGCAAGACGCAGACGTGGTTGTGCTGTTGCACCGCGAGGGTATCTACGAGAAGGATCACCCAAGAGCCGGTGAGGCAGATCTGATTCTGGCTAAGCAGAGAAACGGCCCTACCGGAACTGTGGTGGTTGCTTTCCATGGCCAGTACTCGCGCTTTGTAAATATGCCAAGCTAACAACGTGCGTATTCAACAAGCAATCCGAGCAGCTCTCGCCTTTGGCCTGGGCGTATTCATTACTTTCAGTCAGTCACACAGCGCAGAGGTTGGTTTGCTAACCCTGGGCATCTTTGGGTTGGCAACTGGAATAAGTGG
>CAYOXP010000037.1:2331-7958 GCA_964407995.1 uncultured Aquiluna sp.
GCCTATCTGGCACTTGAAGGTGTGCACTTGGGCATCGCTGCAGCCAGCCCAAAGTCAAAGTAGGCTTGTAGGCGTGAAGCGCTTTGCAAACCTAAAAAGCTATCTAGGACTGTCTTTTGTGGCAGCTATTTTTTCTGGTGTTTTGGTTTACTTCGGTACCCGAATAGTTGAAACCACAATCATTTGGGCGTTGATCACATTCATCGTGGTGATCGTGATTGTGGCAACTCTGGATCTCAGCGTGAAGCAGGATGACTCCGATCCAAACAGCCCAAAGCTGAAGTAATTACCCCAGGTAGTCAGTCAGCTTGCCTGCAATGCCTGTATAGCGATCTGGTTTTAGGGCAAGCAATCTCTCTTTAGTCTCTTCTGAAATATCGAGACCCTGAACAAAGACCAATAGATCTTCTTCAGATACTCGCTTGCCTCGGGTTAGCTCCTTCAACAACGCGTAAGGATCTGAAATCTTGGATAGACCGCGAGCAACATCAGCTCGAATCGCAGTCTGAATCGCCTCACCTAGAACTTCCCAGTTCTCCATAAGGTCTCCAAGCAAAACAGCCTCGTTTATCGCAAGTTCATCAAGGCCGCGAATCACGTTGTCAATTGCCAATAGGGAGTGACCGAAACCCACTCCAATATTGCGCTGGGCGCTGGAGTCAGTTAGGTCTCGCTGCAGTCTTGAGGTGACAAGGGTCTGTCCCAGTGAATCGAGAACAGCATTTGCTAACTCAAGGTTGGCCTCGGCGTTCTCGAAGCGAATTGGGTTCACTTTGTGAGGCATGGTTGATGAGCCCGTGGCACCAGCAACCGGAATCTGCTTGAAGTAGTTCAAGGAGATGTAGGTCCAGATGTCGGTTGCCAGGTTGTGCAAAATTCGATTGAAGTGCGCCACCGCTGAGTAGAGCTCGGCTTGCCAGTCGTGGCTCTCAATCTGTGTGGTTAGCGGGTTCCAGCTAAGACCAAGGTGCTCAACAAAGCCTTTTGATTCACTTGCCCAGTCAACCTTTGGTGCTGCCGCATAGTGGGCAGCGAAAGTGCCAGTAGCGCCTGAGAACTTGCCAAGGTATTCCTGGTTCTCAATTCGGGTTAGCTGACGAGATAGTCGGTGGACAAAAACGGCGATCTCTTTACCCATGGTGCTAGGGGTTGCTGGCTGGCCGTGAGTTCTGGAGAGCATCGGGATATCTTTTAGCTCCAACGCCAGTCTCTCGAGCTTGTTTCTGAGGTCCTTGGCCCTAGGAAGCCAAACTTTGCTCAAAGAGTCTCGAACGATGATGGCGTAGGAGAGGTTGTTTATGTCTTCTGAGGTGCAGGAGAAGTGCACCAATTCTGCAAGGTCCTCACGTCCCAGCTTAGAAAGAGCATCGCGAATGAAATACTCGACAGCCTTTACGTCGTGGCGGGTGGTCGCCTCAATGTTTGCAAGGGCTGATACGTCTGCATCAGAGAAGTTGGTCGCAAGAGCCCTTAGCGAAGCTCTTTCCTTATCTGATAGCTGAAAACCGGTCTCCAGTAAGTCCTTATCGGCCAACCAAATCAGCCACTCAACCTCAACCTCGATGCGGGCGCGGTTTAGACCAGCCTCGCTTAGGTAGTTACCCAAGTCCTTAACCTGAGCGCGGTAGCGACCATCAAGGGGGCTTAAGGGCTGTACTGAAAGATTGCTCACCAGCTAATTTTGCCCTATCCACAGCCTTATTGGGGGCTGAAGTTTCCACAACCTCACAATTAGCCTGGAATCAAGACCTAAATAACCGGTCCAATTGCCCAATGGATCTCCAAGACAGGCTGAATCAGGCTACATATCTTCTCGCCTTAGCTCACCCAGACCCAGCACTGTGGTCAGGGGCAGCCGCTCGGCAATACCAAGCTCAGCTTGGGGGCATAATGGCCGAACTTGGCGTGATGAGGTCTTCGCTTTGGCTATAGAGATTTACGGCGGGGACCCCCAAGTAATTGCCACTAGAGACGAACTTTCTCGTCTTGCAAGCCTGCTGCGTCGAGCATCGGCCGAAATCTCTCAAGCCGCCTATGCAACCCCTGCGCTGGCATTTGATCTACTTCCTAACCCGCTACCAAATCTCCAGCTGCTCTTCCTGGCACCCGCCATAACTCAAAAGCTTGAGGATTTGGCAATGAGGTGTGAATTTGCGGCTGAACAGTATTTCTCTAACGAGGCGCAGATATCTCGCCTGCTTCAAGACCTGTTCAAGCCTTTAGAGGCGTTTGGTCAAAACTTGCTGGCTGATACCCCAATTGGGATTCAGAGTACGAAATCCATCATGGGAGCAGCTGCGGCGCTTGCTGTTATTGGCCTGACTGGGGCACCTAGCTCAGCAAAGTCACTAATGGTTGGTGAAGCTGTTCGGCTAATGCCCGCAGCCTTAGGTGCCACTGGTCCACAGGCGCTATTGGCATCAACACCTTTCCCTGATGCGGCAGGGGCCGCAAGGTTAATTGAGAAAAATAACGTTGGCCCTGCACGCAATCTGCTGCAACATGCCAAGGTGTTGAACAGCGGCTATTACAACCCCGTTTCAAGCATCAGAATCCACAGCTATACACAGCCAAATGGAAATCTGCACGTGGTTTACGTTCCAGGCACTCAGAGTTTTCAACTCGGTGGCAAGAATCCGTTAAACATCACCTCCAACCTCACCGCGATGGCGGGCAGGGCAGCACCTTCACAGCAAGGGGTTGAGTCAGCACTGCGTTTCGTTGGAGCTGGAAAAAACGACAAAGTTCTATTTATTGGACATTCGCAAGGTTCTCTTATTGCCGCCAACATAGCGGCGGCACCCCAGCCTTATCAGGTGGCGGGATTGATTTCATTTGGCGGACCGATTGGTCACCTGGATCTAAAGATGCCAGTGGTGGCCATTCAGAATTCAGGAGACGTAGTCCCTGGTTTATCGGGAGAGGTTAATCCGATGCGTGCAAACTGGGTGACGGTTCAATCAGATGCCGAGTACCCAGACTTAGTCAGCGTTCATCACATGAATGCCTATGTTGAGACCGCTGAATCAATGCAAGGTGTGACGAATAAGGGACTAACCAATGTGCTTTCGCAAATCCCCACTTCAACCGGAGTCGGCATAGAGCGGGTGTTCGAAATCTCTAGAAACTAGCGAATCTTGAGAATTCGCAGCACCGTGCGAGTTAGGAAGCTGGCAACCGACATCACTATTGCAGCCAGGATTGCCCAACCTAGAGATGCGATAGATAGGCCTTCTTGGGTAAAGCCCTCAATGCTGAACACATTTGCACCTAGAAGCGAAGACAGCCATGCGACGAGCAATAGCAGCGCACCATTGATCACGAATGCAATTAGGCCAAAAGTGATGATGTAGAGCGGGAAAGCTAAGACTTTGATCACCGGGGCGATGATTGCATTCACCAATCCGAACACCGCACCAATCACCAAAAAGGAGCCGATCGTCTCCCATAAACCGTTGCCTCCGTAGGGCGTTAGCTGCACCTGAGGCACGATGATTGTGGCAACCCAGAGGCCAACTGCATTGACGATGGTGCTAATAAGAAAGCGCAACATGGCTTAATTCTCTCAATCAGAAGCTAAATTAGCTTCTGTGACCCCAGAGAACTCAACCCCGATGCTGCAATTGCTATCGCATGACGGCACTTATGGAGTTCCAAAGGAGTATGCCCGCTACGGAGAGGTCATCGAATCTCTAGGCGAGGACCAGCTCAAGACCTTCTATCGCGACATGGCCAGAATCCGTCGCTTCGACATTGAGGCAATTGCTCTGCAACGCCAGGGTCAGCTTGGATTGTGGGTGCCAGCGATTGGCCAAGAGGGTGCTCAGATCGGTTCCGGCTATGCGGTTGGACCCAACGATCACATTTTCCCCTCATACCGTGAGCATGGTGTGGCAATCACACACGGCGTTGAGCTGATGTCAATTCTCAAGATGATGCGCGGCGTAAACCACGGCGGTTGGAACCCAGAAGAGACCCGCTATCACCTGTACTCGATCGTGCTTGGAGCCCAAGTGCTACATGCCGTTGGTTACGCAATGGGCGTGAAGTTTGATGGTCGAGTTGGAACCGGCAATGTCGATAATGACCTTGCTGTTATCTCTTACTTTGGTGACGGGTCAACCGCAGAGGGCGATGTTTCAGAGTCCCTACTTTTCGCAGCAATCAATGACGCTCCGATTGTTTTCTTTGTGCAGAACAATCAGTGGGCCATTTCTTCTCCGGTCGAGAAGCAGACCAAGGTCCCGCTCTACCGACGTGGTGAAGGTTTTGGTGTACCAGGCATGCGAGTTGATGGCAATGACGTTCTTGCCTGCTACGCAGCAACCAAGATTCACATGGATGAGGCTCGTGAAGGTGCGGGACCTTTCCTAATCGAGGCACTCACTTACAGAATCGGCGCTCACACCACCAGCGACGACCCATCTAAATACCGCGACGAGTCTGAGGTTGAGTATTGGAAAGCCCGCGATCCAATCATTCGCTTCGAGACCTTCCTCAGGCGCCAGGGTGTTGAAGATGCGTTCTTTGACGAGGTGAAGGAAGCCGGAGATGCGCTAGCTGCAGACATCCGTCAGCAAACCTTTGCATTGCCTGTGCCGCCACTTGAGAACATCTTTGATCACGTTTACACAGATGAGCACCCAGACATCGACCAACAAAAGGCTTGGCTAAAGGCTTACGAAGAAGCGATGGGTGACCATGAGTAGTTATAAAGACATGGCAATCGCTAAGGCCTTGACTGCCGGTTTGCAACGGGCCATGCAGGAAGATGACAAGGTTCTTGTCTTCGGTGAAGATGTTGCCCAGCTTGGTGGCGTATTCCGTGTAACTGAGGGCCTACACAAAGAGTTTGGTGACCAGCGAGTATTCAACTCACCTATCGCTGAGTCGGGAATTGTCGGAACAGCGATCGGCCTAGCTATGCGCGGCTATCGCCCAGTGGCCGAGATTCAGTTTGATGGCTTTGTTTTTCCGGCTTTCAACCAGATCACCAGCCAGCTCGCAAAACTCACCTATCGTTCCGAGGGTTACCTCGAGATGCCGGTTGTTATTCGAATTCCTTACGGTGGCGGTATTGGAGCGGTTGAGCACCACTCTGAGAGCCCAGAGGCCTACTTCGCTCACACTGCTGGCCTAAGAATCGTTTCGCCTTCAAACCCAAACGATGCTTATTGGATGATCCAGCAGGCTATCAAGAGCCCAGACCCAGTAATCGTGTTCGAACCCAAGCGTCGCTACTGGCAAAAGGGTCCCGTAAACCTAGATACACCGCCAATGCCCCTGCACTCCGCAAGGCTGATGCGTGAGGGAAGCCAGGTCACACTTTTGGCATATGGCCCAATGGTTACCACTGCATTGCAGGCGGCCGAGATTGGTGCTGAAGAAGGCGTGAGCATCGAGGTAATCGACCTGCGATCTATCTCACCAATTGACTACCCAACTATTTATGCCTCTGCGACTAAGACCGGACGCGTTGTTATTGCGCATGAGGCGCCAACTAACGTGAGCATCTCGAGCGAAATCGCTTCTCGCGTTGCAGAGCACTGTTTCTACTCGCTTGAGGCTCCGGTATTGCGAGTCGGTGGCTTTGACACTCCTTACCCACCTGCCAAACTGGAAGAGGC
>CAYOXP010000038.1:0-7696 GCA_964407995.1 uncultured Aquiluna sp.
TTGTTATCAAGGAGAACCTAAAGGTTGAATCGCTAAAGCGATTCAAGGACGACGCCACCGAAGTCAAGTTCGACTACGAGTGTGGTATCGGTCTTGGTGACTTCAACGACATCTTGGTCGATGACGTCATCGAAACCTACGAGATGGTCGAGAAGCCGAGGGTCTAATGGTTGATCACGCACGTGCTCGCCGTTTGGGTGAGCGAATTAAGGTGTTGGCCGCAGAGGCATTGGAAAAGGTTGTAAAAGACCCGGACCTTGGCTTTGTGACCATCACCGATGTGCGAGTTACTCCTGATTTGATGCAGGCCAAGATCTACTACACCGTGTTCGGTGGTGATGATGAACTTGAGAACTCCAGAGAGATCTTGGAGCGCAACAAGGGCCGTCTTCGAGGTGAGATTGGACATCAGCTCGGTATTCGAATGACTCCAACGATTGAGCTAATTCATGACGAGGTGCCAGCAACCGCTGGCGCTCTCGCAGAGCTTTTGGCTGAGGCCAAGAGGCGTGATGCTCAGGTGGAAGAACTAGCTAAGCATGCCGAACCTGCAGGTGAAGCAGACCCTTATAAGCACCCTGACCAGGAGGACTAGTGCCTAACGCTCTGGTGCTGATCGATAAGCAACAGGGGTGGACCTCTCACGACGTGGTTGCAAAACTCCGTGGGATTTTGGGCACCAGGAAAATTGGTCACGCTGGCACCCTTGACCCAATGGCGACCGGGCTCTTAGTTCTGGGCGTTGATGCGGGCACCAAACTACTTCAGTTCATTTCGAATAGCGGCAAGCAATACACGGCAACCATCCGTCTAGGGCAAACCACGGTATCCGATGATGCCGAAGGTGAGATGGTTGCCTCTACACCGGCAAGCCATCTAAGCGCGGCCGAAATTGACGCTGAAATTTCTAAGCTCACAGGTGAGATTTCGCAGGTGCCCTCATCGGTGAGTGCAATCAAAGTGGATGGTAAAAGGGCATACGACTTAGTGCGTGAAGGTAAGCAGGTTGAACTCAAATCTCGCCAAGTTACCGTCTCGCGATTCGAAAGAACAAGTGAGCTTCGAATAAGCGGCGACTTTGTTGATTTTGACGTGATTGTCGATTGTTCGACTGGCACTTACATAAGAGCTCTCGCGAGGGACTTGGGGGAGGCCCTTGGGGTGGGTGGTCACCTAACGGCACTTCGAAGAACAAAAATTGATGGTTATTCGGTTGAGGATGCAGTGACCATTGATTCAGAGCCAAAACTTCTCGACCTTGCTGCATCCGCAAAAGTGCTCTTTCAATCTTTAGTTCTGACTGCCGATCAGGCCCAGGCGGTCGTCCATGGAAAACGGTTGAATCAAACCGCAAGCTCACTTCTAGCCGCTTTTTGGCAAGGCGAGCTACTCGCTGTCATGGAGCCAAAAGGAAATCAACTGAAATCGGTCGTGGTTTTCCCGGAGGTTTTCAATGCTTGATTGGTGGTATCAGGCTCAGCTTTGGTATGGAATTGTCGCAGGGCTTTTGGTCGTGGGTCTTGGCCTAATGGGAAGGCGGCCATCCGGCTTTTCGCTTGCGCTCATCGCGGGGTCTGAATTTGGTCTTTTGATGCAATTGGTTGCCTCTATCACGCTCGTGATGCTGGGCCAATCTGCAGTTTTGGACACTTGGGAGTTTTTCGGTTACCTGCTTGTGGCACTCTTTGTGCCGATCGCAGCTGTCGTCTGGGCTTTGGTGGATAGAAGTAGATGGTCGACCGTTGTATTGGGGGCAGGGATGCTGACCGTCGTTGTGATGTTGGTGCGCATGCTGCAGATTTGGACTGGTGTTAATCCACTTATTTAGGGTTCGTTGTATTCCAAACGTTAACCGTTTTTTCACCGCCGCTCCACTTGGTGAAAATACGCTCCGTGCGTGCCATCTGAAACCAAAGTGACTACCGAGCGTAGAGCTCTGATAGCGAAGCCCTATTCGAGGGCTGACCGCATCTTTTTCGGCCTTGCTAAAGCAGCCTCCGGAATCGCTGTTGCGATTGTTTCGGGAGTGCTGCTTTTCCTGGGCATTAGCTCCGCACCAGCCCTGCAGTCTCAAGGAATCGGCTTTGTTACTGGTTCGACCTGGAACAATCAGCTCGACCCGATTGTGATGCAGATGGGTCCAATGCTCTGGGGCTCTTTCTTGATCGCAGCTATTGGAATCCTGATCTCGGTCCCGCTTTCATTGGCAGTTGCTTATTCCATTGAATTCATGCTTCCGAAGCGTCTTGCAAAGATCGCCACGTTGTTGATTGACCTATTGGCATCAATACCTTCGATTGTCATTGGCCTTTGGGGCATCGTGGTGTTCTCACCTATCGGATCACACTGGGGTGCGATCTTGAACCAATACCTGGGCTTCTTACCAATCTTCCAAAACAGTTCCGGTAACTATCTGGGGTCCCCTTTCATCGCGGGATGGATTGTTGCCGTCATGACCGTTCCGATCATTTCCTCAGTAACGCGTGAGGTTTTCAGTCAGCTAGACCGCGACATCATCAACGCAGGCTTGGCCCTTGGGGGAACCAAGGCCAGCACATTCTTGAAGATCATCCTGCCGACTTCGGCTGGCGGTGTGGTTGGTGGCACATTGCTTGGTTTTGGTCGCGCTCTTGGTGAAACCGTAGCGATTTACTTCGTATTGAACCTAATTTTTGGTGAGTTTAACTGGTTCCACATCTTGGAGTCGTACGGCGGATCGGTTGCGTCAATGATCGTTGCCAAATTTGGTGAGGCTGGTCAAGTAGAGGTGCAGGGGCTTCTGGCCGCAGGTCTGGTGCTGTTCGTCCTAACTCTGATCGTCAACTGGCTAGCTGCCGTGATTGTTGATCGCGCTCAACCCTGGAGGAGAGACGCATAATGTCAGAACTTCTAACTCCGGTAGCAAGACCTAAAAACGCTGCCCCCTGGGCAAAAAAGAGCCCGCAGACAATCATCTCCGTGCTCCTAGCCAGCACCTTTCCTGCACTAGTTGCAGTGATCACAATTCTCGGTGGCCTGGACGCAACTTTGGCTGCGGTAATGGTCTTCCTGCCGATACAGATTTTGAGTGTTGGCATCGTGGGCTATCGCTCATATGGCAAAGCAGGTGCTGCCGACGCGGTGCTTGTCGTTGGAGCAGTTTTCTTGACGGTCTTGGTTTTGGTGCTGCTGATTAGCGTGATCTGGTCCGTGATCGCAGAGGGTTCGAAGGTGATGTCGCTCTCGTTTTTCACCCAAAACAACAAGTACATTTCGTCTTCAACTTCACTGGAATATGGCGGAGTTGGCCACGCCATTGTTGGAACTTTGATTGTGGTTGCCGTCACAACTGTGGTGGCAGTGCCACTCGGTCTTGGCATCGCTGTATTCCTAACGGAGACAAGGTCCAAGTTCCGCGGCCCGATTCGCATCTTGGTTCAAGCAATGTCTGGTCTGCCATCGATCGTTGCTGGTCTGTTTGTGTATTCGGCGTTCATCGTCACGGGCATTTTGCAGTACTCAGCGCTGGCCGGAGCGATTGCTTTAGTACCACTTATGCTCCCAACGGTTGCTCGAGTTGCAGAGGAAGCATTGCGACTTGTTTCCAAAGACCTGCGCAATGGCGCTTTGGCTCTTGGCGCTCCGGCATACCGCGCGTTTTTCCAGGTGACCCTTCCTGCCGCATTGTCTGGTGTAATCACAGCCCTGCTATTGGGAGTCGCCCGCGTGATTGGTGAAACTGCACCGATGCTGTTGACCGTGGGTGTCAGCAACAAGACCAACCTCAATCCTTTGGAGGCGGTTGCCACGCTGCCGACCTACATCTACTCATTCCTAGCTCTAGGCAAGGACACCTCGGTGCAGCGCGCCTGGGGTGCAGCACTAACCATCTTGATTCTTGTGTCCATCTTCTTCTCACTTGCTCGCCTGTTGAGCAGGTCTAACAACTCACGAAAGGCTAAGAAGTGAGCCAGTCCCGTAACCACCTAAGCGCAGAGAACGTCAACGTCTGGTTTGGCGAAAGGCATGTGCTGAAGGATGTCAATCTCGATTTCCCTAACAACCAAGTGACCGCTCTTATCGGTCCTTCCGGTTGCGGTAAGTCAACCTTCATCAGAACCTTGAACCGCATGCACGAGTTGATCCCTTCGGCTGGTTTAGGTGGGCGAGTTCTGCTTGATGGTGAAGACATTTATGCCGCGGAGGTCGACCCGGTTCAGGTTCGAATCAAAATCGGCATGGTATTCCAAAAGCCAAATCCATTCCCAACTATGTCAATTCGCGAAAACGTAATCTCAGGTCTTCGACTTTCCGGCCGTTCTCGCGCTGGTGCTGATGACTTGGTCGAGCTGTCACTGAAACGCGCTTCGATTTGGCCCGAGGTAAAGGATCGATTGGGCGACCCAGCAATTTCACTTTCCGGTGGTCAGCAGCAGCGCCTCTGCATTGCACGTTCGTTGGCGATGGATCCTGAAGTTCTTTTGATGGACGAGCCATGTTCTGCACTTGATCCTGGTTCCACCAGGCGTATCGAAGAGACGATCTTGGAGCTCAAGGAGTCGATGTCGATCGTAATCGTTACCCACAACATGCAGCAGGCGCAACGTGTTGCCGACAAGACCGCATTCTTCTTAGCTGAAGATGGTGAGCCTGGTCACGTGGTGGAGTTTGGCGACACCGAGCAGGTCTTCAACAGGCCGATTGATAGCCGCACTAACGACTACGTAAACGGCCACTTCGGCTAATCGAAGTGTTGACCATTTCTTTTCCGATTGTTCACCAATTCAGTGTCGGAAGTTAATCAGGTTTCATCACTATTTCATCGCTGCATACCGCACATCTACTAACAGGAGAAAAATTGCGTAAATTCATTACCGCAACTGCCGCTGTTGCTCTGGCTAGCACCATTTCATTCGCTGGCCCAGCACACGCACTAGAGACCATCAGTGGTGAGGGTTCATCCTTCGCTAACGGTCGCATCACCGACTGCATCGCTTCCTACACCCAGGGTGACGTAACCTACGCTTCAACTGGTTCAGGTAACGGCCGCAAGGCATTCATCGCTGGAACTCGCGACTTCGCAGGTTCTGACGCAACCTTCAAGGACACCGATGTTGTTCCTGAGTCTTACATCTACGTTCCAGTAACCGGCGGCCCAATTGCCTTCGCTTACAACGTTGGTGGCGTAAACAACCTAAAGCTAACCCCAGAGCTTCTTGCAGGTATCTTCTCCGGCAAGATCACCAAGTGGAACGACGCAAAGATCGCAAAGATCAACAAGTCAATCAAGCTTCCAAATAAGAACATCACCGTGGTTTACCGCTCAGGTTCGTCAGGTACCTCAGAGAACTTCACCGACTACCTAGTTCAGTCAAAGAAGGCAGCAGGTTGGACTAAGAACGGTACTTTCGAGTCTGCAGCGCCTTCGCTTCCAGCCCTAAAGCTAACCGCTGGTAACAGCCAGGAAGTTGCTTCGAAAATTGACGCTACCGGTTACTCAATCGGCTACGTGGACCTATTCGAGGTTATCGACCTAGACCTACAGTTCGCTTCGCTATCTAACTTCTACACCGTGAAGTCAAACGGCAAGACAGTAACTCGCACCCAGTACGTAGCTCCTACTGCTGCAGCATCAGGTCTATTCCTAAACGCTCAGACCAAGAAGCTAGCTGCAAACGGCTCTGTAAAGATCGACTACACCCTAAAGGTGAAGAACGCTTACCCTGCCTCACTATTCACTTACGTGATCGCTCCTACTGCCGACAAGACCTCTAAGGGTGACGCAGTTCGTGGATTCGTGAACTACCTAGTGAACAAGTGCAAGCCAACTGCTGGCTACGCAACCTTCCCATCTAGTTTCAAGACCGCTGTCAACAAGCTAGTTGCAAAGATCGACTAATTACGACAATTCGTAGTTGAGATGCGAGGGGTGCAGTTAGCGCCCCTCGCATCATCAGTTTTAGAAAGGCCAACACAATGATTCGCAAACTAATCACCGCAACCTTGGTGGGCACTGCAGTGTTGAGCCTGACTGCCTGCGACCCGCCACTGCCTCCCGAGGTTCGCACTGCGATCATGGAGCAAAACGTCACCTGCGAGTCGGGTGAAGTAACTGTCTCCGGCACCTATTTACTTAGTGGCTTTGGTTACTACTTGGCCGACACTCTTCCAATCGACTGCGAGGAGCTGATTGTTTCTGGTACCGAAGATGATCCAACTGCGGATATTCAGATTTCTTACCTAACTCCGGGGGAGCAAGGCGACAAAGAAGTAGTGCCTGTCGCTCTCGATGCAGCCGTGTTCGTAACCAACTTGGTTGACTTGGGTTCCCTGGTTTTCTCGCAAGCCACGATTGAGGGCATCATCGCCGGTGAAATTACCCAGTGGAACGACCCTGCAATCGCAAGTGACAATCCTTTTGAAACCCTGCCAGAACTGCCTATCACTTTGATCACTGAAGCTGAACCTCACGTAATTCGGGCCTTCGAGTCTTGGATGACTAACCTGACGGGCGAGGCGTTTGTTTCAGGCTTCACTGCAGTTTCTGGTTTTGATTATTACCAGATCATGGATGCCGAAGAAGGGGCTCTGGGTCTTATCAGTTTCGTTGACAACTTTGATGCCTACATGCTCCAGGCCGGCTTTCGTTATGGCACAGGTCAGGACGATTTTGTAGTTGCAGACCTAAAGTCTTTGGCCTCCGCCGGTTCCCAGTTGGACTACGTCAAAGTCGGCAACGGCATCGATGTTGAAATGGATTACTCCCGGGCGCCTGAAGCGCCGGCAGGCTCAGATGTGGCCCCGGCGCCTTACCAGGCACTGATTCCGGTGTACCTCTCATACGATCCGGCTGCTCAGCTTGCTGTTAGGGCAACTGGTTTTTATGCCTTGCGTCAAGACAGCCAAGGGGCCTTCGAGCAGTTCAGCGTTTCGCAGCTACCTGAGCATGTCCGCATTGAGGCCGGCACAGTGGTAGCAACTGGTTTGCCTCAACCGGAATTGACGGCGGAACAACTTCAGCAGCTGGGTCTGGACTAAAGCGCTAATCTATTGCGGTGGCAAAGCGCAATTTAGGTGTCGGAACGCTGCTGATAGCGGTATACGGAATTTTTGCCCTATCTGCCTCTGCAAGGGCTAGCTACCAGTTAGTTCGTGAATTCGACCAAGCACCGATCGCTTATCTCCTATCAGCGCTCTCAGCATTGGTTTATATTTTGGCAACCATTTCTCTAGCTAGGAGTGGTTCAACTTGGCGCAAGGTTGCACTTGCTGCGGTTTGGTTTGAACTGGCGGGCGTTGTTTCTGTTGGAGTGTTGAGCCTTACTTATCCAGAACTGTTCGCTCACCCTTCGGTCTGGTCAGGCTTTGGGCAGGGTTACGGATACATTCCGCTAGTCCTACCAATCCTTGGACTTTTATGGTTGAGGAAGCAGCGTGCTTGAGCTCACCAAGGTAAGCCAGTTACCTTCTGATTGGCCGGGGTCGGTTGTAGCAATAGGAAAATTCGATGGCATTCACCTGGGTCACCAACAGCTAATTCATGAGGCCGTGGAGTATGCGCAAGATGCATCGCTGGCCGCAATTGCGCTGACTTTTGATCGCCACCCTAAGGCGCTATTCGACCCAGCTAATTGCCCTAAAGAACTGATAGGTCCTGGGCAAAAGGCTGATCTAATTTCAGACTTAGGTGTCGATGCACTGCTGGTTCTAGAGTTCG
>CAYOXP010000039.1:0-7573 GCA_964407995.1 uncultured Aquiluna sp.
TTAGTTCAACCTCTGCCCCAGCATGCTCAAGGGCGCGACAAGCGGAGTGTACGTTCCCGTTGCCGTAATCGAATACTGTGACCTTTTTGGTCACAGACTGCCCTTAGTTGAAGGCACACCGGCGACCCGGTCATCCTTCTCCACTGCTTTGCGTAGCGCGCGGGCGAAGGCCTTGAACTGCGCTTCTGCAATGTGGTGTGGATCGCGGCCGGCGAGCACGTTGACGTGCATGGTCAGCCCTGCGTTGAACGCAATGGCCTCAAATACGTGACGGACCATCGAACCAGTGAAGTGGCCGCCGATCAGGTGGTACTCAAATCCTGCTGGCTCCCCAGTGTGAACCAGAAATGGGCGGCCTGAAACATCAACAACAGCGCGAGCCAAGGCCTCATCAAGCGGCACGGTTGAATCTCCGTAGCGGCCAATTCCAACCTTGTCACCTAGAGCTTGCTTCAGCGCCTGGCCAAAAACAATCGCCGTATCTTCAACCGTGTGGTGAACGTCAATCTCAATGTCCCCCACGGCCTTGATAGTTAGGTCGATCAAAGAGTGCTTGGACAGTGCAGTAAGCATGTGGTCATAGAACGGCACGCCAGTTGAAATGTGCGAAACACCGGTGCCGTCCAAGTTGAGCTCTAGCTCAATCTTCGACTCGCTGGTGGCGCGAGAAATCTTTGCGGTGCGGTTCATTGGGACCTCATCTTGCGGGGATTAGCCCAGTTTATTGCAGTATGAGCGAGAGTTCACCCAGCAACTTGGTGGTCTCAGCCTCAGTACCCGCTGTGATTCGCAATGTTTTTGGTATTCCAACATTGCGAATCAAGACGCCACGCTCTAGGAGTTTTTCAAAAATGTCGTTGGGATCTTCGAAGCCTTCGACAAGCACAAAATTAGCTTTCGAATCGAATGCTTTGAGCCCCAGGTGCTCAACCTGACGCGAGATTCGATCGCGCTGAACCTTTATCTGTTCGACGTTTTCAAGCATTCGACCCGAGTGGCGCAAGGCTGCTCTGGCAGCTGCTTGGGTCAGGGCTGAAAGGTGGTACGGCAATCGCACAATACGCAACGCGTCTACCAAAGCCGCATCCGCAGCAAGGTAGCCGACTCTTACGCCCGCAAATGCAAAGGCCTTGCTCATGGTGCGGCTCACCACAAGTCGCGGTCTACCTTCAAGAAGTGATACAGCGCTTTCTATGTCACTGAACTCCGCATAGGCCTCATCGATGACCAAGATGCCTTCGAACGCATCGTAAGCAGCCTTGATCACATCGAGTGAGATGCCTGTTCCGGTTGGGTTATTCGGGTTGCAGAGCAGGACAATGTTTGGATTCTGCTTGGCAATTGCATCAGCGACGTACTCAGCTGAGAGGCTGAAATCTGCTTGCCTCGGAAGTTCCTGGTATTGAGTCAGTGTGATTCGAGCGATGTTGGGATACATCGAATAAGTTGGGCCAAAGCTCAAGGCCGATGCGCTCGGGCCACCGAAGGCCTGAAAGATTTGCGTGATGATCTCATTTGAGCCATTTGCAGCCCAGACCTGCTCAGCCTTGAGGCCCCCACCTAGGTACTCGGCAAACTGGCCACGTAGTTCTAGAAATTCTCGATCCGGATAGCGGTTCAGGTGCATAACCTCTTGAGCAAGCTCTTGCACAATTTCGAGTGCAACCTGTTCGGGAATTCCGAAGGTGTTCTCGTTGACGTTTAGTTGGACAGGCACATTCAGCTGCGGAGCGCCATAAGGCTTTTGACCTAATAGGTCAGGTCTTAGCGGGAGGTCTTCGAGATTGGTCACCTGTAAAGATTACCCGCGTCTGAACTATGGAAGCGCGATCTGCTGACCGGGAACGAGGTCAACACTCTCTAGGGCGTTTAGCAGCACTACCTCTGCGATCCAGTCCCTTGGGTCCATGCCCTGACCATATTCGCTTGCCATGTTCCAAAGAGAGTCGCCAGCCTGGACAGTGACGTAGCTCAGTTCACCCGGAGCCTCGTTGCCTGCGAACGAGCCGGTCATTGACGCAATTGAGAAGCTGGTCGCCAAGGCAACAATCGCGATACCGCGAAACAGCTTGCGTGGGTTGTTTAGTTGGTACGAAGTAACTGCTGACATGATCTTCATCCCTTCTGTTCGAATTCTTGTTTCGAACATTTGTTCTAAGTATAGAAAGATTTGGGACATTTTCAAGAGTTTTTGTCAAACTTCTCGAAAATGTGTTTGGAATTCTCTCTATTTCCGAATACAGTTTCGATAGATGTAGTGAATCAAAAGGCACTGACATTTTTGAGAGGTAGCGATGGACAGCTCAGAACTAACAGAGGTTCAGCAACGAATTCTTGACGTAATCCGCGAGTCAATGGTGAATCGTAATTACGCACCTTCGATGCGAGAAATCGGCGAGGCTGTTGGCCTTAGCTCAACCGCAAGCGTGTCTCACCAGCTGAACAACCTTGAGCTACGCGGTTTCATCAGCCGCGACCCTCGTAGGCCAAGAACCATCGACCTGCTTGGCGACTACGCCCCTGATGGAGAAATCATAAAAGCCGATGCTGCTATGGTCCCTCTTGTCGGTCGCATCGCCGCCGGTGGGCCTATTACCGCTGAGCAGAACGTTGAGGACATTTTTGCCCTACCGCGACAACTAGTTGGCCAGGGAGACCTGTTCCTTTTGAAAGTTGTTGGTGAATCAATGATTGATGCGGCCATTTGCGATGGGGACTGGGTGGTTGTCCGTCAGCAGCAGACGGCAGAAAATGGCGACATCGTCGCCGCGTTGCTCGAGGATGAAGCAACAGTGAAGACTTTCAAGCAACGTGATGGCCACACCTGGCTATTGCCACGCAACTCTGCTTTTGAGCCAATCCTTGGAGATCACGCTGTGATCCTAGGTAAGGTCGTGGCAGTCCTTAGGACCGTGTAACAAACTCGACAAGTTCGGCAGCCAGGTCCGGTTTCACAAATGCGTGAAGTTTTGTTCCCTGCTCCACGTATTCAACTTCAAGAACTTTGCCTGATAAGTGTGCGCGTGAAACTAAGTCACCTCGGTTGTAAGGCACCACTCCCCTGAATTCGACATCAGGCTTTGGAAGCAAGTCGGCTATTGCCTGCTCGAGTTCCAAAAAACCCAACCCAGAGCGAGCTGAAACGAGCAGCGAACCTGGCACTAAGCCTCGAAGCCGCACCTGGTCTTCCTCGCTGAGTAAATCTGCTTTATTGAAGACGATTAGCTCCGGAATCGCCGATGCCTCTACCTCTGCTATTACCTCGTGAACCGTTCTGATTTGGCCTAGTGGGTCAGGGTCAGTGCCGTCTACCACGTGGACGATTAGGTCGGCATGCGAAATCTCTTCCAGCGTGGACCTAAAAGCCTCGACCAGCTGGTGCGGAAGCTGTCTGACAAAACCGACTGTGTCTGCCAACGTATATGCGCGACCATCAGGGGTTTCGTGAGATCGAACTGTTGGGTCCAATGTGGCGAAAAGGGCGTTTTCTACTAGAACACCGGCCTTAGTCAATCGGTTCAAGAGTGATGACTTACCTGCGTTGGTGTAACCAGCAATCGCGACCTGAGGGACATTTGCCTTCTCGCGTTTTGATCGCTTTGTGTCTCTAGCCGATTTCATGGCGGCAATTTCACGTCTGAGTTTGGCCATTTTGGTGTTGATGCGCCTGCGATCCAGCTCGATTTTGGTTTCACCGGGACCACGGGATCCAATACCAACACCACCTGCAGCCTGGCCTCCAGCCTGGCGTGACATCGATTCACCCCAACCGCGAAGACGTGGGAGTAGGTACTCCATTTGAGCCAGCTCAACCTGAGCCTTGCCCTCACGACTTTTTGCATGCTGCGCGAAGATGTCGAGGATGATTGCCGTGCGGTCTACAACTTTTACCTTTACGACGTCTTCCAAAGCACGGCGCTGAGATGGAGCCAGTTCAGTGTTGGCAATAACCGTGTCCGCGCCAACCGACATGACTAAATCACGAAGCTCTTGGGCTTTACCTTTACCTAGGTAGGTCGCTGGGTCTGGGAATGCCCTGCGTTGAAGTAACCCATCTAGAACTTCCGCGCCAGCGGTCTCTGCAAGAGCTGCCAATTCGCGCAATGAGTTCTCGGCTTCAGTCAGCGTCCCCGAACCCCAAATTCCGATTAGGACAACCTTTTCAAGTCGGAGCTGTCGGTACTCAACCTCCGAGATGTCTTCAAGCTCTGTAGAGAGCCCGGCTACGCGCCTGAGAGACTCTCTGGCTTCTAGATCGAGCTGATCTCCATCAAACTCATTGGTGGGAGCCGCTGAGCCTCTGCGGAGGATTCTGTCGATCGTGGATTCGTTTTCCATTGCGGTTAAACCCTATGCCTGTATTAGGTTTGCAGCATGCCACAGGAACACTATTTCAGCGCTGACCCAAAATCTCAGGGCGTCCGCCGAGAAATCGAGTTTCAGGCAGCAGGTCATAACTTTTTGGTAGAAACCGCCTCTGGCACATTCAGCACATCAGGTCTTGACAAGGGCACCAAGATTCTCCTGGATCAATTTGCAGAGTTTCCCGAGTCTGGTGATGTGCTCGACCTTGGTTGCGGCTGGGGCCCCATTTCTCTTGCTATCGCTAAAGCCAAGCCAGAGGCCAAACTATGGGCACTGGACGTGAATCAACGCAGCCTTGAGCTGGTTCACGCCAATGCGAATCGACATGGCCTGACCAACATCAAACCGGTCCTTGCTGAGCAGATTCCGGACGACGTCTTCTTTCAAGCAATCTGGTCCAATCCCCCGATTCGAGTTGGAAAGACCGTCCTGCATGAACTTCTAAAAACTTGGCTACCAAGACTGGCACCCGGAGGCCGGGCGATGCTTGTTGTGCAAAAACAGCTTGGTGCAGATTCACTGCTTGCCTGGATTCAAGATGAATTTCCCGAACTTTCGGCCGCTAGGTATTCGACCGACAAAGGTTTCCGAATTTTGGAAGTTACTAGAGAGCGAAAGTTCCGGTGAAGCTAATCTCGGCTGGACCAGAGATTGCTACGTGCTCACCGTCTTGAGTCGGGAACATGCGAACGCCAACTTCACCGCCGCGAACTTTTACTCTCCAAAAGTTTTGGCCATTGTCTGCCCAGTGACGAATCGCGAGCGCCGAAGCTGCGATACCCGTGCCGCAACTCAAGGTCTCTCCCACACCACGTTCGTGAACGCGCATAGAAATTGAGGCAACTCCCTCTTTGATAAGAGGGTCGTCTAACACTACGAACTCGACATTTGCACCATTTCGAGGTGCTGGCTCCAGCATGGGAGCTTTGTGGAGTTCAAGCGACTCAAGCTCCTGCTCATCTGCTAGGGCCACCACCACATGTGGGTTTCCCAAATTAAGCCCGAGGCCTGGACGTGGAACCTGAAGGCCATCGGCCTTTACGAGATAGTCATCGCTCTCGATCTTCCAGCGACCAAGATCAACAGCAAACCCGGTTGCAGTAGCAGTAACGTCCTTGATGCCAGCCCTGGTTGCGATCGGCAGAGTGCTTCCCTCAACGATTTCAGCCAGCCCTCTGGATGTCAGGTACCGCGCAAAGACTCGAATGCCATTGCCGCACATCTCTGCCTTTGAACCATCGCCATTGCGATAGTCCATAAACCATTCAGCATTTGGTTCATCGTGCAATAGGTGTGCAACCTCGCTATTTGCAGTCTTGGTTACAAAAATTAAGCCATCCGCCCCAATGCCGAAATGACGATCACAAATCTGAGCTATCAGCTCTTCGGAGAAATCGAGCGTTCCGTCAAAATCGTTGATCAACACGAAGTCATTACCCGTGCCGTGGCCTTTAGCAAACTCGATATTCATTGCTCTAGCCTAATTTGCTCAATCGCCTGATCGATTAGTTCTAACGATCCATCTAGCCAACGAATCCTCTTATCTCTTCTAAACCAAGACATCTGTCGTCTGGCGTAGCGCTGGCTGAGGCTTACTGTTTCGGCAATAGCCTCAGCCTGAGAGTGCTCACCACTTAACTGCTTGAAAGCCTGCTGATAACCAATAGCCATTTTTGCCGTCCGGGACAAATCCCAATTTGTAGCCAGGTACTGAGCTTCATCCAACAACCCGGATTCCCACATTTTCTCAACACGCTTCGCTATTCGCTCTTTGATGATTTCGCGATCAACAGAGATGCCAAGCTCAATTGTTGGTAGCCAGAAAGCCTGTTCGGGCAATTGCGAGCTGTATTCACTACCCGTGATCTCGATAACCTCTAGAGCCCTTATCACTCGTCTGACGTTCTGACTTGGAATGCGCTCTGCGGTCAATGGGTCTAGTTGTTTGAGCCGATCATGCATGGTGATGGCGCCTACGCGTTCGGCTTCTGCCTCCAGCGCCTCGCGTATTTTCGAGTCAGTAGGTGCAAAATCAAGATTGTCTAAGGCGGCAGAAACATAAAACATGCTGCCACCGACAAAAATCGGAGTGATACCCGAAACCAAAAGCTGCTTAGCCTTGGCTCTCGCAATCTCTTGGTACTGGACCGCTGTCATTTCCCCGGAGGGGTCTATGACATCCAAGAGGTGATGGGTTATCCCTTGTTGTTCTTCCAGTGACAGCTTTGCGGTGCCTATATTCATGTGGCGATAAAGCTGCATCGCATCAGAATTGATAATTTCTGCCGGTCTGCCACTTGCAATTAGGTGCTTAGCCAGATCGACAGCTAGATCTGATTTGCCAGAAGCAGTTGGACCCAGAACTGCCAGGAGGCTAAAGGACACTCTTGGTCCTGATTGGAATCCCGAGAGAAACCTTTCCGCTGCCTGGAGTAGGGGCGCCACAGCTTTCAAGTTCGCGACGATCGTGCGCATCGCCACCTTTGGTTCTGCGCAGTGTGTACGACTTTCCTGGAATAGCAACCAAGTGATACGGGGCGGCCTCTGTGACCTCAACAGTCACCATGTCGCCAGGTCGCGGCCTTTCGCCATCTCCAGGCAGGTCAAAGTGCACCAGACGGTTGTCTTTGGTTCGCCCTGACATGCGGTTTGTTTGAGCATCCTTGCGACCTTCACCTGTCGCCACCAACACCTCGACAACCTTGCCAATCTGCTTCTGGTTTTCTTGCCAAGCAATCTCATTTACCAGCGCCAGAAGTCGCTCGTAGCGATCCTGGACCACTTCCTTAGGCAATTGATCTGGAAGATCTGCGGCAGGCGTTCCGGGTCGCTTGGAGTACTGGAAGGTGTATGCAATTGAAAAGCGAGCCTCCCTAACCACTCGCATGGTCTCTTGGAAGTCTTCCTCTGTTTCACCCGGGAACCCAACGATGATGTCGGTCGAGATAGAAGCATCAGGCATTGCCTTTCGCACCTTCTCCAAGATGCCAAGGAACTTTTCACTTCGATAACTGCGGCGCATCTCCTTGAGGATGCGGTCAGACCCCGACTGCAGTGGCATGTGAAGCTGTGGCATGACATTCGGTGTTTCGGCCATAGCCTCAATCACATCATCAGTGAATGCGGCAGGGTGAGGAGATGTGAATCGTACGCGCTCCAGACCCTCGATTTCACCGCAGGCACGCAAGAGCTTGGCAAATGCTCCGCG
>CAYOXP010000040.1:0-7284 GCA_964407995.1 uncultured Aquiluna sp.
TAACCACTAAACTCCTATGCGGAGGTCTGTCCGAGCGGCCGATGGAGCTGGTCTTGAAAACCAGTGGACAGCAATGTCTCGTGGGTTCGAATCCCACGGCCTCCGCCAGTTTCCTAGCGAGTTTTCAGTAATTACTCTCTAGAATTTTCCAGTGACCGACTCTGAGTTCATTTTCCCTGAATCCTCCAAGAAGCCAAAGCGTCTTGGTTGGCTCACAAAGCTACTTATCGCCATGGTGGCAGTTGTCGGCGTAACCCTTGCTGCTGGAGCTGGTGGCTACATCTGGGTTGTAAGCCAACTAAAGGCCTCCGGTATCGACGTTTATTCGACAGATGGCTCGACTTATGAAATCCCTGACGCAGAAGCAATCAATGGCCCCATCAACGTTTTGTTGATTGGTTCTGATACTCGAGAGGGACAGGGAAGTACTTCCTACGGACCGGTTGGTAACGCGCTGGCAGATGTGATCATTCTGATGCACATCTCGGAAGACCGAAAAAATGCAGTGGCACTCTCTTTCCCTAGAGACCTAATGGTTTCGATGCCGGCTTGCCCAGACCCTGAGGGCGGGGAAGCTGCAGAGCCTAGAGACATGATTCAGATCAATGCCACCATGAACCATGGTGGTCCGGCCTGCACTCTATTGACGGTGCAGCAGCTGACAGGTGTTCAAATCCCTTACCTTGCGATGATCGATTTCAAGGGCGTTATCGCGATGAGTGAGGCGGTTGGTGGAGTAACAGTTTGTGTTGCTGAGCCGATTGACGATACCTACACAAATTTGCACCTCGAGGCAGGCGAGCACACCCTCATTGGCGAAGAAGCCCTGGCTTTCCTGCGCACCAGGCATGGTGTCGGAGATGGTTCTGATCTTTCTCGCATTTCAAACCAGCAGGTATTTCTAACCTCTCTGGTTCGAAAGTTAAAAGATGAAGGCGCACTTACAAACCCATTCACAATGCTCAAGCTCGGCACCGCCGTGCTGGAGAACATGACTTTATCGAACAGCCTTACAAACATCGGAGTGATCTTTGGCATGGCAAAGGAAGTCAACGGAGTTGACCTCGACAAGATCACTTTCCTAAAGCTTCCGGTCTATGACCTTGATGGTGAGTATGCAGGCCGCGTTGCCGTTATCGAAGACAAAGCGCAGCTTTTGTTCGACAAGATTGCCAGCGATGAGCCACTGGTCATTGCAAAGGCAAACGTCGGAACTGGAGCTGTTGTCGCTGAGGATCCCGCCGCCACCGAGAGTGCCACCGAAGAGTCGACTCCAACTGAATCCTCTTCCGACTCTGCCACCGCCTCAGACGAGGCATTACCTGAATGGGTTCAAGGCACAAACGCATCTGTAAAGAGCTGCTCTAACTAATTTCCCCAAAGGCAGAGATAGCTAGTAGGCTATTCCGGCACCAAGGAGACGTCGCATAGCCCGGTCGAGTGCGCCTCACTGCTAATGAGGTAGGGGTTTTAAAAGCCCCTCGGAGGTTCAAATCCTCTCGTCTCCGCCATTGCTTGATTGCGTAGCTTCGGCTAAGCTTCTCAAGTTGCCCAGCGCTCGTGGCTCAACGGATAGAGCATCTGACTACGGATCAGAAGGTTGGGGGTTCGAGTCCCTCCGAGCGCGCGAAACCCGCTAAGAATTTCACGACTTAGCGGGTTTTTCATTTAATTCTGAATTCTTCAGCTCAACTTCAAGTTGCCTTTCTAGTTTCTAGCCATGACAACTTTTGCTATTGCAACAAATGAACTGAGCAAGACCTATAAAGACAAGCAGGCGCTAAAGCCCCTTACACTCTCTATTCCATTCGGAGAGATCTTTGGCTTTCTTGGTCACAATGGAGCAGGTAAAACAACGACCATAAACTTGCTAACCACCCTCCTTGAACCAACCTCTGGATCATTTGAGATCGCTGGCGTGGATGGACTGAAGAGCCCAAAGGAGCTCAGGGGGCAGATTGGTTATCTGCCCGAGAGCATTCAGCTCTACAACAACATGACCACCATGGAGAATTTGAGATTCTTCGCTCGACTTTCTGGGATGGCAAAGCCGGACCAAAGAATTCTCGAGGTACTGACTTTCCTGGATTTTGTGGGCAATAAGGATAAGAAGGTCGGCTCTTTCTCAAAAGGTATGCGTCAGCGAATTGGATTGGCCCAATCAATTCTCCACAAACCAAAAGTGCTGTTTCTCGATGAACCAACTTCGGGTCTAGATCCAGAGGGTGTCCTGCAGCTAAGAGAGCTAATCCTGAGCCTCAATAAAGATCTCGGAATGACGATTTTTATGAACACCCATCTTCTAAGTGAAGTCACAAAAACCTGCACGAGCATCGGGATTCTTCGAGATGGAAAACTCGCCTACCAAAATTCTGTGGCTGCAACTCTGGCCGAATTTCCAGACCGAGAGAGCCTCGAGGCCATTTATATGAACATCGAGGCCGCTTAACAATGTCTGCATTCACAACTATCGCTAGGCAAGAGGTCCTTGCCCTAAGGCGGGAAAAGCTGCCCGGCATCATGCTCAGCATTTTTATAGCGCTGGTCACGGTCTCGAGCTTTATTGGCTTCCTAACCAAGAACACAGTGAGCGATGTCTGGCTGAAGGTTTCTCAAGCCGGACTCACTCAAGTGCCAAATCCATTTGCATCTGTATCTCCGCTCTATTACGCCCGAAACGCGGTCATATACATTATCTTGATCGGCACCTTGATGGCGATCGTTGCAGGTGTCACTTCCGGAATTAGAGACCGAAAAGCTGCGACAGTTGACTTGGTTCTGACCCGACCCGCCTCATTGCGAGAGTTGGTATTTGGCAAGCTGGCAGGCCTCGGTATCTGGTTGATGCTTGTGGTTGGAATCGTGGCAGTAATAGCTTCTGCCCTGATTACTTTGATTGCCGGCAACTTTCTTAGCCTTGATGACTATCTAAGACTGCTTGCTTTCTTTGCGCTCTCACTACCTCTGCTTATGGGCTTTGCCGGAATCGGGCTGCTCTCTGGGTTATTGAGTTCTAGGGAATCCAGTGCGCTGCTTGGCCCAATCGGAGTCTGGGCGATGCTGACTTTTGTCGCTCCGCAGTTAGGCACTGCCGCCAGGCCGGTGGCACTTCTAAATCCAGTGCCAGTGCCAGCAACGAGCGGTGGAGCGTTTGATTTTCTCAACGTGCTGACCTCCCCATTCTCAGTCTCGGAGAAGTTCAAGCTCGCCAGCGGACTGCTTTTGAAGGACCCAGACATAACCGGGAATCTAACGCTTGCGACAGCCAACGTTGTGCTGTTTTTGGCGGTTGTTGGTGCCCTGCTTCTGGTAGTAAATCGAACTCGAATCCGAGGTGTTGCAAGTGAATAAGGTTGTCGCAATAGCAAAATTTGAGATTTTGCAGATAGCTAGAAATCGATTTTCAATCGTCGCTCTTGGCGCTCTGCTGTTGGCAATTTTGGTATCAATCCTCGTTGCCTCGATGGAGTTCAGTGTTAAAGCAGATGCCTTCAAGGCCTATGCCGATGCATTGATCGCAAGTGGTAAACAACCTCAAGATCCAGGCACTCAGCTTTTCCCTCTGCAGCTGACTCGAGGTGGAATCGAATACCTCGAAATCATCGGAGCTCTTTTTGCCATCGTGATCGGATACTCGTCAATTGCCCGTGAAAAACAGCGCGGAACAATGTGGCTAATTTTCACTAGGCCGGTATCAAGCTCCGATCTTTATCTGGGCAAATTGGCGGCACTGTCAGTGCTTTGGTTCGCGTTTTCTTTCATCGCAATGGGCTTGTCGTTGGTAACGGCAGTTGCCGCGGGTCACGCTCAGATATCTGGGCTTGAGATGGCCAAGACTCTAGTGGTGGTATTTGCAGCCTGGGTGTATCTCACCTTGTGGTCGGCGTTGGCAATGGGCTTGGCTTCAATTTTCAAGAATGCGGCGTCTGCCCTGGTGGTTGCAATTGCGCTTTGGCTTCTAGTGGTTTTGGTGATTCCTCAAATTGGAGACACCATGGACCCAGACAACCAAGTGCCCGGCGGCTTATTCAAGTCACTGCAAATCGCCAAGCCAGATGAAACCGCAGTTCTCGCCAACTTCGCAGGTTACAACAACGCGAGAGACGCACTCGAAGTTTCTTCAGTAACGAAGCATTTCGAGAGGGTTGCCTTTGGATTTTTGGGAATCAAAGACAACTACAACCAGCAAAGCTTCAGCTTCGTCTGGAATGGCCTGTTGGCCAACACCATCTCGCTATACATCTTCGCCCTAGGAACTATCGCCTTCGGCTACTTCACAACCAAACCAAAGACCCTGATAAGGACCTCAAAATGAAAATGAAAAACAAACTAGCAATCGCGGGTGTTTCCCTAACCCTGATTGCAGCCCTCGCTGGATGCTCAGCTTCAACAACCGCCTCCAGTACCTCGTCGGCACCCGCAGCAGCAGCTACTTCTACCGCCGCTGCTGGCACCGCAGTCGTACTTCCGGTCGACACCAACCCAATCGTTAACAACCTGACCAATCAAGACCTCCAGGTTGTGAATGCAGCGGTTGAGGACTTGACCGATCCAGTTAGCGGCGCCGCAATCAACGATCGCCTGATGTTGACTTTGAAGAACAACGGCTCAACGACTTTGAGCAATTTCGAAGTCTTCTACCAGATGACGGATGTAACTACTGGTGCAACTGAGTCTTACTACCAAAAGCTCGATGGCTTCTCACTAGCAGCTGGTGCTCAGGACTACGTCTACTTCGACAACCTGACAGACCCAAACCACTACCCAGAAAACCAGTTCAGCCTCTACCGTTCATCTCAGAACCAGGTTGATTTCCAGATCACCCTCAGCTCTGATGGAGCTGCGATAGCAACTGCCACCGCAACCAAGTCGGTTGGTACTGGCGAAAAGGTCGACTAGACCAGAAGCAAAAACCCCGCCATCTCGATAGGTGGCGGGGTTTTTCTATACCGAAATCACTTCTTAGACAAGGGTAAGGTGACAACGAATTTAGCCCCACCGAGAGCCTTAGATTCTTCGGCGCGAATTTCTCCGTTGTACGACTCGACAATCTTCTTGCAAATCGCAAGGCCTAGCCCCGATCCACCCTGAGCCCTGGAGCGAGATTCATCGAGTCTCACAAAACGATCGAAGACTCTCTTCCGGTCTCGTGCTGGAATGCCAGGTCCATCATCTTCAATCACCAAGATTGCAAATTCTTTGTTGAAGGAACAAGTTGCGCTGATCTTGGAAACGGCATGCCTAATCGCATTCTGGGTCAAATTGCGAATTACCTGCGCGAGCCGATTTGGGTCACCATCGACTGACGTTGGAGCTGTGGTGATTTCTAGCTTTATGTTCTCTGGGACATCTTTTGAAACCAGCTCTTCAACAAGGCGATCAAGATTCACAACTTGCATCGCACCTTCCGTGCCGGTATTTTCCAACATGGTGAGGTCACTTACTATATTCGCTGCTCGTCGCCCTTCTCTGATGATTGCCACGAGTGCCTTCTGGTCTTCTTCATCGAGATCTGAGTTGCGGATTTGGTTGTCTGCGGTTGCGATGATTGAGGCCAGCGGAGTGCGCATCTCATGAGCAACGTCTTGATTTAGCTGGCGGACTCGCTGTTCGGCTTCTTGGGCGATGGCCAAAGAACCTTCTAGGTTGTCGAGCATCTGATTCATGGCAAGAGCGGTCCGGCCAAGTTCGGTGGCATTATTAGCCTCCAAGCGACCACCACGCTCGCCGGTCGCAATCTTTCTAGCAAGGCCGGTTAGTTCATCAAGTGGTTTTAGGGCTCTTGTCATTGCTCTAGATAGCAGAACGTAGAGCACGATGCTGAGAAGCAGAATCGAAGGTATTCCCACACCAAGGATCTGAATCAGAACCAGGCTAGATTGCGCATTTGAAGCGGTGATCGTTAGTGTCAAATTTGACTTGGGGAGTAGAACCTCGAGGGTGGTTACGTCCGTATCGGACTGCACAGTAAGTTCCGATGGAGTGGCGGAATCACTTGGCTCGTCAAAGCTACTGATCACCACCGAGGTTCCAGGAGAGGTAATTTCCTCGGCTATTTGATCGGAAGAGATAGCGCCATCGAGAATAAGGGCCTTGTTTGCCTGCTGCTTCATGCCATCAATTTGAGCCTGCTGCATTATTGGACCGATGGTTAGTGCAAGCAACGCAACAATCACTATGCCGAATCCAACCAATGCACCAAGTGCAGTTCTTAGAACTCGATTCCTCAGTGACACCTGAATCTTGTCGCTCACTTCGAAATCACGTATCCCAAGCCGCGCTTGGTTCTGATTAGTTCTGGTAATCCTGCCGCCGCCAACTTCTTTCTCAGTGAACTGAGGTGAACCTCAACCAGGTTTGGGTCAAATGCGTCATAGCCCCAAACTTGTGACAACAGATAGGTCTTGGATAAAACCCTGGTCCTGGCATGTGCAAGTTCGGCCAATAGACGGAACTCGGTTGAAGTTAGCGTGAGCTCCTCATCATCAACCATGACGCTACCAGCACTTTCGCTGATCCTCAGGTTGTCGATCTGGATCGGAGGGGTGGTGATGCCGATTCGCTTGAGGACTGCGTTTACCCGAAGCAACAATTCGGCCATTACGAATGGTTTCACGATGTAATCGTCAGCACCTAGTGAAAGACCCTTGATGCGGTCAGAAGAGCTATCCCGAGCGGTCATAAATATGATTGGCACGCCGTGCTTCTCAATAGCCTGCTTTGCAATCTCGAGTCCATCAATTTCGGGAAGCATGATGTCTAGTAGCACCAGGTCTGGCTTGGCGCCAAGTATCGCGGCGAGGCCCAGTCGACCGTCATGCTCAACTTTTGCCAGGTGACCATCTGCCACAAGTGCACTTCTTATCTGTTCGGCTAATTCAATTTCGTCTTCGACAACAAGAATTCTTGCCCTGCTCGCCTTTTCTTTCATTGCTTAAGATTCCCTGATACTCCTGAAGCTTTCCTGAAGACTTCAGTTTTGGTTTCCCACTTCAGTTCAACTTCAGTTAGCCAAGCAACCATCTTCTTGTCAGCCAACCGGCCGACCTAATAGAAAGAAGGAAAAAATGGAAAAGAAAAACAAGGCGCTAACCGCCACCTTCGCGGCAGCAGCTCTTGGAGCAGCAGCACTAGTAACCGTTGCCGGTGGAGCAAATGCCGCTACAGTCGTGGACACCACGACCCCTGTCGTTCAGCAGGACACAACTACTCCAAATCAACCAGCAGGTACCGAGGTTGCAGACGCAAATGAGTCTGCAACTGAGGCAGCAAGTGATGGAGCAG
>CAYOXP010000041.1:0-6818 GCA_964407995.1 uncultured Aquiluna sp.
AGTGAATGCGAACTCCAAATTCTTTGGTGTTGTCTCGCAGTGCCTGAATTTGAGCCCTTGAGGTTGGCTCTGCAATTGGCAAGTGAATGTCGAGGGTTGGAGTGTTGTGATCCTCGGTAGCGATAGTTAGATCTTTACGGCGAATGTCGCGGCCAGCCATTCGTAGACCATCGAAGGCCTGCGGGCTTGTTACCTCGTGAATGAGGTGTAGGTCGATGTAAATAAGGTCAGGCGCGCCATTCTCGCCCTTCACAACCAAATGGTCGTTCCACAGTTTCTCGGCCAGGGTAAGTGGCTTAGTAGACATTAATCACCTCGCGAATGCGTAAGTGAAAAGTTTACCTCAAGCACTAGGTTTGTAGCGTGACTCACTACCAGCCAGAGCACTTGGCCCAGATTCAATCCAGAACCGTAAAAGTCCTAGCAACCGGCCAAGCGCTTGGTGGCTTTGGCCTTGGTGCCACCTTGTCCGTCGGGGCATTGATGGCCGTTGAGCTATCAGGTTCTCCAGCTTGGTCTGGCGCTGCGGCCACACTGAGCACTCTTGGTTCAGCTTTTTCTGCAATTCCACTTGCGAATCTGGCCTTCGCACGTGGTCGCAGGATCGCTCTGGCATTTGGTGCCGGGCTGGCAATCGCTGGAGCACTCGGCATGATACTTGCTGCCACATTCCATTCATTCCCAATCGAAATCCTCGCTCTGTTCTTATTGGGGGCAGGTTCAGCGGTTGGCCTTCAAGCGCGCTTTGCGGCAGCAGACATTCCAACCGCTGGGCCCAAAGGCAAGGATCTGTCGCTAGTTGTTTGGGCTACGACGCTGGGGGCTGTAATCGGACCTAACATGATCGCCCCAGGGGAGACCTTTGGACTTTCTATTGGCCTGCCTCACCTTGCCGGACCCTTCGTGTTTACTATCGCTGCTCAGCTGTCATCAACCTTGGTCTTTTGGTTTGGGCTAAAGCCAGACCCGCTGTTATTGGCAAAAGAGGTTGCTGGCCTTACTCAGAGGCGCAAAAACCCAGGTGTCAAGGCAGCCCTTGATGTAATTCGCAGCTATCCGCTTGCTGGCTATGCAGTGCTCACAATCGCACTTTCTCACATGGTCATGGTCTCCGTCATGAGCATGACCCCTGCTCACCTGAATTCTCACGGTCACTCTCTGGCTGATGTTGGACTGACCATCTCGCTTCACATCGCCGGCATGTATGCCTTTGCTCCATTGTTTGGAATCTTGACCGACAGACTTGGCCCGGTAAAGGTCATTGTTTTAGGTCAGCTCACCTTCTTGGCCTCGCTCGCCATTTCCGGCTTTGGTCAGGAGAGCTTCGCGATGGTGATTGTTGGTTTGTTTTTGCTTGGTCTGGGCTGGTCGGCGGCGACAGTTGCCGCCTCTGCGTTACTAACCGAAGTACTACCGACAGACGAAAAAACAAAAGTTCAAGGCTTCAGTGATTCATTGATGAACCTGGCAGGTGCATTTGGTGGAGCAGTTTCGGGAACGATTCTTCTTCTTTACACCTTTGGTGGGCTCAACGCAGCGGCGCTTCTGCCAGTCGTATTCATTGTGCTGGCAACCAGCTTTTCCGGGCGCTGGCGCGGTTAAAAAGAAATCCGCTCCCAAGACCTAAAGTCGATCAGGAGCGGAATTCGTGACTCCAGCGGGATTTGAACCCGCGCTACTGCCGTGAGAGGGCAGCGTCCTAGGCCGCTAAACGATGGAGCCGAAAAGCAACCTGAGAAGTTTGCCACAAAAGACCGTCTTAGGCAAGCTAACGGCTGAAAACCTGCAGCGCTCCAGGGTGAACCTCGGCGCTAAAAGGTGCTGTGCCAATAAGCTCACCATCGCAGGCAAGCGGATAGTTGTCGTTTTCTACCCTGACCGACTTCACCTTGAGGATTTCAACCTCTGGATACTTGGTGTGTTCACCCTTGTACACACTCGGGAAGATCTTTAGAAGTTTTGCCCTAGATACCTCGTGCAAGATGAATACCTCCAGCTCGCCATCGGTAATCTCAGACTGTGGGGAGATCTTCATTCCGCCACCAAAGTTTTTAACGTTTGCGACTCCGCAGAGCATGGCTTTGACGCTTCGATGCTCACCATCAAGAGTCAGGCGATACTCAATTGGCTTGAAGGAGGGGAGCTCTAAAAGCATTGCCGCCACATATGAATTGGGGCCCTTCGGCCACTTCAAACCATTTGCCCGGTTGGCACAAACAGCATCAAAGCCACCAGAAATCGACCCCAGAGACCAAAACTCCCTGGAATTGGTGATTACCTTCATAACATCGACTCGACGTGGTAATTCCAGCGACGCGATGACGTTGTCGATTGCGGTATCGGGATCGCCCATTGGAATGTTGAGTTCCCTGGCCTGATCGTTTCCACTACCTGCTGGAACGATGCCTAGTGGGACCTGGTTAGGCACGCAAATGTTGACACCCAGCTGGGCAGTGCCATCGCCACCTACGGCAATAACCCCCGAGATCTCTTGCTCATGGATTGCCAAATTAGCTTTGTCTTTGGCGCTTGAAGCCGATTCGGCGGAGAGGTTGATGGCTGCGATGCCAGCCTTGGCAAGCCGATCAAATACCTTCTCACCAACCTGGTTGCCCCTCCCGCGATTAGCGGCTGGGTTTACGAGCACTCCGATGGGCTTCATTTAGGGCCTTTCCTAATTGAGTACAAACATAGAGCTTTCTTCTAGGCTGAACGCATGCAAATTCGCAAACACGAGCATGCCTTTTTGGAGCTGACCGAAAACGGCGAGACCCTGCTGATTGACCCGGGGATGTATTCAGATACCTTGCCAGCGCTTTCAAATGTGGTCGGAATCGTCTTCACCCACGTTCACGATGACCACAGTTACCTACCCCACATCTCAGCACTGATTACAGAATTCCCCGATGCCAAGCTCTTTGGTCCAAAAGATGTAGTTCAGAAACTTGGTGAGATTCCCTGCAGCACAGTCATGCATGGAGATCACTTCATGGTTGGCGGATTCAAGTTAGATTTCTTTGGCGATCTGCATCAAGAAATTCACCGATCAATACCACTGGTTCAAAATGTTGGCGTACTGGTGAACTCAAAGCTGTACTACCCAGGCGATAGCTACACCCCATCCGAGTATCCATTTGAGATCTTGGCGTGCCCATCAAGTGCACCTTGGATGAAGATTGGTGATGTTATTGACTTCATCGAATTAGTAAAACCTAAGAGAGCATTTGCAACCCATAACGCGCTATTGAGTGACAATGGCCACGCCCTGCAAAACAATCGAATCAGAGAGTTTGTAGAAAAACACGGCGGAGTTTTTGAATACCTGACTCCAGGTCAAACTACCGAGGTCTAGAGAGCGACTATCACAGATGCGACAAGCATCGCAATTGTCGTGCTGCCCCAAAGCTGCTTCTCTTTTTTGCTCCTTGTGATGTTGTTCATCACTGCAGCTAGCAAGTTGAAGCCAACCATTACCCAGTTTGAAATTGCATTTTGATCATCGGGCAGGAGTCGAGTCAACACATTTAGCTGCGCAAGGTAGTGCCCTGCAAAAACCAGCAGCATAAGCGTTGAGATTGCGCTTGTGACACGCAAGCGCGCTGGAAGCACACCGACTGTCTGCCCACCAAATGCATACTCGCCAAAAGGGGCACCAAACACAATTGCAAGTTGGAATAGTGCGGTTGCCAAATAGGCAAAAACTAAAAATCCGGAGGCAAACGTTTCTAACATTTATGCCTCCGGATAAAAGAGCTGGGATACCTGGACTCGAACCAAGAACAAAGGAACCAGAAACCTTCGTGTTGCCAATTACACCATATCCCAATGGTTGGACCTTAGGTCCAGGGGTCTATCTTAGTGCGCTTGAGCAAAAGCCTCTAGTCGAGCAAGGGTTCTTTCTTTACCCAAGAACTCCATGCACTCAAAAAGCGGCGGTGTTACCCGACGACCAGAGAAAGCAGTTCTGACGGGCCCAAAGGCATTTCGCGGCTTCTCCCCTAGTCCTTCCACCAAAGCCTGGCTCAAGGACTCCTGAATCTTCTCAGTCTTGAATTCTTCTAGGTTTCTCAGGGCCTCGATAGCGGTTGAGATGATCACACTCGAGTTCTCAGGCAGTTGCGCCAAGGCATCTTCTTCGTATGTAAGGGCATCATCAGCTGCGAACATGAAGCCGAGCATGCCAGAGACCTCAGAGAGAACCGTGATTCGCTCCTGCACCAAAGGGGCCAACTTACTCAGAAGTTCTAACTGATCGGCAGTTGGCTCGTGAGGCAAGATACCGGCTGACTGCAGGTAAGGCAGGATGCGCTTTTCAAACTCACTTGAAGGCAGCAATCTGATGTGCGAAGCGTTTATCGCATCGGCCTTCTTCTGGTCGAAGCGTGCTGGGTTTGGGTTCACGCTTTCCACATCAAAAGTTGAACAGAGTTCTTCGAGGGTGAAGATGTCACGATCAGATGCAATCGACCAACCAAGCAGTGCCAGGTAGTTTAGAAGGCCCTCAGGGATAAAGCCGCGATCGCGGTGCAAGAAAAGGTTTGACTCTGGGTTTCGCTTGGAAAGCTTCTTATTGCCCTCACCCATCACGAATGGCAAGTGGCCAAAACGAGGGATGAAACTCGCCACGCCCGCTTCATACATCGCGTTGTAAAGGGCAATCTGACGAGGGGTTGATGAGAGTAGATCTTCGCCACGAAGAACGTGAGTGATACCCATAAGCGCATCGTCAACCGGGTTCACCAATGTATAAAGCGGCTGACCGCCCGGGCGAACGACTACGAAGTCAGGAAAAGACCCCGCAGGGAAAGTGATTTCACCACGCACTAGGTCGTGGAAAGTTATGTCTTGATCTGGGACCCTGAGACGTAGTGCCGGCTGACGACCCTCGGCGATGTAACGCTGACGATCCGCTTCAGGCAACTCGCGCTCAGAGTTGTCATAGCCAAGCTGAACTGCGCGACCAGCCGCGATGTTTCTTGCCTCGATCTCTTCGGCATTCAAATACGACTCATAGATGTGACCGGAAGCCTTTAGCTTCTCGATGACCTCCATGTAGATATCAGTTCGCTGGGATTGGCGGTATGGCTCATTAGGGCCACCTACTTCAACACCCTCATCCCAATCCATGCCCAACCAGCGGAGGGCATCGATGATTTGGTTATAACTCTCTTCGCTGTCTCTTGCAGCATCGGTGTCTTCGATGCGGAAAACAAACTTGCCGCCTACCTTGCGAGCGTATGCCCAGTTGAACAGGGCTGTGCGGACTAGGCCGACGTGTGGGGTACCGGTTGGAGAAGGGCAAAAACGAACCTTGATTGCCTCGCCTTGGGCATCGGTTGTGGGTGCGGTAATTAGCGACATAACAGCGTAAAAGCTTAGGCCACGTGGCTTCGCAAAACTCCAATACCCTCGATCTCGCACTCAACGACATCGCCGTGATCAATGCGAGAAATACCCGCTGGCGATCCAGTGAGAATGACATCGCCTGGGTACAAGGTGAGGTTTTGGGATACAAAAGAGACCAGGGTTGGAATATCAAAAATCATGTCTGAGGTCGTCGACTTCTGGCGCACGTCACCATTGATTCTCGATTCAACGTGAGTATCCGTCCAGTCGAATTCAGTCTCAATCCATGGTCCCAGTGGACAGAATGTGTCAAAGCCTTTTGCTCTCGCCCACTGCAAATCGGTGAACTGCAGGTCCCTGGCTGTCACATCATTGCCAACCGTGAACCCAAGTACGTGCTCTTTGACATCTGACTGAGTTATGTCTTTGGCCTGCTTGCGAATAACCACCGCTAGCTCGACTTCAAGTTCAACCTGGTCAGATTGACGCGGCAAAACAATTTGATCTTCCGGGCCAACAATTGCGCTCACTGGCTTGAAGAACATCAGAGGTTCATCAGGAACGTCTTGGCCAATTTCGGCAGCATGGGCCGCATAGTTCATACCGATGCAAACGACTTTTGAAGGGTTCACTGGCGCTAGCAGCTTCACGCTGCTTAGCGGAACCTCTTCGCCTGCAAAGTGGATGCCTTCGAAAGGTTCGCCGGTAAGCAACTTGACGTTTGAGTCTTCAACGACCCCGAATCTGATCTGATCGTTTAGATGAAACCTAGCGATGCGCATGTGGCTAGTCTGCCAGTTTTAGCATCCAGTTGTGGCGATCGGCAACCGTTCCATACTGAATACCCGTTAGTTCTTTACGTAAAGACACTGTTAGCTCTCCGGGCTCATTTCCACCGATAACGATCTCTTCGTGCTCAGACTTTAGGACACCAACCGGAGTAATTACGGCGGCTGTGCCACAGGCGAAAGTCTCAACGATGTCGCCCGAGGCGATTGCCTTGCGAACCTCATCAAGTGAAACCTTGCGCTCTTGAACCTCAAGACCACGGTCGCGAAGCAAGGTAATTACAGAGTCACGAGTAATGCCGTGAAGGATGGTGCCATCCAATGAAGGAGTGGCAACGTGACCGTCTTTGTATACAAAGAACAGGTTCATGCCGCCAAGCTCTTCGATGTAGGTAGAGGTTTCTGCGTCGAGGAACAGTACTTGGCTGCAGCCCTGTTCATAACCCTTTTGCTGGGCCAAAAGCGATGCGGCATAGTTTCCACCGGTCTTAGCTTCACCGGTTCCATGCTTGCCAGCCCGGGCCGAATCCAGCGCCATCCAGATTGATACCGGCTTGATTCCGCCGGTGAAGTATGGACCTACAGGGGAAGCGATCAGGCGATACTCAGCGCGGTGGGCAGCACGAACCCCAAGGAAGTTTTCGGCAGCAATCTCAAACGGGCGCATGTAAAGGGTTTTCTCGC
>CAYOXP010000042.1:0-3875 GCA_964407995.1 uncultured Aquiluna sp.
TTCGTACGCGACAACTTCTTCGCGCGGGATCCACGAACTCTAAAGCTCGTAGAGGGAATGTCTGATGACGAAATCTGGAGCCTCAAGCGTGGTGGGCACGACTACAACAAGATCTTTGCTGCTTACCAAGCTGCTATGAACCACAAGGGTCAGCCAACCGTCATCATCGCTAAGACCATTAAGGGTTATGGCCTAGGTAAGAGCTTTGAGGGTCGCAACGCAACCCACCAGATGAAGAAGTTGACTCTGGAGAACCTAAAGGACTTCCGCGACACGATGCGAATTCCGATCTCCGATGCACAGCTTGAGGCAGACCCGTATCAGCCTCCCTACTTCCACCCTGGAAGCGATGCACCTGAGATCCAGTACATGCATGAGCGCAGACGAGCTCTTGGTGGCTACCTACCTGAGCGCCGCAGTAAGTATGTAGATTTCGCCCTGCCTGAAGAGAAGGCCTATGCGGTGCCGCGCGCTGGCTCCGGCACCCAAGAGGTCGCCACCACAATGGCATTTGTTCGCATGTTGAAAGACATCCTTCGAGCACCTGGAACCGGTGAGCGAATTCAGATGATCATTCCGGACGAGGCAAGAACATTCGGTATGGATGCCTTCTTCCCCACCGCAAAGATTTACAACCCGAATGGCCAAAAGTATTTGGCGGTAGACCGCGAGCTTCTGCTTTCATACAAGGAAGCAACAAATGGTCAGATCCTGCACACAGGCATTAACGAGGCTGGTTCGATGGCGGCATTCACCGCCTCCGGTTCAAGTTACGCCACTCATGGTCAGCCAATCATTCCGATCTACGTTTTCTATTCGATGTTCGGATTCCAACGCACCGCTGACCAGGCCTGGCTTGCTGGTGACCAGATGGTTAGAGGGTTCATGATTGGCGCTACCGCAGGTCGTACTACCCTGACCGGTGAAGGTTTGCAACACGCAGATGGTCACTCGCTGGTTATCGCAAGCACCAATGCTGCGGTTGTTGCTTACGATCCTGCCTACGGTTACGAGATCGCTCACATCACAAAGGCTGGCTTGGAGCGCATGTATGGTGGCAACCATCCAGATCCAAACGTGATGTATTACCTAACTGTTTACAACGAGCCGATGATTCAGCCAGCTGAACCAGAGGGCGTTGACGTCGATGGAATCCTCAAGGGAATCCACCTGATCGCAAAGAACAATGCCGACGGACATAAAGCTCAAATCATGGCATCAGGCGTTGCGGTCCCTTGGGCGCTTGAGGCTCAACAGCTACTTCTCGAGTGGGGTGTATCGGCCGATGTCTGGTCGGTTACCAGCTGGGGTGAGCTGCGTCGCGATGGTTTGGCCTGCGATGAGCAGAAGTTCCTGTATCCAAACCAAGATGCACCAATGCCTTACATCACCGCAAAGCTTGCAGACGCAAAGGGTCCGAAGCTCGGCGTCTCTGACTTCATGCACTCAGTGCCTGACATGATCAGACCTTGGGTGCCTGGCAGCTACGCAACCTTAGGTGCGGATGGTTTTGGTTTCTCAGACACCAGACCTGCGGCTCGTCGCTACTTCAAGATCGATGGTCCTTCGATTGCAGTTCGTATCCTCGAGCAGCTAGTCGAGAAGGAAAAGATTGACGCAAGCATTCCGCAACAGGCAATCGATAAGTATCGTTTGCACGATGTGAATGCCGGCACCAGCGGATCGGCCGGTGGAGACGCCTAAGCACCTCGCCTGGCTTCAATCAATTGCCGGTGAGCTAGCCACAGCGACACTTAGTCGCCTGGATGAAACATTGCCTTGGTACAGGGCAATGCCTCCAGCTCGACGCGCCGCGATTGGAACCGTGGCTCAGGCTGGAATTACCAGCTTCATTCAGTGGTACCAGGATCCTTCGCGGCAGCCCTGGGTTGCGGCCGACGTCTTTGGCAGTGCGCCAAGGGAACTGCTTAGATCGATCTCGTTGCAGGAGACTCTGCAGCTAATTCGAGTAGTCGTAGAGATGGTTGAAGAGAGGGTTGTGTCAGAGCACCCCGACCTCACCGAGGCTGTCCTACGTTATTCACGTGACATTGCCTTCAGCGCAGCAGATGTATACGCCAGGGCTGCTGAAGCTAGAGGTCTATGGGATGCCCGCTTGGAGGCCCTGGTGGTTGACAGCATCGTGTCGGGCGAGACGTCGCAGGAGATCTCATCGAGAGTCGCCGCCCTAGGCTGGCGCTCAGATGGCCAAGTCGCTGTGCTGCTGGGCAGCGCCAACAGCACACCTGATCCCGACGGCCTTAGAAAACTAGCTCGCAAGTCTGGTTGCGATGTGCTGATCGGAATTCAAGGTAGGCGCCAGGTAGTGGTAATTGGCCTTCTAACGAGAGTCCCTCAACCCGACCTCGCTATCCAAGAGGTGGCCCTAAAAATGGAGGGTTTCTTTGGGTCCGGGGCATTGATCCTCGGTACGACGGTTGGTTCAGTAAGCGATGCCGCAAAGAGTGCAAAGAGTGCATTGGCAGCCCACTCTGTCGCAAAAGCAACCACCAATCAACATCGACCCATGCTCGCAGATGAGTTACTGCCAGAGCGTGCACTCGCAGGCGACTCTTTAGCGCGATCTACGCTCCTCGAAAGCTATTACCACCCACTTGCTCAAAACAGCTCGGAGCTCCTACAGACCCTGCGCACATACCTAGACTGCGGTCGATCTTTGGAGCAAACTGCCAAGGTCCTATTCGTGCACGCAAATACTGTGCGCTACCGCCTAAAGCGAATTTTCGACGAGATTTCAGCGGATGCTACAGAGCCTCGAACCGCGTTCGTGCTTCAAGTTGCACTGCTACTAGGTTCTATAAGCGACAACGAATATGGAATGAAAAGGTAATTGATGCGAATTCTTCTTTGCCCTGGCCAGGGTTCACAATCACAGGGGTTCCTAGGCGACTGGATTGAAAACGTCCCTGGCTTTAAAGAGAAGTTGATAGAGCTTTCCGATTCCTGCGGCAAAGACCTAGTGCACCTAGGCACTTTGGCATCCGAAGATGAAATCAAGGACACTGCAAATGCTCAACCGCTGATCGTCGGAGCTTCGATTGCCGCAGCTAGAACCGCTCTAGACATTGCTGACTTTGATGGAGTTGTCGGCCACTCGGTCGGTGAGTTTGCTGCGGCTGCACTAGCCGGAGTGCTGAGCGATGCCGATGCCATGAAGCTGGTTTCAGTTCGCGCGAACGCCATGGCCCAGGCGGCTTCGATGACAGAGACTTCAATGGCTGCAGTATTAGGTGGAGATCCAGCCGAGGTTGTGGCTAAAGTCGAGGGCCTAGGGCTCGCGATTGCAAACTACAACGGTGCCGGCCAAATGGTTGCAGCAGGCAGCAAGTCAGCTATCACTGAACTTGTGGCGAATCCGCCGGAGAAGGCTCGAGTGATTGAGCTGAAGGTTGCAGGCGCCTTCCACACTGCCTACATGTCAGATGCCGTCGAGACATTGCAACTTGCTGCTAATCAAGTCGATGCTCAAAACCCAAGCATGCGTTTGTGGACAAACGTTGACGGCAGTGAAGTTTCGTCCGAGTCTGACTTTCTGGCCAGCTTGGTTACACAAGTGTCGAATCCGGTTCGCTGGGATAAGTGCATGGAGACCATCGATTCACTCGGAGCAACTTTGGTTGAACTACCCCCGGCGGGTGCTCTTGCAGGTCTAGCTAAACGTGGCATGCCGAATTCTTCAGCAATTGCGCTGAAATCTGTTGCCGATGTTGAGAAGATTGGTGCCTAATGAAAACTTTGAACCAAACCACTCCGGTGCAATTCACCCGGATCTACGCTCTGGGTGCATCACGTGGCCACCTTTCCGTTACGAATGACGATATCGCTGGCCCCATTGACTCTTCTGACGAGTGGAT
>CAYOXP010000042.1:3975-6646 GCA_964407995.1 uncultured Aquiluna sp.
TACTGCTACGGAATCGCTCAGGCAGATGCCTTGATTCGAGCTGGCGTTGCAAAGTATGTACTTGTCGTAGGTGGCGAAAAACTTAGTGACTTTATCGAGCCAACCGATCGTTCCATTTCATTCCTACTTGGCGATGGCGCTGGCGCAGCAATCGTTGGCCCTAGCGATCACGCAGGCATCTCTAAATCTGTATGGGGTTCAGATGGTTCGAACTGGGACAAGGTTGGGATGACCGGTTCCATTACCGATTTCCGCGACGGCAAAACCAGCTGGCCGACTTTGGTGCAAGAAGGTCAATCCGTATTCCGCTGGGCGGTATGGGAGATGGCGAAGGTGGCAAAGCAGGCGCTCGAAGAATCCGGCCTGAAGCCTGAAGACCTAAGCGCTTTGGTTACCCACCAGGCAAACATTCGCATCATTGATGAGTTTGCAAAACAACTGGAACTACCCGAATCAGTGGTAGTTGCAAGAGACATCGTGGACACCGGAAACACTTCGGCAGCGTCAATTCCGCTAGCCATGCACCGACTACTGGCGGAGGGCAAAGTGAAATCAGGTGGCTATGCACTACAAATTGGTTTTGGCGCGGGCCTTGCCTTCGCGGCTCAAGTGGTAGAACTGCCCTAAAATAACCTCATTCAATCAAACCAAGGAGAAAAATGGCTCTTTCCCAAGCAGAGGTCCTAGCCGGACTAGCAGAACTAGTTAACGACGAGACCGGTATTGCTACCGACGCCGTTCAGATGGAGAAGTCATTCACTGATGACCTAGACATCGACTCGATCTCCATGATGACCATCGTGGTAAACGCTGAGGACAAGTTCGGCGTGAAGATCCCAGATGAGGAAGTCAAGAACCTCATCACCGTTGCAGACGCAGTTAACTTCATTACTGCAGCACAGGCCTAATTCAGATGCGTCGCGTCGTCGTCACCGGTCTCGGAGCCACCACTCCCCTTGGTGGCGACGTCGCGTCCAGCTGGGAGGCATTGCTTGCAGGTGAGTCGGGCATATCAACACTCACCCAAGACTGGATTGAAAAGTACGAAATTCCAGTTACCTTTGCAGGTCAGGCAAAAGTACCTGCAACCGACATTCTTACCCCACAGGAAGCAAAGCGACTTGACCCTTCGAGTCAATTCGCACTAATTGCGGCTCGTCAAGCCTGGGAAGATGCAGGTTCACCAGATGTGGTGCCTGAGCGCCTTGCAGTTGACTTCGCTACCGGTATCGGTGGCGTATGGACCTTGCTCGACGCTTTTGACACTTTGAAAGAGCGAGGACCACGTCGCGTCCTTCCGATGACAGTGCCGATGTTGATGCCAAATGGCCCTGCTGCTGCAATTGGAATGGACCTTGGTGCTCGTGCCGGTGTCCGCACAGCTGTCAGCGCCTGCGCATCGGGCAACGAATCAATTTCTAACGCTTTCCACCGCATCCAAAACGGTGAGGCTGATGTAGTTGTTTGTGGTGGCGCCGAGGCCGCCATTCACCCACTACCTATTGCTGCTTTTGCAGCCATGCATGCACTTTCAAAGCGCAACGAAGACCCAACAAAAGCATCTCGCCCATACGACACTGACCGTGATGGATTTGTCATGGGTGAAGGTGCTGGCGCGCTCGTGCTTGAATCTCTTGAGTCGGCCCAAGCTCGTGGTGCAAAAATTTATTGCGAGATTGTCGGTGGTGCCGTTACCAGCGACGCCTATCACATCACTGCACCAGACCCAGAAGGCTCAGGCGCAGCCAGGGCTGTCCTTGCAGCATTGGAGCAGGCTGGCGCTTCTGTGACAGACGTGGAGCACGTCAATGCCCACGCTACCTCCACACCTGTTGGAGACATCGCAGAGTACACAGCCATCAAGCGTGTTTTTGAGGATCACACCGACAAGTTGGTCGTCTCAGCAACTAAGTCCGCCACTGGCCACCTACTTGGTGGAGCCGGGGCAGTTGAAGCGGTGTTTACCATTCTGGCCCTGAAGGAGCAGATCGCTCCCCCAACCATCAACTTGGACAATCAGGATCCTCAGATTCCACTAAACGTCCCGACCAAACCGCACAAGCTATCAAGACCAGATGCGGTAGCAATCTCAAACAGCTTCGGTTTCGGTGGACACAACGCAGTACTGGCATTCCGCAACATCTAAACCGCTCTAGGTAGAGCGAGTAAGTATTCGGAAGCCTTTCGATATGGCTCGATCAAATCCAGCCATGGGACACCGGTAAGCCGTCTAAAGCCCCTTGCGAATTCGGAGATATTTCCGCCAGTTTCCATCATGAGATGTTCGAGTTGACCTGCTCGAAGCATGACCTCACCCGCAAGGTCAAGCTCATTGCGACAAATGCCCAATGATGGGTGATGTAGGTAGCGCTCCGAAGTATCGCCTTCGATTTCAAGCTCAAAAGTTGACCTAGTTTTAGAGATAGCGGTTACCAATGATGCAAAATCAATCTCTAAATCCTCGAACTGAATTTTGATCTGAGACGCATTGGCATCGAGCGGCTGTACCTTGAATGATCCAGACAGACCAAACTCGCCAAGTAAATCTTTTACTTGGCCCAAGACTGAATTGGGTGCGCTATACACCCAGAGTTGCCCTCGTGGCAGGTTGTCCTCCGATCCAGATCCGTCTTCCCCTACGTCCTGAATCGGTTTTTGAACGATAAAACAT
>CAYOXP010000043.1:0-6335 GCA_964407995.1 uncultured Aquiluna sp.
CTAGCTGGCCCTGGGTTGATTTCTAACATCGCCAATCTTGGCGGCCTAGGGACCAGGGATCTACTAAACATTTCCGTCCTTGAGGCAACTGCGAACTCCCTTCGGAACATGCTGATCAGTGTGAGCATTGCCTTGCTAGTTTCTTGGCTACTTGCAAAAAAGCGTGTGCTGAGTTTCTGGGCACTTCTGCCTATTGGTATCTCTCCAGTGGTATGGGGCCTGGGTGCACTAATAATCATGGGTTACTTGCCAAGATTCATTTCGTCGTCATGGCTTGCACTGCCGGTGCTTCAGTCTCTGTTTCTCATTCCATTGATCTACCAGTTGCTGCAACCAGCGAGAAACCGTTTCTCCCGAGACTTGCGAGATGCAGCAAGGTCGGATGGAGCTAGCACTTTGCAGATTGTTCGCTATCTGGAGATTCCGATTCTGTTCCCAACTATTCGCATCGCCATTAGCCTCGGTGGGTTGTCGGCGTTAGGTGAATTTGGTGCTGCGAACTTTTTGGCTTTCGGTGATCAGGCCACGCTTCCCATTGTTCTTTTTAGATTGATCTCGCGACCAGGTACCGAGAACTTTGCGCTAGCTATGACAACCGCTTCTTTATTTATTCTGATTTCGGCATACGTTCTTTGGCTCGCTAATCGCGAAGTTCGAACTGAGCACCAAGTTTCTCCAGTCGGGATTTAATCACCGCTATTGACTCTGGATTCTGATCCATCGTCACGAATGATCTTCCAAGCTGATGGGCGACAGCGGCTGTTGTGCCACTCCCACCAAAGAAGTCCATGACCAGATCTCCCGGCTTTGAACTAGCTGTGATGATGCGTCGCAGAATGCCTTCTGGTTTTTGTGTTGGGTAACCGGTTTTCTCTTTACCTGTTGGAGAGACGATGGTATGCCACCAAACATCTGTCGGCAGCTTCCCTAGCTCTGCCTTTTCTTTGGTAACCAGGCCAGGTGCCATGTATGGCTCTCTATCGACACCGGATGAATCGAAGTAGTAGCTGTCAGGGTTCTTCACATAAACCAAGATGTTGTCGTGCTTTGCCGGCCACTTCGACTTCGATCGTGCGCCATAGTCATAGGCCCAGATGATTTCATTGAGGAAGCATTCCCTGCCAAAAAGAGCGTCAAGCAAAACTTTGGCGTAGTGGGACTCCCTGTAATCGAGATGTAAATACAGGGTTCCAGAGTCTTTGAGTAGTCTCCAGGCCTCTTCCAATCGAGGTTCCAAAAACGACCAGTAGTCGGCAAATGCATCATCGTAAGAAAGCACTGTCTCCACGATTTGTTCGTAGCGCTTGCCTTGAAATCCGACTCTGCCGATTTCGCTCACACGAGACTTTCGGTTAGTCCTCACCTGTGATCTGCCGGTATTGAAAGGTGGGTCAATGTAAATCAACTGGACCGAGGAATCTGGCATAGATTTAAGCAGCGGGAGGTTATCTCCCTTTAGAACTAAATTGCCAGTCACGAGTGAAAGATTAACAGCATGGAACCCAACGTTGTGCACGATGCAGAGAATCACCGCTACGAGATCTACCTCGGTGAGCAGCGTGTGGGGCTAATGGACTACAGTCTGCGGCCAGGTGAGATTCACCTGGTGCACACCGAAGTTGATCCTGCTCATCAAGGCAAAAACCTTGCAGCTATCTTGTTGAGGGAGTCACTCGCAAGCATTCGAGACCACAAGATGGGCAAGGTGGTCCCAGTTTGCTCCTACACGGTGAAATACATGGAGAAGCACCCTGAAACGCAGGACCTACTTCTAAACCCGATTGAGGAAGCAATTGCTCAGTGTCGCTGGCCTGGAATAGGTAAGAGCTAGATCTACTCCCAGTCGCTTGGTGCTGGTTCTTTCCCCTTTGGGAGCGCGACGTCGTTTGCCCATCTCAATATCCAGTCCGGGACAACAGGTTCTTCACCTGGCCAGCCGCCAGAACCTTCCATCACTTCATTTGGCGTGACGATGCCCCAGCTGCGCTTTAGGAACCTGCCTCGCATGATCGCCTTGGCGTAGATCTCTCCGTTGCGCACGAAGCGCTGCTCTATGTAATAGGCAACATCATCCCAACCAATAACTTTGGTTTCTAGATCGAACTTCTGCCAAGGCTCCAAAGACTTTCGATAGGAGATTGTGGAGTTGACGACGATTGGATACCAACCAAGTTTCTTCCACTTCTGCCAAAACCCCGTTCTTAAGCCCTGGTCGTACCTACCGATGTCCATCAAGGTCAAAAAGACACCGTTGTTCATGTGGTTGTAAACATCAAGATCTGTCGGCCATACGCGAAGTGAGATTTTGGAAACTTCATTGATTTGAAGCTTGGATCGCTTTCGCCAAGTGAGCACTACGTAGAGGATTCGAAACCAGAGCTTCACCAGATGGTCACTCTCTCGCCAGGTGCCAACCACATGTCGTCTGTCTCGGAAGTAGCGAACGTCTCGTGGAAGATATCCAGGTTTTTGACGACCTGGTTGCATCTGAATTCGCTAGGAGAGTGAGGATCGGTGGCAAGTCGCTGGATCGCGATCTCGTCTCTTGATTTACCTCGCCAGCACTGCGCCCATGAGTATAGGAATCTCTGCTGAGCATTTAGGCCATCGATCACAGGAGGCTCAGCGCCTTTGAGTGAAATCAGGTAAGCCTTCCAGGCGATACCTAAGCCACCGAGGTCGCCGATGTTTTCACCGATTGTGAGTTCGCCATTTACCTTGTGTGAATCATCAAGTTGAGATGGGCTCAGCGCCGAGTACTGGTCGATTAGTGACTTAGTTCTCTTCTCGAAAGCCTCGCGATCTTCGTCGGTCCACCAGGAAACCAACTTGCCATCACCGTCATACTTGGATCCTTGGTCGTCAAAACCATGGCCAATCTCGTGGCCGATCACAGCACCAATGCCACCAAAGTTCACGGCATCGTCCGCCTCCGGAGAGAAGAACGGCGGCTGCAAGATTGCAGCTGGGAAAACGATCTCGTTGAGGCCAGGGTTGTAATAGGCGTTGACGGTCTGTGGAGTCATGTGCCATTCGTCCCTGTCGATTGGTTGGCCAATCTTGTTGGCGTGATAATCAAACTCCCAGCTCGACACCTTCTTCACATTTGAAACAAGGTCAGATCTTGAGATCTCAATCGATGAATAGTCTTTCCACTTATCTGGATAACCGATCTTCGGTGTGAACTTAGAAAGCTTTTCAAGTGCCTTCTTCTTGGTGGCATCTGTCATCCAATCCAAGTTAGAGATGCTCTGTCGGTATGCCTCGATCAGGTGACCAACGAGAGTCTCCATCTGATCTTTCGACGAGGCCGGGAAGTGTTTCTCGACATAGATTTGACCAACGGCCTCTCCAAGACTGCCCTCAACTAGAGACACAGCACGCTTCCATCGAGGTCGATTAACTGGTTGCCCAGTCAGCTTGGTGCCATAGAACGCAAAGCGCTCATTTACGAAATCAGAACTTAAATAAGGGGCGTAGGAGCGAACTAGAACCCAACTGAGCCATAGCTTCAAGGTGTCTAGGTGCTCATCAACAATCAGGTCCGCAATGCCTTCGAAGAAAGAAGGCATCATCACTACATTCCATTCGAGTAATGAACTCTTCAGTGATGCACCAGACAAGTATTCGTCCCAAAGAATCTTTTTATTTAGATCCTTGAGACCATCGAAATCAAAAAGGTTGTAGGTCTTCTCGGCATCACGAGATTCGACTCTTGACCAGTGGTGAGAAGCGATTTTCTTCTCGAACTCGAAGATATCTTGTGCGGCAGAGATTGCATCGGTGGCGGACCATCCGGCAAGAATCAACATACGAGAAATATGTGGGACGTACTCCTCACGAATCTCTGCGTACTTCTCGTCGGTGTAGTACTCCTTGTCAGGAAGTCCGATGCCGCCCTGATAAAGGTGAACTAGGTAACGCTCCGGGTCACCCGGGTCATTGTCAACGTAGCTCCCCCACAGACCTGGAACGCCTGCTCGCTCGAATGCCCCCAGCATCGAAAAGTACTCCTCGCGAGATGCGATCTCGGAGATCTTGGTTAGGCCTTCTTGGATTGGGCTAGCTCCAAGTTCTTCGATCCGATCCTCATCAAGAAATGAGGCGTAGAGGTCGCCAATCTGCTGGGCGACCTTGGAAGTTGGATTGTTTGCCGCATCCTCCAAGACCTCACGAACAGCGATCTCTGAATCGTCAGCGAGCATGTAGAAACTGCCATACACGGCCTTGTCTTCTGGAATCTCGGTGTTATCCAACCAGCTTCCGTTCACGTGGCGGAAGAGGTCTTGCTGTGGCTTGATTTCTGGGTTTAGTTCGGCTTTATCGATGCCTGGCTTCATTGACATACGCCCTAGTCTATGTCGGTTTATCGGGGGTAAACTGGCCGTATGGCTCTGAACAAAATCATCCTTTATTACGGCTTCGCACCGGTTGCTGATCCAAAAGCTCTAATGCTTTGGCAAAAGACTCTGTGTGCTTCACTGAACCTAAAAGGTCGCATCCTGATTTCGGAACACGGAATCAACGGCACCTTGGGTGGCGACATGGAAGACCTCAAGAAGTACTGCCGCGCAACCAAGGAGTACCCAGGTTTCGGCAAGATCGATTTCAAGTGGTCGGATGGCACCGGAGACGACTTCCCTCGTCTAAGCGTCAAGGTTCGAAAAGAGCTTGTTGCGTTCACAACTCCCGAAGAGATCGAAGTTGCCAAGAGCGGCATCACAAATGGTGGCAAGCACCTTAAGCCAGCTCAGGTGAACGCCCTGGTTGAAGAGCGCGGTGATGACGTTGTGTTCTTCGACGGTCGTAACGCTTTTGAGGCAAAGATTGGCAAGTTCAAAAATGCAATCGTGCCTGACGTGCAGACATCACACGATTTCATCAAAGAACTTGAGAGTGGCAAGTACGACCACCTCAAGGACAAGCCAATTGTTACCTACTGCACCGGAGGAATCCGTTGCGAAATTCTCTCCGCGGTAATGATCAATCGTGGCTTCAAAGAGGTTTACCAAATCCAAGGTGGCATCGTTCGTTACGGAGAGCGCTTCAGAGACAAGGGTCTCTGGGAGGGTTCGCTATACGTATTTGATGGTCGCATGAAGATGAACTTCTCCGATGAAGCCATCACCATCGGTGAGTGCGAGCACTGTGGCGATAAGACCAGTGAATTCCGCAACTGTACCAACCTGGGTTGCAAGGACCTTGTGCTGTTGTGCGACAAGTGTTTTGAGGATCCAGCAAACCTTGAATGCAAGCCAACCCACACCCGCGGTCGCAGGCTTCAAGAGGTTGGTTAACCGATAAAAGTAGAGACCCCGCAGCTTTTGTGTGCTGCGGGGTTCTTTTTTCTACTACAAGGAGGGTAGTTAGGTTTTTATGCGTTCGGGGTTATGTCCTCGGAGCTGAACATCTGGCTATTGCCCATCTCGCCTGACTCATCGTGCATGCCATGGCCGCCGCCGCGTGGGCCATGACCACCGCGCTTGCCGCCGTGGTCACCGCCGCGACCCATTCCCTTGTCACCTCGAGGGCCCATTGCTGGAGCTTCGGATGCGACAGTTTCGCTGTAAGCGACGGTCAATGACTTGGAAGCAACGGCAGATACATTTCCATCTGCGTCAGTGGTGACGGTTACCAAAATTGGATCTGTTCCGTCAGATGGGTAAAGAGCAAGCTTGGTGGTGCCATCTGAATCAGCATGGAAGCCAAGAACTCCGGTAAGTGTTGAGCCGGTCAGCACATCGGTGAAGGTTCCATCTGCATTGCGCTCAGGCATTACACCGATTCGTCGACCTCCAGTGGTTGGTTCGCTTGATGGCACTGAAGTAGCTGTGTCTTCAAGCACGTATGCGGTGAAATACGCGCCGTGCGAGGCCTCGTGTGAGGAGGTGACAGTGCTTGGGATGCCGGTGATTGCTGCACTTACTGTCGCGTGGTCAAATTCTTCGTGCATTGGCAGTGCTGGGGAAGCGCTTGAGGTACCGAAGCTGGCACCTGATGGGTTGAAGTTTCCCCCGCGGTCGTGAGCTACCGATGGCAAAGCATAAAAAGCAGCTCCTGCTACAAGGGTCGCAGCCGCTGCGGTTGCGATCTTGGTCTTGGTCTTCATTTCTTTCCTGTCTCTTGGGACAGTTTTGAAGTTAGTGGGCGAAGTTTGGAGAAGAACCAAAAACCAGCAAGCCTTAACCTTCTTACCAGCCGACTATCAGCTAAAGAAAAGCCCATCTCTTGAGCTCCCAGCCAAATTTGATGGCCAAAAGTCTGAGCAAAATGATCACGGCGGCACCGGCTAATACATCTAGTGACTGCGGAGTTTCAAGGTAGCTGAGAAGAAC
>CAYOXP010000044.1:0-6308 GCA_964407995.1 uncultured Aquiluna sp.
CTGACGCCAGCTAGTGGCTCGCCTTCAAGTTTTACGTTTCCCGTGATACCGCGCTCATACTCCTCGCCAACGCTGTCGGCTAGGGCAGGAGTCGCAAGACTCAATCCAACCAAAAGCATTGAAGTAAGAAGTAGAAGCGAGGCAAACAACCGCTTGGGGTTGCTAACAGAGAGGAATTGCACGTGTCCTCCAAATCGTTTGAGCTGCCTTGCTCGTTTGTCCCCATTCGGGGGTATCTAAAAAACCTTAGCAAAGTTCGGCCTTTGACAATAATCCAAAGGCTCGAAACCTAAAGTTTCAAGCAAGTTTCTTCACATTCCCAAGGGCTTTGGGGGCTAGCTATTACTTAGGTAGACTTGTCAGACGAATCCCCCAAGCCAAAAGGATTTTCCATTGGAGCAAAACGACCCATTCGCCCTCGTTGGACTCACCTACGATGACGTGCTACTTCTCCCCGGCCAGTCAGACGTCGTTCCATCGGGGGTAAGCACCTCCACTCAGGTATCCCGAAACATTTCAATCCAGGTGCCACTGATCTCATCGGCCATGGACACCGTTACCGAGGCTCGAATGGCAATTGCAATGGCTCGCCAAGGTGGCTTGGGAATTCTTCACCGCAATCTTTCAATCGATGATCAAGCCAACCAGGTTGACCTGGTCAAGCGCAGCGAAGCTGGAATGGTCTCGAACCCTGTGACAACCACCCCTTACGCAACCATTCAGGAGGTGGATGACCTTTGCGGTAAGTACCGCGTATCTGGCCTTCCGGTAGTTGATGAGGATGGCAAGTTGGTTGGAATTGTGACCAACCGCGACATGAGATTTGTGCTTGAGGTGCAGCGCACCACGACACTGGTAAAAGATGTCATGACCCCAATGCCGTTGATCGTTGGCAAGGTTGGAATTAACCCTGACGAGGCGATGGCGCTTTTAGCTCAGCACCGCATTGAGAAGCTTCCGCTGGTCGATGACTCTGGCAAGCTTCGTGGGCTGATAACCGTTAAGGACTTCGACAAGAGCGAGAAGTACCCAAACGCATCCAAAGATGCAGCAGGTCGACTCTTGGTGGGTGCGGCAATTGGTGTTGGTCCTGACGCCTGGGAGCGCGCCATGGCACTAGTTGAGACCGGGGTTGACATGCTGATCGTTGACACAGCTCACGGCCACAACTCCGCAGTGCTGGAGATGATCAAGAAGCTTAAGGCAGAGCCATTTGCCAAGATGACCGACATTGTTGGTGGCAACGTAGCGACTCGCGAAGGTGCTCAGGCACTGGTTGATGCAGGTGCAGACGGCGTCAAGGTTGGTGTTGGTCCTGGCTCAATCTGTACTACTCGAGTTGTTGCGGGTGTTGGCGTACCGCAGGTAACCGCAGTTCACCTTGCATCCTTAGCTGCACGACCAGCCGGAGTTCCGGTAATTGCCGATGGCGGACTGCAGTACTCAGGAGATATTCCAAAGGCCTTGGTAGCAGGCGCAAACTCGGTAATGCTTGGCTCACTTCTTGCTGGAACCGATGAAGCTCCTGGTGACATTACATATGTGGGCGGTAAGCAATTTAAGACTTACCGCGGCATGGGTTCGCTTGGTGCAATGCAGTCCCGCGGGCAGGCGAAGTCTTACTCTAAAGACCGCTACTTCCAAGACGATGTATTGCGTGAAGACAAGTTGGTGCCAGAAGGTATCGAGGGTCGAGTGCCTTACCGTGGCACCGTCGCATCGGTTGTTCACCAGTTGGTCGGTGGCCTGAGGGCATCGATGGGTTACGTTGGTGCCGCAACCATCCCGGAGCTGCAAAACCGCGGCAAGTTTGTTCGAATCACGGCTGCTGGGTTGAGGGAATCTCACCCACACGATATTCAAATGACTATCGAGGCCCCTAACTACGGCACCCGCTAGGAGGCCACTCATGACTGAAATCGAAATTGGTCGCGCCAAGCGCGCTCGTCAAGCATTTGCATTTGATGACATCGCGGTAGTACCTACTCGCAGAACTCGTGACCCAGAGGATGTTTCAACCGCCTGGGCAATCGATGCTTACAAGTTTGAACTACCTGTAGTTGCAGCGCCGATGGACTCGGCAATGAGCCCGGCTACGGCAATTGCGATTGGCAAGCTAGGTGGCCTCGGTGTTTTGGATCTAGAAGGTCTATGGACTCGCTATGAGGATCCAACTCAGCAGCTTGAGGAAATCGCAAATGCCAAGCCTGAGGATGCAACTGCCGTCCTTCAGCGCGCTTACGCAAAGCCGATCCAGCCAGAGCTCATCACGGCTCGCTTGGCAGAAATTCGTGCTGCGGGCGTGACAGTTGCAGGTGCATTGTCACCGCAGCGAACTCAGGAGTTCTCCCAGGTAGTGCTCAAGGCCGGTGTTGAGATGTTCGTAATCCGTGGAAACACCGTTTCTGCTGAGCACGTTTCTCAGAACCAAGAGCCGCTAAACCTAAAAGAATTCATCTATCAGCTAGATGTTCCAGTAATGGTCGGTGGCGCAGCCAGCTACAAAGCAGCCCTTCACCTGATGCGCACAGGTGCAGCGGGTGTATTGGTCGGTTTTGGTGGCGGAGCAGCCTCTTCAACCCGCAAGGTTCTAGGTATTCACGCGCCAATGGCAACCGCAGTTGCCGATGTCGCAGCAGCACGTCGTGACTACATGGATGAATCCGGTGGCCGCTACGTTCACGTCATTGCAGACGGTGGCCTTGGAACCTCGGGAGACATCGTCAAGGCAATTGCCTGCGGCGCAGACGCCGTGATGCTCGGGACAGTTTTGGCCCGTGCTGCCGAGGCACCTGGCCGCGGTTGGCATTGGGGTCAAGAAGCGGTTAGCCAGAAGCTGCCGAGAGGCAACCGTGTGTGGGTCGGCTCACACGCACCGCTTGAGAATATCTTGCTTGGTCCAGCTGAATCCGCTGATGGAACGAGCAACCTAATCGGAGCACTTAAGCGCTCAATGGCAACCACTGGTTACTCCGACGTTAAAGAGTTCCAGCGCGTAGACGTAGTTCTAAACCGCTACGAGTAAATGCCGAAACCCTCGTTCTGGGAAGTTGCCCGCAGGCCCAAATGGGTCGGCGGTTTGGCGTTGGCACTTTTAGTTGCGATTGCCTTTTCACTTTTGATGCAGTGGCAACTCTCAAGAACTTTCAACACCGTTGGTGTATCTGTTGAGGAGATCGATCCGGTCCCACTTCAGACCCTTACCCAGCCAAACCTGCAAATCACGCAACCGGTTTTCGATCGCCTGGTGACGGCTTCAGTCGAAATCGACCCAGCTAACTCATTTGTCGTTGGTAATCGACTTCAGCTTGTTGGAGATCAAACTGTTTCTGGCTATTGGCTTGTGACCAACTCTTGGGTTGATGGCGCAGCACTAACTCTCGCGCTGGGTTTTGGTGACAGCCTCGATCAGGTGCTGGTGGCTAGGGCAGAACTGCAAAAGTCTCAGGTTGAAATCGTCGGCTATTTGGAGCCGGCTGAGCCACCTCGCGAATCGCAAGGTGAAGCCCTCGGTTCGGTATCGCTTGCGCAGCTGGCAAACCTTTATTCACCATCACCAATCAATATCTATCCAGCATATGTAATTGTGCAGGAGGGCATCGATGTCGGGCTGGACAAGATAACCATTGGTATTCGCCAGGAATCGCTAGAGATCAACTGGCTAACTGCGTTTTATGCAATTGAGTGGGCGTTTTTTGCTTTGGCAGCTTTTTATCTCTGGTGGCGAATGGTTCAAGACCAAGTTGTTCGCGAGCGAGAAGGCGCCAATTAGCCAAACGCCTAGTAAACAGGCAGGCGAAGTTGTTATCCTCTAACCAGATTTTAGGAAGGGTTGTCATGTCAACTATTACTGCTACCGTCACCATCTTGGATCCAATTGGCCTGCACGCTCGCCCTGCTGGTCAGATCGTGAAGTTGGTTAAGGAGTCCGGCCTTGAGATTCGCATGGGTAAGGCTGGCGAAGATCTAGTGCTTGCCAACTCACCACTTCGCATGATGGCTTTGAAGGCAAAGACCGGTGAAGAGTTGACCGTTGAGATCGACACTGATGATCAGGCCCTTGCCGATTCCCTTTTGGCTCAGATCCAAGAGTTCCTAAAGGGATAGTGGTGGGCGTTTCCGCTGGCACAATCCTCACCGGCCTAGGCGTTGGCCTGAACGCAGTTCGTGCCGAAGTTTTTCGAGTCAAACCCCAGGCCGCTTTGCCTGCAGCCGCGAAGCACTCAGGCGATATAGAAGCCGAGAAGGCAACCCTAAAGACTGCGATTGCTGCGGTAGCTGCGCACCTCGATGAGCTAGCCATCAAGGCGGGCGAAACTAGCGCGGAGATTTTCGAAGCACTCAAGATGCTCATGGAGGACGAAGACCTTTTTGAGATGGCAGCGGGCGAAATCGAATCTGGCTGGAATGCCGCCACCTCTTATATCAATGCGGTAGATCAGCTTGGCGGAATCTTTGCGGGCGATGCCGCATTCGAAGAGAGATTGGTTGATCTGCAAGATCTTGCCAAGCGCGTGGCAGCAAACATTGCCGGTATCTCACTCGGGTTAGATCTGCCAACTTCCGGAAGCTACGTAATTGTTGGTGATGACTTTTCACCGGCAGACACCGCGCAATTCACATCTGCAGTTGTTGGTGTTGTGACCATCAAGGGTGGCCCAACCTCGCATACCGCAATTATTTGCCGCTCAAAGTCGATTCCTGCCGTTGTCTCCTGCACGGGTGCAGCCGAATTGGTTGATGGCGTTGAGGTATTGGTAGATCCAGTTGGCGACCGAGTAGTTGTTGGTGGCGATGACTCGATGATAACCAAGGCAATTTCATTTGTTGCCAAGAGCTTCGAGCCAATCATTCCGGTTCGATCAAACATCGGGTCTCTTGCTGATGCTGTATCTGCGGCTACCACCGCGGCAAACGGAGTCGGCCTGTTCCGCACCGAGCTGCTGTATCTCGCAGAGACAGCGATGCCTTCTCGCGATAAGCAGGCGAAGGCCTACGCGGAGATTTTGAGCGCAGCGCCGGAGGGTCCAATCGTGGTCCGCACCATCGACGCCGGAAGCGATAAGCCAGTTCCATTTTTGGAAATGCCTCACGAAGAGAACCCAGCACTGGGTATTCGTGGTTTCCGCCTAATTCAAGACCACCGCCAGTTCCTGGTTGATCAGCTTGAGTCACTGGAGGTGGCCCGCAAGGAATCTGGTCGCGAGGTTTGGGTAATGGCCCCAATGATCGCCACTTCATCGGAGGCAATCGAGTTTGCGAACATGGCAAAGGCTGCCGGTAATTTCAAGGTCGGCATCATGGTGGAGACACCGTCGATAGCGATGGCACTGCGCGACCTAGAGGGAAAAATCGATTTCATTTCAGTTGGAACCAACGACCTGTCTCAGTACCTATTTGCGGCAGACCGGATGAATGCTGGTCTTGGATCGCTACTAAACCCATGGCAGCCAGCGCTGGTTCGAATGCTTGAAAAGATTGCTAGCGACTCGGCAGCTGCAGGAATTTCCTCTGGTGTTTGTGGCGAATCGGCGTCGGATCCAGCCTTCGCAGTCGTTCTTGCTGGACTTGGCTTCAAGTCAGTGTCTGCATCGATGAGCCAGGTTGGTGCGGTTCGCTCCGCACTCTCTGCTGTTGACCTTGAACAGGCTCAAGCGGTTGCCAAGTTGGCGCTATCGGCTACTACCGCAGATCAGTGCAAGGCATCGGTGCTCGATGCTCTTAGCAAGCTTGCCTAAAGTAAACTTCTGGCATGACTGGCCCAGCCGTATCGCAAATCCCGCAGATCAAAAAAGTTCTGAAGCTCTACAAAGTATCGAGCTACATAACCGGAATTTTCTTGCTGCTTCTGATGATCACCTGGGGCATTCGTCGTTTGCCATTTCTGGGTTATGACCTCTGGGCATTTGGACCAAATGGGTTTATTACCTTCGAGCAGTATGGCTACGAGGGCGAGGGGCTGCCCGAGGTTGGCCTTAACCTCACGGTTGCAATTTTGATTGTTCATGGCTGGCTGTATGTGCTGTATCTGTTCGCAGACTTCCGACTGTGGACTTTGATGCGCTGGTCATTTATGCGCTTTCTAGTTATTGCAGCCGGTGGTGTAGTGCCACTTTTGAGTTTCTACACCGAGGCCCGCTTCGCCAAGTTGGCCCACAAGCAAATTACTGAGTTGGAGAGGGCATAGTGAAGCCAGTACTAGTAGTTGATTTTGGTGCTCAATACGCCCAGCTAATCGCCAGGCGCGTGCGCGAGGCAAACGTCTACTCTGAGATCGTTCACCACAACGTCACAGCTCAAGAGGTAGC
>CAYOXP010000045.1:0-2935 GCA_964407995.1 uncultured Aquiluna sp.
ATAAGTTGGCCGATTGCGATTGGTAGAACGAGCAGTGACTCAAGAGTGAAGGACTCAACGGCATTGATCTTTCCTCCGACCTTGTTCTTGGCCAGGGAGTAGATGGCAAAACTGAAAGCCAAAATCATGGCTATGTATGGCAAACGGCCGTAGTCAAAAGTGAGAACCAAAACCGCCACTAAACCAATGGCGAGCGCCGCCCACTGAGCTTTGCGCAAGCGCTCCTTCAGAAAAATCACCGCAAACAAAATGGTGATAAGGGGATTTATGAAGTAACCCAGGGAACTCTCGATTGTGTTGTGGGTGGCAACTGCAATTACATAGGTCTCCCAATTCACAAAAATAAAGACCGCGGCCAAAACCAACCACTTCAACTTTTTCGGGTTCTTCAAAAGTGAGACGATCGTTTTCCAGCGTCTCATCGCGGTGATCAAAATCGAAGCGAATAGAAATCCAAATACCACCCGCCAGGTCACGACCTCAATAGGGTTGGCAAATGCAGTCTGGCTAATTATTAGTGGGAACGAGCCCCAAATTAGATATGCCGCAAAGCCGAAAATCAAACCAGTTGATTGCACGCTTGCCTTGGACACGAAAGAAGCCTATGGCTTAAAAGAAATCGACCCGAGCACTAGCCCGGGTCGAGATCAGTAAGTTTTGCTTAGCGCTCGATGATTGCAAGCACATCGCGAGCAGAAAGTACTAGGTACTCAACGCCGTTGTACTTAAGCTCGGTGCCGCCGTACTTAGAGAAGATGACCTTGTCGCCGACCTTTACGTCAACAGGAATACGGTCACCCTCGTCTGAGAAACGACCTGGGCCAACTGCGATAACCTCAGCCTCTTGTGGCTTCTCCTTAGCGGTGTCTGGGATAACCAGACCTGATGCGGTTACCTGCTCAGCCTCAACTGGGCGAACAACAATGCGATCTTCGAGTGGCTTAATTGAAACCGACACTTTGACCTCTTCTTAGTCTCAAAATTAGTTTGGTTAGCAGACTCAACTTGTGAGTGCTAATAAAACTTTAGAGTGAAATTAGCACTCAGTCAAGGCGAGTGCTAGTTGTTCACCACTAGCGTTTAAGCATGAATCGCCTGTTAACCAGAGAAGCCATGGAACTACTTGCTCAGGTTGGCGATCTTGATAGCAAGAGCGATGTCCTGACGCTAATTACCACCTTGCGAAAACAGGGCTACGACCCTCTCCTGGTCACCGAAGTTGTGACGCAGGCCAGACTCAGAACTAGAGGAAAAGCAAAGTTTGGTGATTTTGCAAACCAGATGCTCTTCACCGAGGCTGGCCTAGAGCAGGCCACTCGAATAGATGTAGCAGCATTGCACGCCGAGAGATTTCGAAATGCTGGCCTCAACAAGATTGCTGATCTCGGCTGCGGCATAGGCGCGGATTCACTGGCTTTCTCAGCGCTAGGTCTAGAAGTAACGGCCGTCGAGCGAGACGAAGACACAGCGGCATTGGCTGCATTCAATTTGGCTGCCTTTGAGCAATCGAAGGTGCTGAATCAATCAGCAGAAGAATTGGCGATTGAGGACTTCGATGGGCTCTGGGTAGATCCAGCCAGGCGAAACCTGGACCGAAAAGATGCCAAGCACATAACTTTAGGTCCCGAAGATTTCAGCCCTAACCTGAACTGGGTATTCAGTCTCGAAAAGCCCATGGGGGTAAAACTGGGCCCTGCATTCCCTCATGAATTGATCCCGGACCAAGCTCAAGCCCAGTGGGTTTCGCACCAAGGCGATTTGGTCGAGGTGGTCTTATGGTTTGGGGATCTGAGTGGGAACTCAGAACGAGTGGCAACAATGCTTCGAAATGGCCAACGATATGAATTCGAGGGAGAAGGTGCGGTTAGCGCCCCTATCGGGGAACTGGGCGATTATGTCTACGAACCGGATTCGGCTCTGATTCGATCACGCCTTATGGGTGAGTTTGCTGTCAAAAATGAACTGTCTGGCTTCTCGGAGGGCATTGCCTATCTAACCTCAAACCGACTTATCGAGAGCCCATGGCTGAAGACCTACAAGGTCAATGAGATCCTGCCCTTGGATGAAAAAAGCATCCGCAAACGACTGGCCGAGTTAGAAATTGGGGTCCTGGAGATCAAAAAACGCGGTGTGAACATAACACCAGAGGCCTTGCGGCCAAAGCTCAAGTTAAAGGGATCGGGCGCCGCCACCCTGATTTTGACCAAGGTGGGCAGCGCCCGGAAAGCACTTATCTGCGAAGCGCTCCGCTAGATGGCTCTTCTAGCGGTCTCGCCACATTTGCATGCCGTCGAAACCATGTTGGTTTTCGAACCACATATCCGGCCCCAAAGGCTGGAGTCCATAGTGACCGAATAGAAGTGCCTTAGAGATAACACCGAGAAGCACGAAAATAATCCAACCTGCCAGGTGAACATATCCGAGCACTGTTCCGGTTAGTGCAAGAGTGCGACCATTTTCACCGGACTTTTTGATTTGGGCTAGTGAAATGTGACCAGTTATCACTGCGATCAGTGCACCAACGCCGCTGATTGCGCTTGCCAATGAGACCACCGCAAGGGTGTTTAGGCTGGTCCAATCAAACTTTGGTTTTGGAGTGACTGCTGCTGCTTCAGATTCAACGGTTACTTCAGTAACCTCTTCATTTTTCTTCTCCGCCATAAATTTTTCCTTCGTTAGGGCTTGCACCACTCTGGCACCAAAGCCATAAAGAAAGCTGTTTTGAACCTGAGAGAAACTAGAGAGTCTGAACCTCAGTCACCTCAAGAGTTGATTCGGCTCCAAATCCAAGGCCGCTTGGCTCTCGACCGGCCATCACAAGCTGGGCTCCTAAAGCTGCAATCATTGCTCCGTTGTCGGTGCAAAGCGAGAACCTTGGGATTCGCAATTCAATGCCTTCTTTATCGCATCGATACTGAGCTTCCTGGCGCAGTCT
>CAYOXP010000045.1:3035-5886 GCA_964407995.1 uncultured Aquiluna sp.
AGGTGGTTTACTGCGTAAATCGGTTTGTTGTGGGCAAGAGCAAGACCCTTGGCAGCTCCGATCCCAACCATCAACGCTCCAGCAAGCCCCGGCCCATTGGCAACAGCAATTGCGTCTACTTCTGAGATTGAGATTTTGGCTTCAGCCAAAGCCTTCTCCAAAGTTGGTTTTACAGCCTCGAGATGGGCTCTCGCAGCCACCTCGGGAACCACTCCGCCATACTTTGAGTGCTCATCCATTGAGCTATGCAGCGCATTTGCGATCAAGCGGTTACCTTGAACGATACCTACGCCTGTCTCATCGCAGGTTGATTCGATTCCGAGCACGATGGGTTGCCTAATGGCCAACTGCATGATGATGGCATCCACGTCGTCTGGTTGGTAGTAGCGCCTGCGCACATCTATTTGTTCAAAACCAAGCGACTTATAAAGCCCAATTGCGACTTCGTTATCGGCTCGCACTTCGAGCAGAACACGCTCGCTACCAAGTGACTTAGCGCGATGTAGCAACTCGAGCATTAACTTTTTTCCAAGCCCCTTGCCGCGCAGTGAGCTTGCGATCCCGATTGTCTGAATATCTGAGGTGTAGGAGCCGGGGATTGTGCTCAGGCCTCCGTAGCCAACCAGCCCACCTTCAAAAAAGCCCAGATAGTAGTTGTGCTTGCCTGCTAGTTCACTTGCCATTGAAGCTTCAGACCAAGCATCAGATGGAAATAGCTCGTGCTCAAGATTCATTACCTCAGCAAGGTCTGCGAGGCCAAGTCTTCTGATTTCCATTAGCCAGTCACTCGCTTTCCAGCAGAAGGTGCGACATCAGGTGACCGCAAGTAAAGCGCCGACAGATCACTCAGGTCGGCCCCCTTCGACTGGGCAAAATGCACAAACTTCCCGATCAAGCTAGCGTCACATACGCCGTCTACCTCTTGGTAGCCTTCGAAGCGGCCTAGGTCACTTGGCTGCAGAACCTCAGGCCCAAATACCCGAATGCCCGCCTCGTAGGCAGCAACAAAAAGTTCGCGACGTTTTGCGTCAGCAACGACCAATACATGATCATCGCCATAAGCATGGGCAACTGCATCCAGCGTGATTACACCTAATAGAGGTAAACCCAATGCAGTTGCGAAAGAGGTGCCTGCTGCCATACCGACCCTGAGTCCGGTATAAGGTGCCGGACCCCTTCCGATAGCAACTGCCGTGAGCTGCTCTGGTGATACTCCGGCCTCATTCAAGGCTTGAGAGATGGCTAATCCGATGTTTTCTGCGTGGCCAAACGGATCATCAAACTGCGCGTAAGAAAGCTGCTTTTCTCCATCAAAGACTGCAGCCGATGTGCCGGCGGAGGTATCAATTGCTAAAAGCAATTTTCACCCCCTGCCATCTCGGGCCATTTCCAATCACGTCTAGTTCACGAGCATCGTCATCGCCCGAGCGGTCGATGGTAACAGTTAGCCAATTGTCCGTGATGCCCTCAACGAAATCTCGAGCCCACTCAACCACCACAATCGAGTTAGCAAAATCAATATCAAGATCGTCTAGCTCCATGGCGGAGGAGAGCCTGTAAGCATCAACGTGAACCATCTTTGGACCCGACTCGGTCTTATGGGTTCTGGCAAGTACAAATGTGGGCGACTGAACTGTTCCCTTGGCCCCAAGGCCATCGCCGATGCCCCTGGTCAGTGTGGTTTTGCCTGCACCCAAAGGTCCATTTAGTAGCAATAAGTCACCGGCACGAAGTTCTCGCGCTAAGGCAATCCCGAACTCGTGCATCTGCTCTGGGGTAGAGATACGAAATTTCATCGCTATAGGTAAACCCGTTTGGCCCTGCCGCCAATCCTGGTGACAATCTCATAGTTAATGCTGCCGCATGATGCACCCAAGTCCTCGGCTGTCGGTTCACCCTTTGCTGCATCCCCAAAAATCACCACGTCGTCACCGATTTTTATATCTAGATCTCCAACGTCAACAACAAACTGATCCATGGCGATACGCCCAGAAACCTCAAATGTTTTGCCATAAATAAGCACCTTTGCACCCTGGGCAATTCGAGGCATGCCTTCGGCATAACCGAATGGCACCAATGCGAGAGTGGTTTCTTTGTCGGTTACATAGCGGTAGCCGTATGAAACACCTTGGCCCGCGGGAACACGCTTTACGTTTGTGATTTTTGCACTTACTCGCATGGCCGGCTGAAAATCGTAGTTTCCAATGGCGCGGTCATCCCATGGGTTCAAGCCATAGATTCCGATGCCGCACCTAACCATGTCATATTGCATGTCTGGGTAGCTCAAGGTGCCCGCGGTTGCCGTCAAGTGAGCGGTTTGCACCGTAGCACCTAAAGAAGTAGCCAGTGCCAAAGCCTTCTCAAACTGAGACTGCTGCTTGCGATCTTCTTCTACAGAAGTATTTGCCAAATGCGAGAACAGGCCGATAGAACTTCCGGCCAACTGAGTGAACACTCTCTCCCAATCGGCTTCAACAAAACCATTGCGACCCAAGCCAGTGTCTACCTTGATGTGGATTTGATTCCCTGTTTCCAACGCTTTAGAAAGCGCCGCTTGGGTTGAAACACCGAGTTGGATATCAAGGTCCTTCGCCATCTGAAAATCTGCATCTTCAGCCAAGATCCAACACATCAAAGGTGCTTTTATGCCGGCTAGCCTCAGGGCGATGGCCTCATCTAGATCAGCCACGCCAAGCGCATCAACATTGACCTCCTGCAGCGCCTCTGCTACCTCTTGTGCACCGTGGCCATATGCATTGGCTTTTACTACCGCCATTACCTTTGCAGGTGCAGCAATTTTCTTCAGCTCAAGGTAGTTGTGCTGAATTGCTGCAAGGTTTACCTGAATCTC